>NZ_JAPMAL010000027.1:0-255748 GCF_026343935.1 Paraburkholderia sp. CNPSo 3076 | reverse complement strand
CGTCGAGCGCGTCGAAGTCCTTGCCGTAGGCCTTCGTGCAGTACGCGTTCACGGCCTTGATGCCGAGACGGTAGATGTCGCGCGGCACGAGCTTCAACTGATAGCCGAGTTCGGGCACGCCTTGCTGGAACGGCCCCTGCATGTACCAGAGCGCGCCGTGCGCGTAGGGCGTGTCCATCTGCCGGTCGATGAATTCGGGCACGCCGGCTTCCAGCGCGCCGGGGCCTTCGGAATCGGCGGGAATCAGACGGTCGGCGGCGGCTTCGACGAAGGCCCACTCGCGCGCGTCGAAGAAGCGCGGCTTGTAGGCCGCGGCCTGCCCGGCTTCGGGCCTGGCGTTGGGCGCCGCGGCGGCGCTGGCTGCCGCGGCGGTTTCGCTCGACGGCGCTTTGCCGCCCTCGCAGCCCGCCAGTGCGCTGGCGGGCACGAGCACCGCTGCCGTGCGTAGGAAACCGCGGCGTGTCGTGAGAGGAGATTCAGACATTGTGGGATTCTGTATGAGTTCGGCGCGGTGTGGTTCGACCGTGTCCGCGTAGCCATCCTGAGCGCTGCGCGTGACATCCGCCGCGGCGGCCACGGAGCAGGGATAGTAAATGGAACCGGTTCCACGATTGGAGCGCGATTCTACAATATTCCTTTACGGGGCCGGCTCCGGGCGCGCAAGGGCGGGCGGACCCTGGTTGTCGTATCCCCGAACAAGCCCTAACAAATGCAACAAGTTGTTTGACAACTACGACGGACCGATGCTACTGTGCACGCTATTGACAACCCTCCATCCCAGCACGAGGCCTCATGAACGTGTCCCCGATTGTCGAGAGCGAATTCGCCTCGACTGTGATGGCAGTGCCGCCGCTCGCACGCCGCCCCGACTTCTCCCTCGACGTCGAACAGAACCGCAAGCTGATCCGCCATATGGAAGCGGGCGGTATCCGCACGCTGCTGTACGGCGGCAATGCGAACCTGTACCACGTCGCCGTGAGCGAATATCGTGAGTTGCTTGACATGCTCGCCGACCTCACCGCGCCCGAAACGCGTGTGATCCCGGCTATCGGTCCCGACTACGGCAAGATGCTCGACCAGGCGCGCATCCTCGCGCAAACGCAGTACCAGACGGCCATGGTGCTGCCGCTCTCCGGCTTCACCACGCCCGCAGGCGTCGAAGCCGGCCTCGCGCGCATCGCCGACACCGCGGGCATTCCGCTCACGCTCTATATCAAGAGCGAAGACTATGTCGACGTCGACACGCTCGTGCGCCTGATCGACCGCGGTACGCTCATTGCGGTCAAGTACGCCATCGTGCGCAAGGACCCGGCGAACGACCCGTATCTGCGCCGCCTGCTGCAGAGCGTGCCGGCCTCGAAGGTCGTCTCGGGCATGGGCGAGCGTCCGGCGCTGGTTCACGTGCGCGACTTCGGTCTGGCTGCCTGGACCACGGGCTCGGGCTGTATCGCTGCGAACGCCATCATGGCGCTGCTGAAGGCCGCGAAGGAAGGCCGGGCGGAAGAAGCGCAACGCCTCTACGATGCCTTCATGCCGCTCGAAACGCTGCGCGACAACATCTCGCTCATCCGCGTGCTGCATGACGCCGTGACGCTCTCGGGCATCGCCGACATGGGCCCGATCCTGCCGCTGCTCTCGCAGTCGCCCGCTGAGGCGCTGCCGGCGATCGGCGACGCCGCCAAGGCGCTGCTCGCGTTCGAGCAGAAGCGGGTCGCAACGGCCCAGACCGCCAACGCATAAGCGGCGCATCTGGCACAAGGAAGCAATTGAACGGAGCGAACATGCAGATTACTGGAGCCATGCTGCTGGGCGCGCAAGCGGTGCGCGGCGAGGCGGGCGAGATGCGCGCCTTCGCGCCCGCGCTCGGCAAGGAGCTCGAGCCGTCGTTCGGCCTCGGCGGCAAGGCCGAAGTCGCGCGCGCCTGTGAACTCGCGGCGCAGGCGTTCGACGCCTTGCGCGCCGCCCCGCACGAAACGCGTGCGCGCCTGCTCGAAGCGATCGCCGGACGCATTCTCGGCATCGGCGACGCGCTGATCGAGCGCGCGCATCTCGAATCGGCGCTGCCCAAGGCGCGCCTCGAAGGCGAGCGCGGCCGCACGGTCGGCCAGCTGCGTCTTTTCGCATCGCTCGTACGCGACGGCCGCTGGTGCGGCGCCGTGCTCGACTCGGCTCTGCCCGAGCGCAAGCCGCTGCCGCGCTCGGACCTGCGCGCGCATCGCATCCCGCTCGGCCCGGTGGCCGTGTTCGGCGCGAGCAACTTCCCGCTGGCGTTTTCGGTGGCGGGCGGCGACACGGCCTCGGCGCTGGCCGCCGGCTGCCCGGTCGTCGTGAAGGCGCACCTGGCGCATCCGGGCACCTCGGAACTCGTGGGCCGCGCGATCCAGCAGGCCGTGGCCGACGTCGGCTTGCCTGAAGGCGTGTTCTCGCTCGTCTTCGGCGGCGGCAACGAAGCGGGCGAAACGCTCGTGGCGCATCCGGCCATCAAGGCCGTGGGCTTCACGGGTTCGCGCCGCGGCGGTCTCGCGCTTTCGCACATCGCAGCCGCGCGTCCCGAGCCGATTCCCGTCTACGCCGAAATGAGCAGCATCAACCCGATGTTCGTGCTGCCTGCGGCGCTGGGCGCACGCGGTGAAGCGCTCGCGCAAGGCTTTGTCGATTCGCTCACGATGGGCGTGGGCCAGTTCTGCACGAACCCGGGCCTCGTGCTCGCGATCGACTCGCCGGAACTCGACCGCTTCGTGAAGGCGGCGAGCGCCGCGCTCACGCAGAAGCCCTCGCAGAGCATGCTGACGGCCGGCATCGCCTCGACGTATGGCGAAGCCGTGGCGGCGCGCAAACAGCTGCCGGGCATCGAGAATCTGGCCGAAGGCACGAAGACGGACGCGCATTGCGACGCGCTGCCGGTCCTCTTCAAGGCGAGCGCCGAGCAGTTCCTCGCCCAGCACGCGTTGTCGGACGAGATCTTCGGGCCGACCTCGGTCGTCGTCGCGTGCCGCGACGAAGCCGAACTCGCGCGCGTGGCGGAGCACCTCGAAGGCCAGCTCACGGCGACGCTGCACATCGACCGCGACGACTACGCGATGGCCGCGCGCCTTCTGCCGATTCTCGAGCGCAAGGCCGGCCGCATTCTCGCGAACGGCTTCCCGACGGGCGTCGAAGTCTCGTATGCGATGGTTCACGGCGGCCCGTTCCCGGCCACCTCGGACGCGCGCTCGACTTCGGTGGGCGCGATGGCGATCGAGCGCTTCCTGCGTCCGGTCTGCTACCAGGACCTGCCGGCCGAACTTCTGCCAGTCACACTGCAGAACGACAATCCGCTCGCGCTGTGGCGTTTGCGCGACGGCGAGCTGGTAAAGCAGTAATCCCGCGAAAGCGGTCAGGAAAGCGCCTGCAGAAGCCTTGCAGGCGCTTTCTCCAGGAGGAGTCCGACAAGAGGCTCACAGTAGTCTCACAAAGAGCCTGACGTTGCTTGACAACTTGGTGCGTGGTTCGGCATCCTGTGTCCGGCCTGGGCAAGACAGGAATGGTCGCGCTAGAACAAATTCCATAAACAGATGTGAGGAGATGCGATGTTCGATGGACGCCTGAAGGCCAGCGTGCTGGCCGTGTGTGTGGCGGCCGCCGCGGCGCTCGGCATGAGCGCGGCAAAGGCCGATCCCGTTTCCCTGAACATAGTCGACGTGGCCGGTAACCTGCAGCTCACGCAGAAGGCCTTCGAAGCGTTCAAGGCGAAAAACCCGAATCTCGTCTCCAATATCACCTACACCAACGCGCCCGCGCCGCAGTTGCCTGGCAAGATCAAGGCAATGCAGGCCGCCGGCCGCGCCGACATCGATCTCGTGCTGACGGGCACCGACGCGCTCGCCGCCGGCATCGAACAGAACCTGTGGATGAAGCTGCTGCCCGATCAGCAGGCCGCGCTGCCGGGCGTGCTCGACAAGTACGCGCCGGGCCCGCGCAAGATGCAGGACCTGGCGCAAGGCTATGGCCTCGAAGTGTCGTATATGCCGGCCGGTCCGCTGATCGAATACAACCCGGCCAAGGTCGCCAAGCCGCCGCAAACGCCGCAGGAACTGCTGGCGTGGTGCAAGGCGAACCCCGGCAAGCTGATCTATGCGCGTCCGGCCAACTCGGGTCCGGGCCGCACGTTCCTGATGGGCCTGCCGTACCTGCTCGGCGACAAGAACCCGCAAGACCCGATCAACGGCTGGGACAAGACCTGGGCGTACCTGAAGGAGCTGAACTCGTGCGTGCCGTACTACCCGGGCGGCACCTCGGCGGTGATGAAGGAACTGGGCGAAGGCACGCGCGACATGACCGTGACCGTGACGGGCTGGGACATCAACCCGCGTGCGCTCGGCATCGTGCCGGCCGACTTCAAGGTGCAGGCGTTCAACAACATGACGTGGGTGAACGACGCCCACTACATGGTCGTGCCGATGGGCGTTTCGAAAGAGAAGCTCGCGGTGCTGCTCAAGCTCATGAACTTCATGCTCGAGCCGCAGCAGCAGGCCATGACGTATGACGACGGCTACTTCTATCCGGGCCCAGCAGTGAAAGACATCACGCTGCAGATGGCGCCGAAGGAAAGCCAGGACGTGATCGCGAAGTACGGCCGCCCCGAGTACGCGAAATGGCTCACAGCCTATCCGCATGTCCAGCCGCTTTCGGCGCAGGCGATGGTCGCGGCGTTCCAGAAATGGGACCGCGAAGTCGGTTCGCAGAAGTCGCAGTAACGAGAGGAAGAATCAGCAATGGACGGACGGTGTTCGAGTACCTCATTCGGTTTGAGCGCCGTCCGCGTTCCATTCGTACGTAGTTGATCTTGTTGGTCAGGAACGTGTCATGAAGCATTCTTTCGATCGTCTGCGCCTCGATTCGGTGGGCCGTAGCTTCACCAACGCAGAGGGGACGCAGCTCGCCGCGCTGCGTGGTCTCGACCTCGACATTCGCCGCGGCGAATTCATCGCGCTGCTCGGGCCTTCGGGCTGCGGCAAATCCACGGCGCTCAATTGCATCGCCGGTCTGCAACCGCTCACGAGCGGCAGCATCTGGCTGGACGACCTGCGTATCGACGTGCTGCCGCCCGAGAAGCGCGGCTTCGGCATGGTGTTCCAGAATTACGCGTTGTTCCCGCACATGACGGTGCTGGAAAACGTCGGCTTCGGCCTGAAGATGCAGGGCGTGCCGCGCGAAGAGGCGAAGCGCCGCGCGCGCGAGGCGCTACAGCTCGTGCAGCTCGTCGGTCACGAAAACAAGCTGCCGGGCCAGCTTTCGGGCGGCCAGCAGCAGCGCGTGGCGATTGCCCGCGCCATCGTCATCGAGCCGCCGCTCGTGCTGATGGACGAGCCGCTCTCGAACCTCGACACCAAGCTGCGCATCGAAATGCGCGCGGAAATCCGCCGCATTCACGGGCAGCTCGAACGCGCCACGATTTACGTGACCCACGATCAGGACGAAGCGCTTTCGATGGCGGACCGCATCGTCGTGATGAAAGAGGGCGTCGTGCAGCAGGTCGCGACGCCGAAGGAAGTGTATAGCCGCCCCTCGAATCTGCACGTTGCGCGCTTCATGGGCTTTCGCAATGTGCTGCCGTTCGCCATTACGGGCGAGCAGGGCGGGCATGTTGCGATGTCGTCGTCGGGCATCACGCTCACTGGCGTGCCGATGGGCGAACTGGGCGGCGGCGAAATTTCCGTGGCCATGCGCCCCGAAGATTTCGAGCGCGCCAACGCGGGCGATGCGAATGCCTTCGACGTCGAAGTGGAAATGGTCGAATACGGCGGCCGCGATTCGCTGCTGCTCGCCAACGCGCCGTTCGGCAAGCTGTGGGCGCGTGTGGAAGGCGAATTCGAAGCGGGCGAGCGCGCGACGCTGCGCGTCGCGCCTTCGCACGTGCTGGCCTACGCGGAGCGTGCGTCATGAGCACGCTCATTCCGACGCTGGCCAAGGCGCCGCGCGATTCGCGCGGCTGGCTCGTCACGCCCGCGCTTGGCTTCATCATCGCGATGTTCCTCTATCCGTTCGCCTACGGCCTCGTGCTGTCGTTCAGGCCGATGAACGGCGGCGGCATGTTCGCGAATTACTTGCAGTTCATTCACGACCTCTCGTTGTGGCCCACGGTGTTCGTCACGCTCAAGCTGGCGGTGCCCGCGACGATCATCAACGTCGGGCTCTCGCTGCCCGTGGCCTTCGCGCTGCGCCGCAAGTCGCCGTATCAGAAGCTCGTCACCACGCTGCTCGTGATTCCCGTCACGCTCGGTACCGTGCTGATCGCCGACGGCATGCTCAGCTACTTCGGCCCGAACGGCTGGTTCCCGCAGGCGCTGCATGCGCTGCATCTGTATACGAACGAAGAGATTCGTCTCACGCACAACTATTGGGGCGTGCTGATCTCGCTGATCGTTTCGGGTTTCCCGTTCGCGTTTCTGCTCACGCTCTCGTACGTCACGGGCATCGACCCGACGCTCGCGCGTGCGGCGGCCACGCTTGGCGCGGGCCCGTGGCAGCAGTTCCGGCAAATCTATCTGCCGCTGCTCGCGCCCGGTCTCACGATGGCCGCGTGCCTGTCGTTCGTGCAGGCGTATTCGGTGTTCCCTTCGGCGGTGCTGCTCGGCGCGCCCGCGGGTCCCACGCGCGTGATCTCCATCGCGGCTTCCGAAGCGGCGTTCGAGAGCTATGACTACTCGCTCGCCTCGACCATCGCCATCGTGATGGGCTTCGTGCAGTTGATCGTCGTGGCCGCGATGCTGAGCGCGAAGCGCTACTTCTACTCGGGCCCGGTGAGCGGAGGGAAAGGCTGATGACCGCACATCAACGCAACGCGGCCGGCCTGAGCACGGGTGCGCAGGCGAGCGAGGAGCACAGCGCTTCGGCCGCCAACGCTGTGCAGGCAAAGCCCGCTTCGCGCCTGCCCGATGTGCTCTGGAAAGTGTTCGTCTGGGGCGGCGTGGTGTTCTTTCTGCTCAACGTGGTGCTGCTGATTGCTACGGTGGGCGTGAACTCCATTGCCACGCGCTGGTTCGGCACGCCGCTGCCGCAGGGCTTCACGCTGCACTGGTATGCGCAGGCGTGGCGCGACTTCCAGCTTTCGAGCGTGCTGTGGGTGACGTTCGAAGTGGTCGGCTCGGTCGTGGTGCTCTCCATCGCGCTGGGCGTGCCCGCCGCCTACGCCCTGGCGCGCGCGCAGTTTCCCGGCAAGCGCATTGCCATGCTCGTGTTCCTGCTGCCGCTCATGGTGCCGCCCGTCACGTACGGTATTCCGATGGCGACCGCCATGTACCAGTTCGGCCTGGCGGGCACGCTGCCCGGCGTAATCCTCGCGAACCTGGTGCCCGCGCTGCCGTTCGTGATCCTCGTGATGACGCCGTTCATCGAGCAGATCGATCCGAACCTCGAGTCGGCCGCACGCATTTTCGGCGCTAACACGCTGCGCTATTTCCGTTATGTATTGCTGCCGCTCCTCGTGCCGGGGATGCTGGCGGCGGGGCTGCTCGTGCTGGTGCGCACGATCGGCATGTTCGAACTCACTTTCTTTACCGCTGGACCCGACACGCAAACGCTGGTGGTGGCGCTGTACTACGCCGTCTTCTCGACGGGCGTGCGTGCACCGCAATCCATCGATGCCATGGCGATGATCTACATGGCCATTACGCTTGCGTGGGTGCTGGTGGCCCTGCAGTTCGTCAGCCCGACACAGCTCGTGTCGCGCGTGAAGGAGCAGCGCTAGGCCAACGCCGGCGGCTTTACTGGAAACACCTGGAGCAACGCAAGATGAGCAAGAAGCGAAAGACCCCCGAAGAACTGCGCAGCCACCGCTGGTATGGCGTGAACGACCTGCGGTCGTTCGGCCATCGCTCGCGCACGGCGCAGATGGGCTACAGTCGCGAGGAGTACGCGGGCAAACCGGTGATCGCCATTCTCAATACGTGGAGCGAGATCAACCCTTGCCATACGCACTTCAAGCAGCGCGTGGAAGAGGTCAAGCGCGGCATCTGGCAGGCAGGGGGTTTCCCGATCGAGCTGCCGGTGCAAACGCTTTCCGAGCCGTTCCAGAAGCCCACCACGATGCTCTATCGCAACTTCCTCGCCATGGAAGCGGAGGAGACGATCCGTTCGTACCCGGCCGACGGCGTCGTGCTGATGGGCGGCTGCGACAAGACCACGCCCGCGCTGCTGATGGGCGCGATCTCGATGGATCTGCCGACTATTTTCCTGCCCGCGGGCCCGATGCTCAACGGCAACTGGAACGGCGTGACGCTCGGTTCGGGCTCGGACACCTGGAAGTACTGGGCCGACCTGCGCGCGGGCAAGATCACCGAAGAGGACTGGAAGGGCGTGGAGGGCGGCATTGCACGCTCGCCGGGCCACTGCATGACGATGGGCACGGCATCGACGATGACGAGCGCCGCGGAAGCGCTGGGCTTCACGCTGCCGGGCTTCGCCTCGATTCCCGCGCCGGACTCGCGCCATGCGCAGATGTCGGCAAAGACGGGCATGCGCATCGTCGAAATGGTGTGGGAAGACCTGAAGCCTTCGGACATCATCACGCGCAAGTCGGTCGACAACGCCGTGACCACGTGTCTCGCGCTCTCGGGCTCGACCAACGCGATCGTCCACATGATCGCGCTGGCGCGCCGCGCCGGTGTCGATCTCACGCTCGCGCAGTACGATGAAATCGCGCGCCACACGCCGGTGCTCGCGAACATCCGCCCGACCGGCAAGTACCTCATGGAGGACTTCTACTACGCTGGCGGCCTGCGCGCGATGCTCAAGGAACTCGGCGAGCTGATCGACGGCACGCAGATGACCGTGAACGGCAAGACGCTCGGCGAGAACATCGCCGACGCCGAGATCTACAGCGAAGAAGTGATCTATCGCCGCGCGAAGCCGCTCATGCCGGATACGGGCCTCGCCGTGCTGCGCGGCAATCTCGCGCCGGACGGCGCCGTGATCAAGCCGGGCGCGGCGGAAAAGCACCTGCACGTGCACACGGGCAAGGCCGTAGTGTTCAAGGATTACAACGACATGGCTGCGCGCATCGACAGCGAAGAGCTCGACTGCGACGAGAACAGCGTGATCGTGCTCCAGCACGCGGGTCCGGTCGGCGCGCCCGGCATGCCCGAGTGGGGCCAGCTGCCGATTCCGCAGAAGATTCTGCAGAAGGGCGTGCGCGACATGTTGCGTATTTCCGACGCGCGCATGAGCGGCACGAGCTATGGCGCGTGCGTTTTGCACGTGGCGCCGGAATCGTTCGTCGGCGGTCCGCTCGCCCTCGTGCAGGACGGCGACCTGATCGAGCTGAACGTGCCGGAGCGCCGCCTGAACGTGCTGATTTCGGACGAGGAAATGGCGCGCCGCAAGGCCGCATGGGTCGCACCGGAACCGCGTTTCAAGCGCGGCTACGGCGCGATGTACCAGATGCACGTCATGCAGGCCAACAACGGCTGCGAGTTCGACTTCATGCAGCGTGACGGCGTGGGCGGCTCGTGCGCCAGCGCGGGCGGCGAACCCGAGATTCACTAAGGAGACACATTCGGCAAGGAGCGCTTCAGGGGTGATGCGCTCCTTGCCGGACAGGAGGCAATGTAGCAACCAGGGTTTTAACGAGTATCAAACCACAACGACTAAAGATAGGACTACCGATGAAAAAAACTATCCTCGCTTCCGCGCTTGGACTCGCCGCGCTGGGCGCACATGCGCAAAGCAGCGTCACGCTGTACGGTATCGTCGATGCCGGTATTGGTTATCAGAGCAGTTCGGCCAAGCTCGGCAGCAATGCCGGCGGCGCTTCTGTCGTCAAGATGGTGCAGGGCGTGTGGGCCGGCTCGCGTTTCGGCTTGAAGGGCAGCGAAGATCTGGGCGGCGGCACGCGCGCAATTTTCCAGTTGGAAGAAGGCTATAACTCGGCAACCGGCGCGCAATCGACTCCGAACCTGATGTTCAGCCGTGCCGCATGGGTTGGCGTTGCGAACGCGAACTATGGCACGCTGACGGCTGGCCGCCAGTACGCGCCGTACTACACGCTGCTCTCGCCGTTCAGCCCGACCACGTGGCTGACCGGCGCATACGGCGCGCACCCGGGCGATATCGATTCGATGGACACGATCTATCGCATCAATAACTCGCTGGTCTATACGTCGCCGAACATCGCGGGCCTGACCGTGAGCGGCATGTACGCGCTGGGCGGCGTGCCGGGCAGCACCGGCGCTGGCCAGACGTGGAGCGTGGCCGCACAATATCTGCACGGTCCGGCAGGCATCGCGGTGGGCTTCGAGCGCCTGAGCAACGCGGCGAGCGGCGGCGGTCCATGGGATGCGAACTCGACGGCGAACAGCGCCGGCGAGCCGGGCGTATCGGCGCTCACCAACGGTTTCCAGTGGGCACAGACGCAACAGCGCCTCGCCGTGACGGCCGGCTACCAGTTCAACTCGCAGTGGGACATCTCGGTGGCCTACTCGAACGTCCAGTACATTCCGGGCGTGAATTCGCGCTTCGTCGACACGCAGATCTGGAACACGGGCGGCGTCGTGCTGCACTACAAGCCGCTCACCGTGCTCGACCTCGCGGCTGGTTTCGCCTACACGCGCGCGACCAAGGCCAACGGCATTCAGAGCTCGGCTTCGTACGCACAGTACAACCTCTCGCAGTACTACACGCTGTCGAAGCGCACGGGTATCTACTTCGTCGAAGCATACCAGCGCGCGGGCGGCCAGACGCTGGGCACGCCTGGCACGACGGGCGCGAGCAGCATCATCAACGCAACGGCCGACATCGGCGACGGCCAGAACAGCGCGCCGTCCTCGTCGCGCAGCCAGGTTGCGGGCGCGATCGGTATCGTTCACCGCTTCTAAGTCCATATCGAAGTCTTCACGCTCCGAAAGCAGTATGTTCGGCGGTGCCGGGTTGATAACCGGCGCCGCCGTTTTTTTTGCGGGCAGAGGTAGTAGAACATCTAATCTTTGAATATCCGGCCGAATCGATAAGATCCTGCGATGCTTCAAGGAGAATCGGCATGACATTCACGACTTCCGCACTTCATCTCTCCAACGTCAGGCTGGCCGACGGCCAGCGCGTTTGCGTCGCGCTCGCGGGCGGCCGCATCGAGGCAATCGGACCCCACGTCGCGGCACAGCCGGGCGTGGCGGTCGTGGACGGCGGCGCAGGGTTGTTGCTGCCCGGTTTCGTCGAAGGCCACACGCACCTCGACAAGAGCAATTGGGGCCGCCCGTGGTATCGCAACGAGGTTGGGCCGCGGCTCACCGACCGCATCGCCAACGAGCGCGAATGGCGCAGGACCTCGGGCCACGATGCCGCCGCCCAGTCGCTCGCGCTGGCGCGCGCATTCGTGCAGAGCGGTACGACGCGCATGCGGACCCACGTCGACATCGACACCGACGCGCGATTGCGCTACCTCGAAGGCGTGCTCGCCACGCGGCAGACGCTGCGCGATGTCCTCGACCTGCAGATCGTCGCGTTTCCGCAATCGGGCATGCTGATCCGGCCGGGCACGGCGGAACTGCTCGACAGCGCAGTGGCGGCCGGCGCCGACGTGCTCGGTGCGCTCGACCCGGCGCTGATCGACGGCGATCCCGTGGCCTCGCTCGATGCCACGTTCGCACTGGCGGATCGCCATCGCAAGCCGATCGATATTCATCTGCACGAACCCGGCGAGGTTGGGGCGTTTACGCTGAAACTGCTGCTCGATCGCGTGCAGGCGCTTGGCATGCAAGGTCAGGTGGTCGTGAGTCACGCGTTTTGTCTGGGCGCGTTGCCGGAGCGCGAGCGCGACGCATTGATCGACCGGATCGCGCAACTGCGCGTGGCGCTGCTGACGAGCGCGCCGCCTTCGTGCCCGGTTCCGCCGCTCAAGGTCTGCCGCGACAGGGGCGTGACGGTGTTCGGCGGCAACGACGGCATTCGTGACACCTGGTCGCCGTATGGCGTGCCCGACATGCTCGAGCGCGCCATGTTGATTGGATTGCGCTACGATTTGCGGCGCGACGACGATATCGCGATCGCATTCGACTGCGTGAGCGACGCCGCCGCGCGTGGCTGCGGGTTCTCCGACTATGGCCTGCGCGTCGGGGCGCGTGCGGACCTCGTGGTCGTGGAGGCGGAGAGCGTCGCGCATGCCGTCGTCGCACGGCCCAGGCGCAAGCTGGTCGTCGCGAACGGACGCGTCGTCGTGCGTGACGGCGAGTTGACCGTGTGAATGTTCAGTAGGACATGCAGCACGTCGACGTGCTGGGTCCTCAAAAAAAGCGCTTCGCGGATTGCCGGGGTAGGGCTCTGTTCGACCCGCCAGGGACGGTCGCCCACACGCAAAGCGGCCGTTCCGGGCGCTTGGTTAACGAAATGCCTGTCGGATTCCCAGCGCAATCATGAGCCCTCCACATGTGAGATCGATCCATGCCTTCGCGCGACGATACGCCGTCGCAATCGCCGCGTGCGATAGAACGAGCGCGACTGCTCCGTACCAGCACGTCGCTGATGCACCGACAGTAGCAAGCATCGCGAAGAACGTCGGCATGGAAACGTGGGTGGGCACCGCTGAGGAAAACACCGCCGCATAAAAGGCGATGGACTTCGGGTTCGCGATATTTGTCGCGACACCTTGCAGGAACGCGGCACGAAACAGAGGCGCCTTCGTTGGGTGACGTGCTCCTGAGGGGGTTGCCCGTGCCGACACAACGAGCCGTAGCCCGAACCAGATCAGATAGGCCGCGCCAGCAAGCCTGACGCCGACAGCAAGCCACGGGAAAATAGCGAACACCATTCCGATACCAAGGATGGCGCAAGTCGCCCAGAACAGATTCACCGTCACGATTCCGGCGACAAGCGCGAGCGCATCGGAGCGTCTGCCGGCTACCGCCTTCTGAGTGATTGCGACGAAGTTCGGCCCGGGTATGACGACACTTGCCGCATAGACAGAAAAGACTGTCGCAATAGCAGACGAATTAACCATTTGTAGCCTCAGTGAATTGTGGTTGTACAAAACGTGGCGTTGCTTCATCAGCCAGTATTCTGAACCCATTCACGACTGACCGCTGTCGGCCGCGCGGCGTCCCACGAACGGGCACGAATCCACCATCGTCGTCAGCAAGAGTCGACTGACCGTTCCTGGCCGAACGCTGAAAACCAATGAGGCGATGACCTGCCTTCGCGTTCACCAAGCCTGGTTTAGTAGACGCGAAAACGGTGCCTTCAAAAGTCCCTCAGTTCTGGATGTTTTCCTCGCAATCTTCCCAGTACCGCAGCGGGTCGAGATGCTGTGGATAGCGTAAGTTGAGCCATTCTGACAGCCTGGTCCAATCGGGATGGTTGGTACCGGTTTGAGCAGACCAGATCGACGACCGTTCAAGAATTTGACCGTTCCCGCGATCACGGACCAGCAAGCTGCCTAGTCCGCTTGAACTGTTCGTCTGTGACTCAACCAGATACCTTGGCAAAATCCTGAGCTCAGCATCCTCGGCCCATCCGTATACGGCGCGGACCGTTCCGGAGGGATCCCGCAGCTCTATGGGGCCGCTTGCCGGGCGAACGGCCGTCCATCCTTCAGGGAACTCGGTGACAACCTGGTTTTTACCTTCCCTCACCCACCTCACGCGCCATGCCCGCGCCATCGACTCGCGCATGCGAGACAGCGACTCGTAGCCAGCAGGCAACTCGATTGCCATCGGGAGGGTAATGAGGTTGTCTTTCCAAAGTCTGGTTTCGTCGTCGACGCGCTTAACCTCGTCGAACATCGCTGCTTCAAATGGGTTCTCGGGCCGGCTCGATACTCTCACTTGCCCTTCAGGCAATCCCTCAAAAAGGCGCTCAGCATCATGCCGGGTAAGTTTCGTCTTTCCTTTTTTCATTTTGTCTCTCTACAGCAAGGTTGCCATTGACACCTGGGCCCTGACGACCGCAATCAGTCGCTACTTTCTCTCACGCGCTTGAACATGCCCGCGATCTTATTCTGCGCCATTCGGCTGTTAGCGGCTTGCGCCGGCAATGGCGCGGCAAGCCGCCATCGTCTGGACCCGCTATCTTTCAGCGACGGGTTCGCCCGGAAACACGGCAACTACGGCACCTGCTTCGCCGTGTCGCCCGTTGCATTGCCTTCGCCGGACGGCGAATGAACGGCGGGAGCAGGATGGGCATCCGGAGATAATCGGTTACGCCCCTGTTAGAATTGTGACCTTTTTCCTGGGAACGGCAAATGTCCTGGTTCATCTATGAAGTGCCCGAATACAACGAAGACGGTGCGCGCATCGAACCCTTCAGCGACCTGCGTAGCCGCGTCCTGAAAGTAAGTGGGCAGGCAATGGCTGACGAACTGGAAAGCGTCCGCCAGAACGCCGCGACGACGGCGGACACGCCCACGCGCCCGCTGCGTGCTGCGGAAAATCCTCACGTCTTCCCGATCCCCTATGCCGACTCCATGATCCTGGTCGGGTTCATCTTCGAACTGAAACGCGAATTCCGGCATCTGGTGGTGTCACCCGTCGAAATGCCCTGGCTAAAAGACGCGTGAGACGCAAACTCCACGGTCGGCGGCGTCACGTCGGAAGCCGTTTCCATGCACCCTGGACGCCTGATTCCGATGCTTCAATTGTGCCACCGCTTGGCGAAGCACATCGTTGACGATTTTAAGGGAGGGCCGAACGGCCGAATGTGGCCGTACCCCGGAAATCTGCAACAGCTCGGCGGACGGCCAGCTACATCGCGACGGCGAACTTCGTTACCCGACCCGAAGCCGCCAGTTCACTGGCTTGCAGAGCGGAGATCCGCTTTCGGCGTGGAAGTGTCATTCGCAACCACCACCAGCAGAAACCCCCTTTGAGTTGTGGAACAGCGTCGTCGATGCTCGGCGATTACTCACGACCAGAATCTTTGGGGTAGGTCGCACCAAAGCCGCCCGTTACAATCGGTAACTTCGCGAGTCGTCCACGTAACCCAATGATTGCGCCTGGACTGTATGGTCCACGGTTGATATCTTGAGCGAAAACATTCGCCATGAAGCAGTGACGAGCCGAAAGGTCGCGTGCCTGGCGTTTGACTTCGCTTTCCAAACTTCACCACCCATAGGGCACAATCTTTGAAACGCCTCGGCTTTGCGCTCATCGTGGCGTTGCTACGCACGCTTTCCATACTTCCTTACAAATTCGTCGCAAGGCTCGGGATGGTTGTCGGCACTGCGTTGTATGCGCTTCCGAGCCGCCGCAAGCATATCGTCCAGGTGAACTTGCGTCTTTGCTTCCCCGAGAAGACTAGCCGCGAACGTCAGAAGCTCGCAAGAGCTCACTTCCGCCATGTTGTTCGCAGCTATCTCGAGCGAGGCATCCAGTGGTTTGGCAGTGCGCAATCGATCCGGGATATCGTCCAGATCGAAAGCAAAATTAATCTCCATGACGATACAGCCCCGCCCACCATCTTTATGGGTTTTCACTTTGTGGGCATAGAGGTCGGCTGCATGCTCTACTCGACGCACCTCCCGGTCGCCTCACTGTACACACGTATGTCAAGCACAGCCCTATGCGACCTTGCCAGGCGGCAACGCGGCAGATTCGGCGCAGAGATGATCGAGCGCGCGACAAGTGCCAGAAAGATCGTGCAATTGTTGCGTTCCGGCAAACCGGTCATGCTCGCGGCGGATATGGACCAAGGCGTTGAAAACTCTGCCTTTGTCCCTTTCTTTGGCGTTCCCGCCTGCACGCTCACAGCCGTTTCGCGTCTCGCGAGACTGGGGCGCGCGCGGGTTGTTCCCTTCGTGACTGAGGTGCTTCCGAATTGTCAAGGGTATAAGTTGACGATTTTCGATCCGCTCACGGATTTCCCATCAGGGAGTGATGTAGCCGACGCGCGCCGCATGAATGCGTTCCTTGAGGAACAGGTCGTGAAATTTCCCGAGCAGTATTACTGGGTGCACCGACGTTTTAAGCACCGACCACCGGGTATGGAATCGGTATATTGAACGGTTCGCCTGGTCATGGTGCCTGCAGGCAATGTTTGCCGGAAGCAACGCGTTGTGTGTTTTCAAAGTTTCCGTAGCCAGACCTTTTCTTGCTCGCCAATTGCCCAGAGACCCCCACTACACCCGCGAAGAACCAAAAAAAAGCGCCCCAGGGGGCGCTAAAACGCAAACACCGGAAAAGCGGCGAACTAGGACCGCTTGCCGCGCTGCTCCACCGGCGTGAAATCGAAGCTGGCGAAACTGCCGCCCTGATACCGCTGCGCCGTCGCGTCGAGCGGGTTCTGCTGCGCCAGAATCTCGGCCGCCCAGTCTTCCGAATTCTGCTTCGGCTCATAGCCAAGCCGCTTCGCGTCGTCGTGCGCGCCTTCCTGAATCCAGTAGCTGCGCGTGTTGTTCGACACGCCCCACACCACGGCAAAGCCGATCTCATCGACATTGATCACGCGGTCGACCAGATGGAACAGGTCCTCGTGGCCGAACCACGTGCTCAATTGACGGAACTCGGTGGGCCTCGGCAGGCAACTGCCGATGCGCACGTTCACGGTTTCGATGCCGTGCTTGTCCCAGTACAGGCGCGCGAGCGATTCGCCCCATGCCTTGGAAAGTCCGTAGAAACCGTCCGGGCGAAACGCGCAGTCGAGCGTGAGCTTCTCTTCCACGGGGTACATGCCGATCGCGTGATTCGAGCTCGCGAACAGCATGCGCTTCGTGCCGTGGCGGCGCATGCCTTCGTAGACTTCGACGAGACCGCGCAGGTTGTTCTCGATGATCTCGTGCAGGGGGCGCTCGACGCTCGTGCCGGCCATGTGGATCAGCACGTCCACGCCGTCGAGCAGGCGGTCGACCACGGCGGGGTCGCGCAGGTCGCCGTGCATCACGTCTTCGCCCGCGACGAGCGGTTCGAGCGGCTTCGAGCCGGCCGCGGAACGCAGGTTCACGCCGCGTTCGAGCAGGCCCTTGCGCAACACGGTGCCGAGCTGGCCGGCCGCGCCGGTCAATGCAACTTTCTTCACTGTGATTGTCCTCACGTAGAAATGCCGACAGCCGGCGCCCTCGCGGGCGCCGGCCGGTGAACAGGGCGATCAGGCCTTCACTTGATGCGAGGACTGAAGCGCGAGGTTGTCCGCGTTGTCCTGCTGCTCGTTCGAGATCAGTCGCCATGCCACGCAGGCGCCGATGATGTCGAACAGCATGAGGCATACGAACAACGGGTTATAACCGATCGTGCTGGCCACTGCGCCGACGATGAGCGAGAACACCGTCGCGCCGAGGTAGCCGAACATGCCCGAGAGGCCGGTGGCCGTGGCGACTTCGTGCTGGCCGAACACGTCCGAAGCCAGCGTGAACAGCGCGCCCGAAATCGTCTGGTGTGCGAACGTGCCGACGCAGAAGAGGGCGATGGCGGCGTAGGGGCTCGCGACGAGGCCCACGCAGGCCGGACCGACCATCAGCAGCGCGCCGGTCGTGATGACGAGCTTGCGCGAGGTGATGAGCGAGCAGCCGAACCAGCGGATGAAAAGCGGCGCGAGGTAACCGCCCACCAGGCAGCCGAGGTCGGCGGCGAGGAACGGCATCCACGCGAACAGCGCGATTTCCTTCAGGTTCATGTGACGCACGGTGACCATGTACAGCGGAATCCACGCGCCGAAGGTTTGCCATGCGGGTTCCGCGAGCATGCGCGGGATGCCGATGCCCCAGAAGCGGCGCGTCTTGAGCACTTCCTTGAACGAGGCGCGGCGGCCGCGGGTCGACTTTTGCGCTTCGGTCTGGCCTTCGCGGATGTAGTCGGCCTCTTCCTGCGAGAGCCTCGGGTGTTCCGCGGGCATCTTGAAGAACACGAGCCACAGCGCCACCCAGATCAGCGCGCCGCCGCCGGTGATGACGAACGCGAACTGCCAGTTGAACTTGAGAATGCACCACACGACGAGCGGCGGAGCGAGCATCGCACCAATCGAGGTGCCGGTGTTGAGCCAGCCGGTCGCGACCGAGCGCTCCTTGGCCGGGAACCATGCGCTGATGGACTTCATGCCGGCCGGGAAGATCGCGGCTTCGGTCAGGCCGAGCATGCCGCGGAAGGCCGCGAGCGCCGGCCAGCTGCCGGCGAGGCCGTGCAGCATGTTGGCGATGGCCCAGCCAAACGCGAAGATCGCGAAGCCGATCTTGATGCCTACGGAGTCGAGCACGAAACCGGCGACAGGCTGCGCGAGGGCATAGCAGGCCTGGAAGGCCGTGACCACGTACGAGTACTGCTGCGTGGTCATGTGAAGCGTTTCAGTCAGCGTGGGTGCGGCCACCGCGAGCGAGCTGCGCGCGAGGTAGTTGAAGATGGTCCCGATCATGATGAGGCCGATGATCCACCACCGCACCCCCTTGATTGTCTTGCGTTGCACTGCTCGTCTCCTGCTGTTGGCGGGCTCTGGCACGGAGCTGTGCCTGGCCGGGACGAAGGGTGGTGCCGGTGCGCATCGGGCCCTTCATGTAAGACATCATTCTATTTGGACCAAAGTTGTAAAGCAAATCTTGGGGCGCTGGGGATTTCCCTGGTGCCAGATCGGGGTCGGACGCCCGGCACGGCTTCTGGGCGGGCATTTGTTGACTTGGGTCGTATCGTTACCTGCGGCGCCAACCGAATCTTACGAGGCATCTCGCGCCCGTCCGAAGACTAGTCGTCATACATCCTGGGGTAGCCCGCCACGCAATGGCGGGTTGACAATTTTCGCGTTGTATTACAACAATGCGACCCATCCGCTCGACAGTTTTTCGAGCCGCCGCCCGCGCCACGCGCACCACGACACACGACAACGGACGAGACACGATGACTTCCCCCGCCATTCCCGTGAGCGATGCCGCGCTCGAACAACTGCGCCACGTTTCCAACGCCACGCTCACCACGCAACTTTTCAAGCGCGGCCTGCGCAACGTCTTCCTGCACGGCGTGAAGCCGCTCGCCGCACCGGCGCCGGGCGCCCCCAACCTGGTCGGTCCGGCCTTCACGATGCGCAACATCCCGGCGCGCGAGGACCTCGACCAGCTGAGCGCGTTCCAGAATCCCGAGCATCCGCAGCGCAAGGGCGTCGAGACCGTGCCCGCGGGTGCGGTGCTCGTGCAGGACTGCCGTGGCGTGACCGACGCCGCCTCGATGGGTTCGATCCTCGCCACGCGCATGAAGGTGCGCGGCGTGGCGGGCATGGTCTCGGACGGCCCGGTGCGCGACAGCGCGACCATCGCGGCGCTCGGCATTCCGGTGTTCTGCGCGGGTGCTTCGGCGCCGCTCAATCTCTGCAAGCACCATACGGTCGACCTGAACGTGCCGATCGGCTGCGGCGGCGTGGCCGTGTTTCCGGGCGACATCATCGTCGGCGATGCGGACGGCGTGGTCGTGATTCCACGTCATCTGGCCGAGGAAGTCGCGCGCGACGCCACGGAGCAGGAAACGCTCGAGCGCTTCATCACCGAACGTATCGAGGCGGGCGCGGCGCTGCCGGGCACCTATCCGCCGAACGAGGCCACGCTTGCCGCGTACGAAGCCTGGAAGAAGGAGCAGCGTTGAGCACGCAGCACGAAGTGACGCTCGATGCTGTGTCGATGCCGCCGGTGAGGCCGCTCGAAACGCACGATGCGCGCCGCTCGTCGGTCGGCGAGTGCCCCGTGTGGCACGCCGAGGAAAGCGCGCTGTACTGGGTCGATATTCCCGCTCAAACGCTCGTTCGCTATGCGGTCGATACCGCGCGCCGCACCGAGTGGGCGCTGCCGGAGCGCATCGGCTGCTTCGCGTTCGCGCGCGATGGCGGCGTGCTCGCGGCGCTGGAGACGGGCCTTTTCGCCGTGACGCTGCACGAACCGGCCGCGAACGCGCGGGCGGGCGAGGCGAGTGTGCGGCCGCTCGCGAGCGTGGCGCACGAGGCCGCGCGCATGCGTTTCAATGACGGCCGCTGCGATCGTCAGGGCCGTTTCTGGTCCGGCACGATGGTGCAGGACGCGGCGGCGCCCGACCCGGCGGGCAAGCTCTATCGCTATACGGCGCAAGACGGCTTGTCGGGGCCCGTGGTCGAGGGGTTGTGCACGCAGAACGGACTCGCATGGTCGCCGGACGGCCGCACGATGTATCTCTCCGATTCGCATGCGTCGAGCCGCCTGATCTGGGCCTTCGACTACGACATCGACGACGGCGTGCCCACGAATCGCCGCGTGTTCGCCGATCTGCACGACTACGCGGGGCGCCCCGACGGCGCGGCCGTGGACGCCGACGGCTGCTACTGGATCTGCGCGAACGACGCGGGCCGCTTGCTGCGCTTCACGCCCGCAGGGCGGCTCGAACGCAGCGTCGCGGTGCCGGTGGCGAAGCCTTCGATGTGCGCGTTCGGCGGTGCGAACCTCAACGTGCTTTACGTCACGACGATCTGCCCGCCGCAACCCGGCGAGCAGGACGGCCTGGTGTTCGCTATCGACGCCGGTGTGCGTGGCCTGCCCGAGCCCGCTTTCGCGGGTTCGCTGCGCGCGCCTGACTGACCTTTGCCCTTTACGTGTTGCCGATATGCCGGAGTTTCAGAACCAGGACATCATCGAACTCGCGCGCGGCGCGTCGCGGCTGCTCGTCGCGCCGCAGGCCGGCGGGCGTCTGCTTTCATGGACGATCGGCGGCGCGCCCATCATCCATTGGCCCGACGCGCCGGACTGGAGCAAGCCGGGGCTGATCCGCGGCGGCAATCCGCTGCTGTTTCCGTTCATCGCGCGGCAGTGGGTGGATGGCCGCGCGGGCCGGTGGCGTGACGCACAGGGCGTGGTGCGGGACATTCCGCTGCACGGCTTCGCACGCGATCTGCCGTTCGCGGCGCAGATCGCGCCGCAAGGCGACGGCGTGCGCATGACGCTCACCGACAGCGCGTCGACGCGCGAGATGTACCCGTTCGGGTTTCGCTTCGAGGCGGCCTACCGCCTGGCCGACGAAACGACGCTCGACGTGGAACTGACCACGACGAACACGGGCGACGCGCGCCTGCCGTACTACGCGGGCCATCACTTCTATTTCGCGCTGCCGCACGCGCAGCGCGGCGAGGCGACGATCGCGCTGCCGCGCAATGGCCATCGCCGGCAGTTGCCGGACGGCACGACGGCCGAGGCCGCGCCGGGCGAGACGCACTACCGCTTCGACGACGCGCAGATCATCGACCGCTTTCATTGCCTCGACGGCGAACCGGATGTGCCCGTGCGCATCGAAATGCCGTCGCAGCAGCGCGCGATCGAAATCGATCTGCGCCGGCCCGGTTCGGCGTCGTGGTATGCGGTCACGACCTGGACGCTCGCGCCCGATTCGGACTTCTACTGCGTCGAGCCGTGGCTAGGGCTGCCCGATGCGATTCACACCGGCCTCGGCCTGCGCTGGCTGGAGCCGGGAGAGACGCAGAAAGCGGAACTGCGCATCCGCGTGAGTGCGCTGCGGTAAGGCTGGCCAGCGCAAAAGCGCAAGCGGCTGTAAATTGGCCGCAAATTGGTAAAGCGGGACGGAAAGAGCGGAAACACCCGCAAAATGGGGGCTGGCCGGGGGCGGGTGGACGCTATCGGCCCGCCATATGACTTACAATTGACGACACTCCTGACAACCCAAGTGCACCGTCCGATCATGTCTGAGCAGAAAGCGCCGAATATGCCGGCGCGGATTTACAGCGACATCCTCAATCGCATCATCGAGGGCGAATACAAGGAAGGGGAGCGCCTGCCGACCGAGCACATGCTCGCGGAGCGCTTCGCGACCTCGCGCCCCACGGTGCGCGAGGCGCTTGCCCAGCTGCGCGCGGACGGCATCATCGCCACGCGCCACGGCTCGGGCACGACGGTCATGCGGCGTCCCGACCCGGACGTGCGCCGCTTCGCGCCGCTCGAGACGCTGTCGGACATTCGCCGCTGCTACGAATACCGCGTGGTGGTGGAAGCCGGGGCGGCCTCGCTGGCCGCGCAAAAGGCCGAAGACGAAGACATCGCGGCGATCCAGCGCGAGTGGGACAACCTGCAGACCATCGTCGAGACCTCGGGCATCGGCGCGAAAGACGACTTCGCGTTCCATATGGCCGTGGCGCGTGCCTCGAAGAACCAGTTCTTCATCACGGCGCTCTCGGGCATCCAGGAGCAGATGGTGTTCAGCATGAACCTGTCGCGCAACCTCTCGCTCGTGAAGTCGATCGAGCGGCAGCGGCTCGTGCAGCAGGAACACCTCGAAGTGCTCGAAGCGATCCAGGCGCGCGACGCCGAACGCGCTTCCACCGCCATGCGCGCGCACCTCGAGCGCGCGGTGAGCCGGATGTTCGGCTCCTGAGCACGCTTTCGCGGCGCGTGGCTTGATGGGTTCGAACGCTCGCGCCGGCTGGCTGTTGCGATCGGCCGCGTAACGCCGATATCTGCGTTCGCACCGCGCCAGACCGGCCAAAAGCAAACGGGCGTGGAACTCGCATTGCACGAGGTCCACGCCCGTCTTCAGTCCGGCTGGCGGCAGCGGTTGCTCCCGCCAGCGGAAAGTGACGCGTAACGCTTACGCAGCTTGCTTGGCGGCGCGCGCCGAAGCTTGCGCGACGGCCTTCGTCGCGGCCTTGCCGGCGGCGTCGAAGTTGCTTTCCGCGAATTCCACAGCCTGCTTCGCAGCCTTGTTCACCGACGCATACGCGTTGTTGGCGGCGTTCAGCGCCGACTTGATCGCGGCGACAGCGGCTTCCGAGCCGGCCGGGGCGTTCTTCACGGCGTTGTCGACGAGCGTTTCGAGCGCGCGCTGCTGCGTTTCGTACTGCGACTGGGCGGCGGTGACGAATTCGGCTTGCGTGGCCGAAACGATGCCGTAGACGCTGTGGCCATAGGCCAGTGCCTTTTCAGCGGCGGGCTGGGCGAAGCCGGCCTGCACGGCGAAGAAACCTTGCGGGTCCTTGGCCGAGAGTGCGCGCTGGGCTTGTTCCTGACCTTCGGCGAACGCCGAGCGAGCCGTTTCGATATTGAGTTCGGCGAGCTTGACCGCGCCTTCGAATGCCTTGCTCGTCAGGCCGAAGAGGGCCTCGAGAGCGGCTTTCTGGTTGGCGGCGAACTGTTCGGGGGTCGGCAGGTTCATGTCTCTTTCCTTTTGGGGGGACGCTACGCGTCGGTTTCGGTTGCGAAAATAAACTTTCGGGTCGATCACCGGTTCGCGCAGAGAAGGTTTTGTGCGATGCAGCAATCGAGTTCATGGTAACCGATCCATAAATCGTGTCAAGAAGTTTTTGTGCGTCGCAACAATTATGTAAACGCCTGATTTTGGGTGGAAATTTCCAACACGGGGACAGACGTCCCAATCGGCTGCGCAGCACGTGAACCGCTTGAGCGCAGCGCTTCGCGTCTGCGAGCAAAATGGCCTTTCCCTCGGGCGAGCGCTGGTGTCGAAGGTTGGCACCGCGCAGCCCGGGTTGGTCCCCCAAATCTAGCGGTGGCGGCCCCGGCTGCGGCGCGAACCTGCTTTCGCAGTCGAGCGGGCGCGGTGCGCGCAGCCGCCATGCGCGAATCCATCAGGAGAGCGGTAATGGGTGCATCGAACGACAAGTCTGCCGGTCATTCCACGACGAGCACGGGCGCGCCGGCTATCAGCGACCGTAACTCGCTCACGATCGGCCCCGACGGTCCGATCGTGCTGCACGACGTGCACTTCCTCGAGCAGATGGCGCATTTCAACCGCGAGAAGGTGCCCGAGCGCCAGCCGCACGCGAAGGGCGCCGGTGCATTCGGCGAATTCAAGACCACCGAGGATGTGTCGCGCTACACGAAGGCCGCCTTGTTCCAGAAGGGCGCGGCCACGGAAATGCTGGCGCGCTTTTCGACCGTCGCGGGCGAAATGGGCAGCCCCGACACCTGGCGTGACGTGCGCGGCTTTTCGCTGAAGTTCTACACGACCGAGGGCAACTACGACCTCGTCGGCAACAACACGCCGGTTTTCTTCGTGCGCGACCCGATGAAGTTCCCGCACTTCATCCGCAGCCAGAAGCGTCTGCCCGACTCGGGCCTGCGCAATGGCCAGATGCAGTGGGACTTCTGGACCAACAATCCCGAGTCGGCGCATCAGGTCGCCTATCTGATGGGCGAGCGCGGCCTGCCGAAAACGTGGCGCCACATGAACGGCTACGGCTCGCACACCTATATGTGGGTGAACGCGAAGGGCGAGAAGTTCTGGGTCAAGTATCACTTCCACACGAACCAGGGCATGCAGTTCTTCACCAACGCCGAAGCCGCGGCGATGGCGGGCGAGGACGCCGACTTCCACCGGCGCGATCTGTTCGATGCGATCAAGCGCGGCGAATTTCCGTCGTGGACGCTCTCCGTGCAGGTCATGCCGTATGCCCAGGCGAAGCAGTACCGCTTCAATCCGTTCGATCTCACGAAGACGTGGTCGCACAAGGACTATCCGCTCATCAAGGTCGGCACGATGACGCTCAACCGCAACCCGGAGAACTTCTTCGCGCAGATCGAGCAGGCCGCGTTCTCGCCGGGCAACACGGTGCCGGGCATCGGCCTCTCGCCGGACAAGATGCTGCTGGGCCGCGCGTTCGCCTATAACGACGCGCAGCGCGCGCGTATCGGCACGAACTTCAACCAGCTGCCGGTGAATCGTCCGAAGGTGCCCGTGCAGACCTACATGTTCGACGGCAACATGACCTACGAACATAGCGGCAACGCGCCGACTTACGTGCCGAACAGCTTCGGCCGTCCGTGGGCGGATACGACGGGCGCGGCGGACGACGGCTGGGAAGCCGACGGCGACATGGTGCGCAGCGCCTACTCGCTGCATGCGGAAGACGACGATTTCGGCCAGGCGCACGATCTCGTTCGCAACGTCTACAACGACAAGCAGCGCGAGGCGCTGATCCAGCAGGTGGTGGCGAGCCTGAGCGGCGTGGGCAGCCCCGTGCGCGAGCGCGTGTTCGACTACTGGAAGCAGATCGACGCCGAAGTAGGCGCGCAGATCGAAAAGCAGGCGGGCAGCGGCAAGTAAGCCGTCGAAGCCGCCAGAGAACCGGAACGGGTTGCACGACCCGTTCCGGTTTTTTCTTTTACGCGCGGCAGTTCGAGGGGCGCCGCATGACGGCCGGCCGCCGCCAAGCTGGCAGAACCGCCATCTAGCGGATTCTGCAGCGTCAGGGACGAGGGGGCATAATGCGCGAGTCGCCGTGTGGGCAGCATTGCGCAATCCCGCCGGCGGACCACGCGCGGCGGGAATAAAAATGCCGCGCCGGGCGTTTTCCCTACTGATCCGCAACGGCCAAGCCCACGTGAAAACTTCCCTTTCCGCCGAAACCCCGTTTGTCGATGCCGCCGCCGGCGCGCAGAAGTACACGCGCGTTGCCGTGCTATTGCACTGGTTGATCGCGCTACTGATCCTCACGAACGTCGCGCTGGGCCTGACTGCCGCGCTGCTGCCCGACGGCGCGCTTTCGGACACCGCCATCCGCTTCGTGATCGATACGCACAAGTCGATCGGCATCACCGTGCTCGGGCTGGCGATCCTGCGCGTGCTGTGGCGTCTCACGCATCGGCCGCCGGCGCTGCCCGCCGAATTCCCGGGCTGGGAGCGCGCGTCGGCCCACGCCGCGCACGTCGCGCTCTACGTACTGATCTTCGCGATGCCGCTTTCCGGCTGGCTGCACGACTCCGCATGGGTCGCCGCCGCCTCGCATCCCATGTATCTCTTCGGCCTCGTGCAATGGCCGCGCATCGGCTTCATCATGAACCTCGATGCGGCCACGAAGGAACAGTTGCACAACCAGTTCGGCGCGCTGCACACGGCGTGCAGCTATGCGCTTTATGGCGTGCTCGCACTGCACATTGCGGGCGCGCTCAAGCATCAATGGATCGATCGTCATTCGGTGCTGCGCCGGATGATGCCGTGAGCAACACGTAAGGGTACGACTTGAAAAATACGCTTGAAGAGGCGCTCGCCCGCACGTCGCCGCGCTTCGTGCCGCCTCCCACGCCGTTCGCGAGCATCGCGATCCACCTGGGCGTCATGGCGCTCTGGTTCGTGCTGTTCGCGCGCGCGTTCTTCCTGCAAGGCGTGGTCGCGTGGTCCACGGGCATTGCCTATGTCGTCTACGACACGGTGCTGCTGCTGTTCGTCGCCTGGAAGGCGCGCGTGCTGCTTGCGCCTGCGGCAGCGCCCGCGGCTGCAGGCGCGGCGAAGCTGCCGACGCTCGGCGTGATCGTCGCCGCGCACAACGAAGCGGCCGTGCTGCCGATCACGCTCGACGCGCTGTTCGCGCAAACCCGCGCGCCGCAGCAGATCGTGATTGCCGACGACGGCTCGACCGACGGCACGGCTGCCTTGCTCGCGCAGCGTTATGGCCTGGTCGATCCAGGCGTTGGGCAACTGAGCGCGCCTTCGACGCAGTATCCGAATCTGCGCTGGCTGAAGCTCGCGCATGGCGGCAAGGCGCGCGCGCTCAACGCGGCGTTGCTTGCGATCGCAACGGAAACGGTCATGACCGTGGACGCCGACACGCTGCTCGAACCCGACGCATGCGCCGCGATGGCGAGCGCGTTTGGCCGCGAGCCAGCACTGGTCGCGGCGGCGGGCCTGCTCACGCCGGTTTGCGACCATACGCTCAGTGGACGCTTTTTCCAGTGGTTCCAGACCTACGAGTACATCCGCAATTTCATCTCGCGCTTCGCGTGGATGCGCGCCGACAGCCTGCTGCTGATCTCGGGCGCGTTTGCGGGCTTTCGCCGCGACGCCGTGATGGCCGTGGGTGGCTTCGATGCGGATTGCCTCGTCGAGGA
The DNA here is from genome assembly GCF_026343935.1 of Paraburkholderia sp. CNPSo 3076. NCBI lineage: Bacteria > Pseudomonadati > Pseudomonadota > Betaproteobacteria > Burkholderiales > Burkholderiaceae > Paraburkholderia > Paraburkholderia sp. CNPSo 3076. The sequence goes on along the minus strand of NZ_JAPMAL010000027.1, from coordinate 229,011 downwards.
CTACGAACTGATTCACCGGTTGCGACGTTATTCGGCGCGCAAGGGCTTAAGCTGGGACGTGCGCGTGCTCGGCACCGCCCGCGCGCGCACCGACGCGCCCGGCACGCTCACGACCTTCCTGCGTCAGCGCCGCCGCTGGTTCGCGGGCTTCCTGCAAACGCAGTACTGGTATCGCGACATGACGGGCAACCGCAAGTACGGCAAGCTCGGCCTCATGATGCTGCCCGTGAAGGCGTTCGACACCGTGCAGCCCATTTATGGACTGACGGCGTTCGCGTTGTTGATCGGCTTCTTGTTCGACGGCCGCTTTACGATCGTGCTGCCGGTGCTGGGCGTGATCGTCGGCAAGATCGCGATCGACCTCGCGTTTCATTTGTACTCCGTACATTTATACCGGCGCTGGAGCGGCGACCGCACGCACTCGAGTTTCGGCATGGCGTTCCTTGCCGCCGTCTTCGAGCCGTTTTCGTTCCAGTTGATGCGCCACAGCGGCGCGGCGCTCGGCTGGCTGCATTTCCTGCTCGGGCGGCGCAAGTGGGGCGTGCAAAGCCGCACCGGGCTGGCGGCGGCGCGCAGCCGCGAGAGCGCGGCGTCTCAATGATCTGATTGGGCCGTTGTCGTGCCGCAGTAGCCGAAGAGGCGCCGTGGCGCGGCAGCCACATCGGTTTCCAGCGAAGCGCGCAGATAGCGCTGAACGCCGGCAAGTCCGGCGACGTCCACCGGCACCTCCACGCTTGGCCACGCAGCGATTCCCGTAGAACGCTCGTTCACGCAGGTCGCATCCGTCATTGGGTCTCAGGCCCATTCAGTTGCCTGCTGTTCCTGCCTTTACCGTGCCGCGCGAGCGCATTGCACCAGCTTGAAGCGCAAATGCGGCGCCGCATTGGCATGCCCCGATTCGATACCGCCGATCCTGCCTGAGTTGCACCAATCCAGCGCATGAAACAAGGCTGAAGGCCGATGGCATACGCCTTGCTTTTTAGCCTGTACTGCAGTTGCACTCACGCGCGAGAACGAACCGATGCAAGTCCATGACGAAATGCGCGACGAGGGCGCGGTGCGCCCGCACTACGACCGCTTCCAGCAGTGGCTGGAGAGGCAGACTGGCGAGACGATGGCGCGCAAGCGCGCCGAGGCGGACCTGTTGTTCAGACGGGTCGGCATCACGTTCGCGGTGAACGGCGACCTCTCCGGCACCGAGCGGCTCATTCCCTTCGACCTCATTCCACGCATCATTCCCGCAGACGAATGGGCGCTGCTCGAGCGCGGACTGCGCCAGCGCGTGCAGGCGCTCAATCTGTTCCTGCACGACGTCTATCACGAGCGCAACATCGTGCGCGCCGGCGTGATACCGGCCGAACAGGTCTACACCAATGCGCAGTACCGGCCGGAGATGCAGGGTATCGACCTGCCGCTGGGCGTGTATGCGCATATCGCGGGCATCGACATCGTGCGCGATGGGCGCGACGGCGCGTTCTACGTGCTCGAAGACAATCTGCGCGTGCCCTCCGGGGTCTCGTATATGCTCGAAAACCGCAAGATGATGATGCGGCTCTTTCCCGAGTTGTTCGTACAGCACAAGGTGGCGCCGGTCGCGCATTATCCCGACCTGCTGCTCGATACGCTGCGCTCGGTGGCGCCTGAAGGCGTGGACGATCCGACCGTCGTGCTGCTCACGCCCGGTATGTACAACTCCGCGTATTTCGAGCATACGTTCCTCGCGCAGCAAATGGGCATCGAGCTGGTGGAGGGCAAGGATCTCTTCGTAGAGGATAACTACGTATTCATGCGCACGACGCAGGGGCCGCGTCGCGTGGACGTGATCTATCGGCGTGTGGACGACGATTTTCTCGATCCCCTGGCGTTTCGCCCCGACTCCGCGCTCGGCGTGCCGGGGCTGCTCACGGCGTACCGCGCGGGCCGCGTCGTACTCGCCAATGCGATGGGCACGGGCGTGGCCGACGACAAGTCGATCTATCCGTATGTGCCCGACATGATCGAGTTCTATCTCGGCGAAAAGCCGATCCTGAAGAACGTGCCGACGTGGCAATGCCGCCGGCCTGACGATCTCGCCTGGACGCTCGAACATCTGCCGGATCTCGTCGTGAAAGAGGTGCACGGCGCGGGCGGCTACGGCATGCTCGTCGGTCCCGCTTCCACGCGCGAGGAAATCGAGGCGTTTCGCGCCCGGCTGCTCGCACGGCCAGGCAATTACATCGCGCAGCCCACGCTGTCGCTGTCGGCTTGCCCGACCTTCGTCGAAGCGGGCATCGCGCCGCGCCATATCGATTTGCGGCCCTTCGTGCTCTCCGGCAAGACGATCCAGATGGCGGCCGGCGGCCTCACGCGCGTGGCGCTGAAGGAAGGCTCGCTCGTCGTCAACTCGTCGCAGGGCGGCGGGACCAAGGATACGTGGGTGCTCGAATGATTTCACTGGCCTTACCACACGCACACGAAGAGGTTCGACCATGCTGAGCCGCACCGCCGATCATCTGTTCTGGATGGCCCGCTACATGGAGCGGGCGGAAAATACCGCGCGCATGCTGGACATCAATCTGAAGGCGCTCCTGCTGCCCGGCAGCGCGGACGCCGAGGCGCGCACGCATCGTGCGATGCTGCGGATCTCGGAACTGGAGCCCGCCTTCGATGCGCGCCACGAGGAAACAACGAGCAGCAACGTGCTCAAGTTTCTCGTTGCGGACCCAACGAACCCGTCGAGCATCTACTCGTGCCTGCAGGCGACCCGCGAGAATGCACGCGCGGTGCGCGGCACGCTCACTACGGAATGGTGGGAAACGATCAACGACACGTGGCTGCAATTCGTCGAGCTGTTGCGCGGCAGTGAGCTGGAAGCGCGTCCCGATGCGCTGTTCGAGTGGGTGAAGTTCCGCTCGCATCTGTCGCGCGGCGTGCGCCTGGGCACGGCGTTGCAGGACGATGCGCTCTTCTTCACGCAACTCGGCACGTTCCTCGAACGCGCGGACAACACGGCGCGCATTCTCGACGTGCGTTTCGTCGACGTGGAAAACGCCGACTCGCGCTCGGCCGCGCGTCAGCTCGAGGACTTCTATTACTGGACCTCGATTCTCGGCTCGGTTTCCGCGCTCGAAATCTATCGCAAGGTTTATCGCGACGTGGTGACGCCCGCGCGCGTGGTTGAACTGCTCATACTCAACCAGCAAATGCCGCGCTCGCTGCTAGCGTCGCTGGACGGCGTCTGCACGAATCTCGCGATGCTGCGCACCGATAGCTCGCGAGAAGTCGAGCGCACGGCGGGCAAGCTGCGCGCCGAGCTGCTTTATGCGGACCTGCGGCAGATCTTTTCCATGGGCGTGCATACGTTCCTCACGCAGTTTCTCGCGCGCGTGTACGAGCTGGGCAACCAGGTTGCGCGCACCTATCTGATGTTGCCGGTTGGTTAGCGCGATCCCGCGCTCATCGATATCCCAATCGTCTCGACGGAGGATTAACCTCATGCAACTCGCGATCCGGCACGACACGGTTTACCGCTACGAAGCGCCCGTGCATTATTCGATTCAGCAGTTGCGGCTTTCGCCGCTCACCACGCCCACGCAGATCGTCAAGCAATGGCACGTCGAGACGCCGGGCAAGCTCGACGCGTGCCGCGACGCCTACGGCAACGCGCTGATGACGCTGGTGCTCACGCGTCCGCATAGGGAAATTCGCCTGCGCGTGCGCGGCGAAGTCGAGACCGTGGCGCTGCCCGACGGCCGGCTGCCCGAAGGCGAAGGCATGGTGCCGATGCACCATTTCACTTCGCCGACGCGCCTCACCGAAGCCGACGAGGCACTCACGGAATTCGCGTTCAGCCTGCCGTCGCTGGACGACACCGCCGCCGTACTCGACGCGGCCTCGCGCATCACGGAGCGCGTGCGCTACGAGCCCGGTGTCACCGATGTGACGCACACCGCGGCGGACGCGCTGGCGCTAGGCCGTGGCGTGTGTCAGGATCACGCGCATGTGATGCTGGCGGTGTGCCGCGCGCGCGGCGTGCCGGCGCGCTACGTGAGCGGCTACCTCGACCCCGGCGACGTGCCCGAAATGGCGAGCCACGCATGGGTCGACGTGTGGCTCGACAACGGTTGGGTGACGGTGGACGTCACGCACGCGTGTTTCGCGAGCGAAAAATACTGCCGGATCGCGGTGGGGCGCGACTACGACGCGGCCGCGCCGGTTCGCGGCCGCCGCGTGGGCGGGGCCGGCGAAACGCTCGATGTCAGCGTGCACGTGAGCGCGCAGCAGTCGCAGCAATAGTTTTCCCGCTATAACAAAAAGAGCGGCAAGTCAGGGACGGGGAGGGAGGCGCATGACGTACTGTGTGGCAATGGCAGTGGACGAGGGGCTCGTGTTTCTCTCGGACACGCGCACGAATGCGGGTGTCGATCACATCAGCACGTCGCGCAAGATGGCCGTGTTCGAAGCGCCCGGCGAGCGCGTGCTCGTGCTGCTCGTCGCGGGCAATCTGGCCATCACGCAGGCCACGCTGCAGGTGCTGACCGAGCCGCAGGACGCGGGGCGCGCGACGCTCTGGAGCGCGCCGACCATGGTCGAGGCCGCGCGCGTGGTGGGCGAGGCCGTGCGCGAGGTGCACCGGCGCGACGCGCAAGCGCTCAAGACCTTCAACGTCGACTTCAACTGCAGTTTCATTCTCGGCGGCCAGATCGGCGGCCATGCCATGCGGCTGTTCCAGATCTACGCGGCCGGCAATTTCATCGAGACGTCGAGCGTCAATCCGTATTTCCAGATCGGCGAGTCGAAGTACGGCAAGCCGATCATCGACCGCGTGCTGACGCCGGGCACGCCGCTCGACGAGGCCGCGAAATGCGCGCTCATCTCCATGGACTCGACGCTGCGCTCGAACCTTTCGGTCGGTCTGCCACTCGACCTGCTCGTGTACGAGCGAGACGCGCTGCGTGTGACGCGATACGCGTCGCTCGACCAGTCGAATGCCTATTTCCAGATGATCCATTCGACGTGGGGCGAGCGGCTGCGCCAGGTCTTCGGCGAGATTCCCGATCCGCTCTGGACCGACGAAGGCGATGTGCCGCGCCACGAGCGCACGACGTTGCCCGGTGCCCCGCGCGCCGCGCATGAGGGGCACGCGAGCGAACCGCGTCCCGCGCAAACGCTCGCGCAAGCCCAGCCGCACGGCGCTGCAAGCGCGCCGCGTATGCCGCGCGACGGCTAAAAGGGCTGCTTCAGTGCAGCGCTTGCGAGCTTCCTTTTTGCATTGCCAACTGCGGAACCGGTATCCTCCTGCGTAATATTCGCGGTACGCCGCGCGCACTGCGCGTCCCCTCGACTCGCCCTTACGGGCATGGCACCGGAGGCAGGCTGATGAAGCGGAACGACGAATCAAACAACGGGCGTCCCGAAGAACCTTCCATTCCCGTCGGTCCGGACGACCCCGCGCGCCGCCGCGTGCTCGGCGGGCTGGCGGCGGTTGGCGTGGGCCTCGCGCTCGGCGGCTGCGAGACGCCGGCGCAGAGCGCGGCGGGCGCGCCGCGCAGCGCAGCCGACGCGCGCGTCGATGCCGCGTTGCGCGACCAGGTGCGCCAGATCGTCGTGATCTACGCGGAGAATCGCAGCTTCGTCAATCTGTACGGCAACTATCCCGGCGTGCAAACCCCGCTCGCGAATGTGAGCGCGGAGCGCTACACGCAGCTCGATCGCGACGGCAAGACGCCGTTGCCGCAGCTGCCGAAGATCTGGGGCGGCCTCGTGCCCCAGGCGCAGGAGCTGGATGGCAAGCGCTACATGATTGCGGAGCATCAGATCGGGGGACTCTCCAACCGGCCGTTTCGTATCGTGGACGCGCACGGCCATCCGTTGCCGAACGGCATCATCACGCGCGACCTGATCCATCGCTTCTATCAGAACCAGATGCAGATCAACGCGGGGCGCAACAACCAGTTCGCCGCGTGGGGCGACTCGGGCGGCCTCGTCATGGGCTTCTACGAGAACTCCGCGCAGACGCTGCGGCTCTGGAATATCGCGCAGCAGTACACGCTCTGCGACAACTTCTTCATGGCCGCGTTTGGCGGCTCATGGCTCAACCACATCTTCCTGATCTCGGCGCAGGTGCCGCAATACGCCGACATCCAGACGAGCGCCGCCAAGCATCTCGCCTCCGTCGTGGAGGGCGACGATCCCACCGGCACGCGCCTGAAGGTTGCGCCGAACTCGCCGGCCTCGGCGCTCGACGGACCGCCGAAGTTCGTGAACGACGGCCTCTTCACGCCCGACGGCTACGCCGTCAACACGATGGCGCCGCCATATCAGCCGAGCAACGTGCGCCCGTCGGAAGACGGCAACCCGGCGCTCGCCGATCCGTCCAATCCACGCGTGCTGCGCCCGCAGACCTACGCGACGATCGGTGACCGGCTCTCTGCGAAGGGCGTCGACTGGGCCTGGTATAGCGGCGCCTGGCAGTTCGCGCTGGACCATCAGGACACGCGCGCAGTGCCCGACTTCCAGTATCACCACCAGCCGTTTAACTACTTTGCCAACTTCGCGCCGGGCACGGCCGCGCGTGCGCGTCACCTGCGCGATGCGGGTCTCGGCGACGATCCGTCGACCAACCGTCTGCTCGCGGACATCGACGCAGGGCGCTTGCCTGCCGTGACGTTTTACAAGCCGCAGGGCAACCTGAACATGCACGCCGGCTATGCGGACGTCGAGTCGGGCGACCGCCACATCGCGACCGTGATCGAGCGCATCCAGCGCGGCCCGCAATGGGCGAACACGATGATCGTGGTGACGCACGACGAGAACGGCGGCTGGTGGGACCCGGTCGCGCCGCCCTTGGGCGACCGCTGGGGTCCGGGTTCGCGCGTCCCCGCGCTCGTGATCGCGCCGTTCGCGAAGAAGGGCTACGTCGATCACACGTTCTACGACACGGTTTCGATCCTGCGCTTCATCAGCCGCGTGCATGGGCTCGCGCCGCTCGACGGCGTGGCTGCGCGTGATCAGACGTTCCTCTCGCGAGAGCAGACGCCACCGGGCGATCTCACGGCGGCACTCGATCTGGCCTGAGCGCTGCGCATGGAGGCATCGAAGGGCAGAGGGCGGTGGCCGTCGCGAAACGTTTGCGCCGCCGCCCCGGGTTGCCCATCCGGAACGCAAATTGATGCAAGCGCGACACAAGCGACGAACTCTCCATCCGATCAATGAGTTGGCGCGCTCGCCAGGCGGTTATCAACAGGTTTGTCACCAAAAACTGTGGACAACTTTGCTGCGCAAAAAACATGCATTTTCTATGTCGTTTGCGAGCTTCCCGTTTCCATTCAAGGACTTGATGCGGATGTCCAGAAGTTGCTAACAGGGCTCTCAACAAAATCTGTGGAAAACCCCCCGCACCTTTCCCGCGAGACGCCGTCGCTGCCACAATCGGCAACGCCGCCCACAATCCGAATCGCATCAAACACTTGGTGCAGTCGTCCCAGGGTTACGCACAAGGCTGTCCACCAAAGTTGTGGATAGCGCACCCAGATGTTGATCGCGGCCGGTTCAACCTTGCACAGTGTGGGAGTTCGGCCCGATAATCGCCGTCGATATGGCCGTCGCGTGACCGCGCGTGCACGGGCAACTCTCTTCTCGTCACTACGCGCCGCGCCGTGCTCAAAAACTCGCGCTTTGCCGGTCTTCTGCGTATTCCTGGTTTCCTGCCACTCGCCGGCGCCACCCTGATGCTCGGCGTGGCGATGTCCTTCACCGCGCCTTACCTCTCGCTCTTCGGCGTCGAGCGCGCCGGCATGACACCGTTCCGGCTCGGCGTGTTCATGACCGCCATCGCCACGAGCGGTGTGATCGCGAGCACCGCGGCGGGCCGCTGGAGCGACGCCACCGGCAAGCACCGAACCCTGCTGCTCGTCTCGCTGTGCGCCGCCACGCTCGGCTATCTCTGCCTGTGCGTCGTGCGCGATTACCGGCTTCTGCTGCTCGTGGGCATTGCGTTCATTGGCGCGGGCGGTTGCGCGCTCTCGCTCGTGTTCTCGTTCAGCCGCGCGGCGCTGCCCGCGAGCGACGACGCCGAGCGGACCTTTGCGAGCGCGACGCTGCGCACGATTCTCTCCGCCGCGTGGGTGTTCGGGCCCGCGGTTGGCGCGCTCGTGCTGGCCGCCACGAACTTCTACGGGCTGTTCCTGTTCGCGGCGGCGAGCTTCGCGGCTTGCGGCACGATCGTCTGGCGCATGCGCGAGCCGCGCCACGACGAACACGCCGCGCAGCATTTGATGGCGCGTCCCACCTCGGGCGAAGTCGCGCAGGAGATCGGCGCGCAGTACGCGGGCCAGCCGCTCACGCAAGCCGAAGTGCAGCCGGGTGCGCCTCGCGACCCCGCGACGCGCCCGGCGGCGGCAACGGCAAAAGCGAAGGCCAGGGCAGCGCGCGCGCCGGAGCTCGCCGCGGAGGGTTCGCAGAAAGACATCATGCGCGCGATCGTGGCGCTCACACTCGTCGGACTGGCCGCCAACGCGACGATGATCGTGCTGCCGCTCTACATCGTGCATGGCCTGCAGGGCACGCGCATCGATGTGTCGATCATGCTCGGCCTCGGCGCGCTCATGGAGATACCGATGATGCTCGCGCTCGGCGCGCGCGCCTCGGTGCTAAACAAGCCATGGTGGCTGGCCGCCTGCGCTGCGGTGCATGCCGTCTACTTCGTCGCGATGTCGCTGGCGCCGGGCGTGCACGCGTTGATCCCGATGCAGATCCTCAACGCCTTCGTGGTTGCCGTTACGTCGTGTCTTGGCATGACCTTCGTGCAGGATTTGATGCCGTCGTCGCCCGGGCGGGCAACGGCGCTGTTTTTCAACGCGTCGCGGCTCGGCTCGATACTTTCAGGCGTGCTTTCCGGCATGCTCGTGCAGGCGTTCGGTTATCGCGGCACGTTTCTTTTTTGCGGCGCGCTCGCGCTGTGTGCGCTCGTGTTGTTCGCCGTACCCGGCGAGCAGTATCCGAAGATGGCGCGTGCTGTGAGGCGTTATCTGCGTGAGCGCTCAAGCAAGCGGGATTGATCCCCGGCATGACTTTGGATTGCCAGGCAATTTCATTCGAAGAAAAGGGCGGTGCTGCTGCAAACGCACCGCCCTTCATCGACATTTACTGCACCGTTTCTGCGTCCCGCGCGGCGAGCGCTTGCGCGGGCGTTGCGGCGTCGAAGTCTTCCGCATCGACGTCATAGCCCGAAGGCTCCCAGCGAATCGAGAGCAACGCCGCGAGCCCCGCGAGCGGCGCGACCGCGATGATCCAGAACACGCGCGTGCTGAGCGCGGCGGCGAGCACCGGGAACAGGAACAGCGAGACTGTCGAGCTGGTGCGCATGAGCGTCTGGTTGAAGCCGACACCCACGCCGCGCAGCGAGGTCGGGTAGCCGAGCGAGGCGAACGTCATGCTGTGCGAACCGGGGCCGACGCCCTGGCCGAAGAGGAACGCGGCAAGCAGGGCGACCGCGCTGACGACTTCGGGTGCCGTCGCCGGCTTGCCGACGATCGCGAGGCCGACGAGCGCCACGAACTGGATCGCATAGCCCCACACGGTGAGCTTCCACGCACCGAAGCGCGGCACGATACGCACGGCGATCAGCCCGCCCACGAAGGCGAAGCCGAGATTGAGCACGAGCGAGGCGAGCATCGTCGTGAGCATGGACTGCGCGAGGAAGCTCGAGATGATCACGGGCAGGCCGAACGCGACCGCGTTGTACGCGAACGAAGAAGCCACGCCGATGACCGTGGCGAGCACCGTGCGCCGCGTGTAGACGCCGCGCAGCAGCGCGCCGTCGTTCTTCCACGACGCTACGCGCGCCGGCCTGGCCGCGGCGCTGGTCCGCGCGGCGCGCGCCCAAATCGTTTTTGGTTATGAGCTCATGCTGTGCGGGCCAGTCAGTGCCTGTGTCAGTGCATGTAGGTAACGCGGCGCGAGCGGTCGCTCAATCGCAATCCCGCGTCGAGCAGCGCGATGGCGAACCAGCGCGCGGTCTTGAGCATGCCGCTCACGCTCGGCATCGGCAGCCAGTCGTTGAGGAGCTGCACGGCGGCCTCGCTGCGAGTGGACTGCAGGAGCGCGATCACCTGCAGCAGCGATCCTTCGTCCTTCGCGAGTTCGGAGGCGCAGCGGCAGCGCGTGTCGAGCGGGCGGCACGAGGCGCGGCACAGGGTGCTCATCAGCAGATCGAAATAGCCGAAACCTTCCGCGCCGAGCCCCGCGTCGGCGAGCACGCCGCGCCAGTTTTCGGCTTTGGCGTAGGCGTCGCAGTGCGGGCGCAGCCAGGTGCGCACCGCGCGCAGGACGGTCTGCTCGGCGGTGTCGGGGTGATGGACGAAGGTGTCGTCGATCAGCGTGTCATTTCTCGCGAAAGGGGCGGTGTAGTTCATGGAGCCTCCGGTCCCGCACAAATCATTCGGGTGGCGCCGGGTCGTCCGGCATGGGCTCTATTCTGGGATAAATCTTGTCTAAATGCAAATGATTCTCATTTGTAAAAAAGAGGCTGGCGGAGGGAGATGACCTCGCGCAACCGGGAAGGGACTGTTCCAGCCAACGCCCTTAATTACGGGGACACAAGTCGTTAAAGTGCCCGTCATGCGTGTTCCAGTGTTCTGGCGCAACGTGAGAGTTGGCCCCGGCCCCATGAAGGCCGGGGCTTTTTTTTGCACCGCGCCAGGGCGCGCGGGGCGGCCCTGGCACACGTTTTGGTGGCTGTCGGGGGCCATACTCCGCTGCATAAGTCATTGAACCGAAAGAAACAAGTAAGGTATTATTCGGGCCGCGCAGCGTGACAGCCTGCCGCGCGTCATGGCGCCCAGGAGGTCGAAAGCGTTGCTTTCGCGATCAAAAATGGGCTGAAACAGCCTGTTTGTTGTTTTTTCTCTTAGTACGTTTCTGAATAAAAACAATGACTTGTGTCAACCATCGATCCGGCCCGTGTTGTTGCGCTGCAAAACTTCCGTATTCCGTTTACCCTCGTTAACCCTTGAACGTGTGTTGCATTTCGCCTCGTCGCTGACAAATACATTACAGCCAGCCTGGTTCGATTTTCACCCCGCGTCAATCTTTCAAGTTGCTTGCGCACCTGATCGTGCGCCGTGGAAGCTATTTGCTCCGCATTTTTGAGGTCCCGTTGAAATGCAATCCGTTCCATTCCTGAGTCTGGCGATCTGGATTCCCATCCTCTTCGGCGTGGCCGTGCTGCGCCTCGGGTCGGATCGTCATCCGCAGCGTGCCCGCTGGCTGTCGCTCGTTGGCGCCGTCGTCGGTCTGCTGCTGACCCTCCCGCTCATCTCCGGCTTCGATAACCACGCGGCCGGCATGCAGTTCGTCGAATTCCGCGAATGGCTGCCTGAGTTCGGTGTGGCGTGGCGACTCGGGATCGATGGCATTTCGATGTGGCTCGTGGTGCTCACCGCGTTCACGACGCTCGTGATCGTGATCGCCTCGTGGGAATCGATCACGGTGCGCGTGGCCCAGTACTTCGGCGCGTTTCTGATTCTCTCGGGCCTGATGGTCGGCACCTTCGCCGCGACCGACGGGATGCTGTTCTTCGTGTTCTTCGAAGCCACGCTGATCCCGCTGTACCTGCTGATCGGCTCGTGGGGCAATGCCCGCCGCACCTACGCCGCGGTCAAGTTCTTCTTCTTCTCGCTCGCCGGCTCGCTGCTGATGCTGGTGTCGATGCTGTACCTCTACAGCCAGTCGCACACCTTCGACATGTCGGCGTGGCACAACCTCACGCTCGGCTTCATCCCGCAGATCCTGGTGTTCATCGGCTTCTTCGCGGCCTTCGCGGTGAAGGTCCCGATGTGGCCGTTCCACACCTGGCTGCCCGACGTCCACCTCGAAGCGCCGACCGGCGCGACCGTGATGCTGGCCATGCTCAAGCTTGGCGGCTACGGCTTCCTGCGCTTCACGCTGCCGATCACACCTGACGCCGCGCACTTCTTCGCGCCGGCGATCATCACGCTCTCGCTCGTGGCCGTGGTCTACTCGAGCCTGCTCGCGCTCGCGCAGACCGACATGACCAAGCTGCTCGCGTACTCGACGGTCGCCCACATGGGGCTCGTCACGCTCGGCCTGTTCCTCTTCAACCAGATCGGCACCGAAGGCGCGATCGTGCAGATGATCTCGTACGGTTTCGTCTCGGGCGCCATGCTGCTCTCGATCGGCGTGCTGTTCGACCGCACGAAGACGCGCACGATCTCGGCTTACGGCGGCGTCGTCAACGTGATGCCGCGTTACGCCACCTTCATGATGCTGTTCTGCATGGCCAACCTCGGCCTGCCGGGCACGTCGGGCTTCGTGGGCGAGTTCATGGTCATCATGGGCGCGATCCGCGTGAACTTCTGGGTCGGCGCGATCGCCGCGACGACCGTCATCCTGAGCGCTGCGTACACCCTGTGGATGTACAAGCGCGTGATCTTTGGCGCTGTAGCGAACAAGGGCGTTGCGAAGCTGGCCGACATCGGCCGCCGCGAAACGCTGATCTTCGCTTCGCTTGCAGCGTTCGTGCTCGCAATCGGCCTCTACCCGAAGCCGATGACCGACGCGATCGAGCTCTCGGCGGCGAACCTCGTCACCCAGGCCGGTCGCAGCAAGCAACCCGTCGACGATGCAGCGCCTGCTGACGCAGTGCGTGCGGGCACGGACGTTCGTGCTGCGCACTCGCCGACGTGATCACTGAAGATTGACGGCGCAACCAACGCGCCGCATCGCCTCCAGGCGGTGCGGCGCGTTGCTGCGTCCAGGAGTTTTCGAATCTTGAGATTCGAAACATAGCCGCGGCGGCCCGCTGTCAAGGGCAGAGCAGGGCGCGACGTGCGTGTGTTTCCGAGGCGCGACAAACCTCGCGAACACATGCGACAAAGTGTCTCAATCTTCTTTTGACAAAGGTCATTTTCCACATTCATTGATTGCGAAATATCAAAGCGGCTGTATGATGCGGGCGCGCTTCCTTTGTCGGATGTCAGGGGACGCGTCCGGAACAATTCAATGAATGAAATTCAGGCAAACGTGATGAAAAGAACGACCTTTCAAAGGTTACTGCTTCCCGTAAGCGCCGGATTGGCCTTGTGTCTTTCCGGATGCAACATGGAGCTCCTTGACCCCAAGGGAAGTGTGGGCGTGGCGGAAAAGCAGCTGATCGCTACCTCCACATGGGCCATGCTGATCGTGGTGATCCCCGTGATCATCCTGACGCTCTGGTTCGCGTACCGCTACCGCGCGTCGAACCGTAGCGCCACCTACGCGCCGAAGTGGTCGCACTCGACGGCGATCGAAATCGTCGTCTGGACCATCCCGACGCTGATCATTCTTTTCCTCGGCGTGCTCACGTGGAACACCACGCACGAGCTCGACCCCTACAAGCCGCTCGAATCGAACGTCAAGCCGATCAACGTCGAAGTTGTGGCGCTCGACTGGAAGTGGTTGTTCATCTACCCGGATCTCGGTATCGCGACGGTGAACCAGCTGGCCGTGCCCGTCGGCACGCCGGTGAACTTCAGCATCACGTCGGATTCGGTGATGAACTCGTTCTTCATCCCGCAGCTTGGCACCCAGGTTTATGCGATGGCTGGCATGCAGACGCGTCTGCACCTGATCGCCGACCACGCTGGCGACTACGCCGGCCTCTCGGCGAATTTCAGCGGCAAGGGCTTCTCGGACATGAAGTTCCGCACGCTCGCGACGAGCCAGCAAGACTTCGACGCGTGGGTCCAGAAGGTGAAGGCGTCGCAGACGCAGCTTTCCATGGATCAATACGCAACGGTCGCACAGCCGAGCGAGAAGGCTCCGGTTGAGTACTTCTCGACGGTCGACCCGAAGCTCTTCAACAACATCATCGCGAAGTACAACAACGGCCACGTCACGAATTTCAGTGACCCGTCGTGCGTGACCAAGGGGTAAGCCAAGCATGTTCGGAAAACTTACACTGGATGCCATTCCGTATCACGAGCCGATTATCGTCGGCACGATGATCGGCATGGCGCTCATCGGCGCATTGGTGCTCGGCACCGTCACTTACTTCGGTAAGTGGAAATATCTGTGGACGGAGTGGCTGACGAGCGTCGACCACAAGCGTCTGGGCGTGATGTACATCGTCCTCGCCCTCATCATGCTGCTGCGCGGCTTCGCCGACGCAATCATGATGCGTACCCAGCTCGCGCTCGCGTACAACGCGCCGGGCTACCTGCCGCCGCACCACTACGACCAGATCTTCACGGCGCACGGCGTGATCATGATCTTCTTCATGGCGATGGCCTTCATGGTCGGCCTGATGAACATCATCGTGCCGCTGCAGATCGGCGCACGCGACGTCGCGTTCCCGTTCCTGAACTCGCTGTCGTTCTGGATGACCGCAGTCGGCGCCATCCTGCTGATGATCTCGCTCGTCGTGGGTGAGTTCGCGCAGACCGGCTGGCTCGCGTATCCGCCGCTTTCGGAGCTTGCGTACAGTCCTGGGGTAGGGGTCGATTACTACCTGTGGGCGCTGCAGATCTCGGGTGTCGGCACGCTGCTGACCGGCGTGAACTTCTTCGTCACCATCATCAAGATGCGTGCCCCCGGCATGACGATGATGAAGATGCCGGTGTTCACGTGGACGGCGCTGTGCACGAACGTGCTGATCATGGCCGCGTTCCCGATCCTGACCGTGACGCTCGCGCTGCTCGGCCTCGACCGCTACATCGGCACGCACTTCTTCACGAATGACGGCGGCGGCAACGCCATGCTGTACCTGAACCTGATCTGGGCCTGGGGTCACCCCGAGGTGTACATCCTGATCCTGCCGGCGTTCGGTATTTTCTCGGAAGTCGTTGCGACCTACGCGAAGAAGCCGCTGTTCGGCTACAAGACCATGGTCTACGCGACCTGCTCGATCATGGTGCTCTCGTTCCTCGTGTGGCTGCACCACTTCTTCACGATGGGTTCGGGCGCGAACGTCAATGCGTTCTTCGGCATCATGACGATGATCATCGCGATCCCGACGGGCGTGAAGATCTTCAACTGGCTGTTTACGATCTACCGCGGCCGCCTCGAGTTCACCTCGCCGGTGCTCTGGACGATCGGCTTCATGGTCACCTTCACCATCGGCGGCATGACCGGCGTGATGATGGCGATCCCGGGCGCGGACTTCGTGCTGCACAACTCGCTGTTCCTGATTGCTCACTTCCACAACGTGATCATCGGCGGCGTGCTGTTCGGCTACCTCGCCGGCTTCAACTACTGGTTCCCGAAGGCGTTCGGCTTCAAGCTCAACGAAAAGCTCGGCAAGCGCGCGTTCTGGTTCTGGCTCTCGGGCTTCTACGTTGCCTTTACGCCGCTGTACGTGCTGGGCTTCATGGGCGCAACCCGCCGTCTGAATCACTACGACAATCCGGCATGGCAGCCGTGGATGATCATCGCGTGGGTTGGCGCCGTGCTCGTGGCAATCGGCATCGCGCACCAGCTGCTGCAGCTGTACGTGTCGATCCGCGACCGCAACCTGCCGGAAAACCGCGACCTGACGGGCGATCCGTGGGGTGGCCGTACGCTGGAGTGGGCGATGTCGTCGCCGCCGCCGTCGTATAACTTCGCGATCATTCCGCACGTGAGCGAACTCGACGAGTTTGCGCACCTGAAGGAAACCGGCCGCGAAACCGTGGATGTCGCGAACACGAAGTACACCGACATCCACATGCCCTCGAACACGAGCGCGGGTGTGTTCATCGGTTTCTTCAGCCTGGTGCTCGGCTTTGCTGGCATCTGGCACATCTGGTGGCTCATGATCGTTGGCTTCGTCGGCATTGTCGGCACGGCCATCGCGTACAGCTTCCAGAAGAACGAAGGCTATTACATCCCGGCCGCCAAGGTCCGGGCAGACGAAGAAATGCGCAGCCGCGCACTGGTCAAGGCGTTCGAAGACAAGCAACGCCGTGGCAAGGTTGAAGCAGCACTGGAGGCCAACTGATGTTGACGAAAACTAGTGCGGCCGCACTCGCGGAGCACGATCACCACGATCACCCGCCGTCACACTCGGTGTTCGGCTTCTGGCTGTACCTGATGACGGACTGTATTCTGTTCGGCTCGCTGTTCGCAGTGTTCGCCGTGATGCAGAACCAGTTCGCAGGCGGCCCGACGGGCAAGGACCTGTTCGACATTCCGGGCGTGGCCATGGAAACGGCAGTGCTGCTGCTGTCGTCCATCACGTACGGTTTCGCGATGATTGCGGCGTACAAGAAGCGCAACGGCCAGGTTCTGTTGTGGCTGGCCATCACGTTCGCGCTGGGCGCGACCTTCCTGTACTTCGAACTGCATGAATTCGCGCACCTGATCGAAGAAGGCGCGGGCCCGAGCCGCAGCGCGTTCCTCTCGTCGTTCTTCACGCTGGTCGCCACGCACGGTATCCACGTGACGATGGGCATGATCTGGATGATCGTCCTGATGGTTCAGGTCGCGAAGGTCCCGACGCTGGGCGAGCGCGAACTGCGCCGCCTCACGTGCCTGAGCCTTTTCTGGCACTTTCTGGACATCGTCTGGATCTGCGTGTTCTCCTTTGTTTACCTTGCGAGCGTGATCTAAATGAGTGCTCATTCCATCCATGAAGAAGAAAGCCACGGCAGCGTAGGCAGCTACCTGGCAGGTTTCGTCCTGGCGGTGGTGCTCACGGCCGCTTCGTTCTGGCTCGTGCTGCATGGCGGCTTCCCGCGCGAAACCGCGCTGCTCGGCCTTGCCGTGCTGGCTGTGGTGCAGATCGTGGTTCACCTCGTGTTCTTCCTGCACATGAACACGTCGTCGGGTCAGCGCTGGAACGTGACGGCATTTGGCTTCACGGTGTTGACGGTCCTGATCGTGGTCGTCGGTACGCTGTGGGTCATGCACAACGTCAGCATGAACATGATGTCGCGTTAAGCGCTCATCGTTGCTGGACTTGCGCTTCGCTCGCTTCGGGTGAAGCGCAAATGGAAACGCCGCCGGGCCTTCAGGCCGGCGGCGTTTTTTTTTGCGGCCTGCCAGGCGCTTATGCGCCGAAGCGCTGACGCACGACTTCCGCGACGGCCTTGCCGAGCCGGTGGTGTTGCGAGGCTTCGTAGTGAATGCCATCAGTAGGGCTGACGGTGGCGAATTCGCCGGCGTCGAGAAACGCCGAGCCGTACTTCACGGCGACGCGCTCGTAAAGCGGGGCAAGCAGGCGCGACCTGGCAGCGCCGCCTGTGAAGATATCGCCGAGGAAGCCAATCTCTTCGATCGGTGCCGGCGACATGAGCAGCACGTGCGGCGTCGAGCCGCCCGGACCCGCGCGACACGCGACGAGCGTTTCGAGCAGCACGTCCACCGAGTTCGCAATGTCGGTGGGCGTGACGGAAAAGCGTGTCTTGAGGTCGTTGGTGCCGAGCATCAGCGCGACCACGTCGACCGGCAACTGGCTTTCGAGGCATGGGCGCAGGTAGGCGTGCCCGTTCTTGTGCCGTCCTTCGATGGGATCGTCGTGAACCGTGGTGCGCGCGGGCAGGCCTTCCTCGATGATCATCCAGCCTGGCCCGAGCGCCTCACGCAGTACGCCGGGCCAGCGGTCGGCGGGGCCGAATCGCTCGGAGACGCCGGGCACGGTCAGCGGCTTCGTGCCGTGCGTATTGGAATCGCCGTAACAGAGCAGGGTGCGTGACGTCATGGGTTGCCTCTTCCTGGTTACCTGGTTGCGGGGCGCGATGCAATGCCACTACTCATCATGGGAGATTACTAGACGACTGGTCTAATCGCTCTGTAACATGTCGCCTCATGAATGCAGCGGCAGCCGTTGAAGTGCGGCAACACATCCTCGATACCGCCATGCCCATACTGCTGGGCAAGGGCTTTTCCGCAGTCGGACTCAATGAGATCCTCGCGGCCGCCGGTGTGCCTAAAGGGTCGTTCTATCACTATTTCGGCTCGAAGGAAGCGTTCGGCGAAGCGTTGCTCACGTCATATTTCGCCGAGTATGCGGAGCGTCTCGACGATCTGCTCGTGCGCGCGCCGGGCACGGCAGCCGAGAAGCTGATGCGCTACTGGGACGACTGGCGGCTGATCCAATGCGCCGACGATCCGGTGGGCAAATGTCTCGCGGTGAAACTGGGTGCGGAGGTCAGCGACCTGTCCGAGGCGATGCGCGAGGCGCTGCGTCTCGGCACCGACGCGACGATCTCGCGCATTGCCGCATGTCTCGAGGCAGGCCGCGCGGATGGCTCGCTCGTGGGCGTGAACGACGCCGCGACCATGGCGGTGACGCTCTACGAACTGTGGCTCGGCGCGACTCTGCTCGAGAAGATCCACCGCGACCGCAAGCCGCTCGACGCCGCCATGGCGACCACGCGCATCCTGTTGAACCTGCCTCCGAGCGACTAATCGAACGCGAAGCCGCGGCAGCGCGTGAGGTGCGCGCGATTGTCGCGCATTGTGCGCAATATCTAGACGACCGGTCTAATAGTGTATGAAGAGACCGGTTTCCGAAGGGCGTGCGAGCGCCCGAACCCAACCCAGAAAGGAAGGCCGATGAAGGTACTGATCGTTTTGACCTCGCACGAGGACCTCGGCAACACGGGCAAGAAGACGGGCTTCTGGCTCGAGGAATTCGCCGCGCCGTACTACGCGCTGCGCGACGCTGGCGCTGCACTCACGCTCGCATCGCCCAAGGGCGGCCAGCCGCCGCTCGATCCGAAGAGCAGCGATCCCTCCGCGCAGACCGATGCGACGCGGCGTTTCGCGTCCGATACCGAGGCGCAAGCGGCGCTTGCCAATACGAAACGTCTCGCCGATATCGACGCAAGCGCGTTCGACGCCGTGTTCTACCCTGGTGGCCACGGCCCGCTCTGGGACCTGGCCGAGGATCCGGTTTCGATCGCGCTGATCGAAAAGACGATCGCCGCGGGCAAGCCTGTCGCCGCTGTCTGCCATGCGCCGGGCGTGCTGCGTCACGTAAAGGGGGCGGACGGCCGGCCGCTCGTGGCCGGCAAGTCGGTCACCGGTTTTTCGAATGACGAAGAGGCCGCCGTGCAATTGACGGACGTCGTGCCGTTCCTCGTCGAGGACATGCTCAAGGCCAACGGCGGCCAGTACTCGAAGGCCGCCGACTGGCAAGCGCACGTCGCAACCGACGGCCTGCTCATCACGGGCCAGAATCCGGCTTCGTCGGAGCCGGTTGCCGAAGCCTTGCTCGCGGCGCTGCGCCGCGCTTGATGTTGCGCGAACGCGCTCGTCTTTGGCGAGCGCGTTCGCTTCCCTCGATTTCCTTTCGGCAATGCTGCGAGGCGCGCTCGCAGCGCGTGTCCGGCTGCGCGTTGCCGCAAGGAAATCCCGTTTTTGCCAACCGGCGCAGGCGCCGCGCGACGCGCGACCTGTGCCAAGAAAGGAGCTGTAGATGTCCGCATTGTTCGAACCGTTCAAGCTCAAGGGCGTGTCCCTGCGCAACCGCATCGCCGTGCCGCCGATGTGCCAGTACATGGCTGTCGATGGCGTGATCAACGACTGGCACCACGTCCACTACGCGCAGATCGCGCGCGGCGGCGCGGGCCTCGTGATCGTCGAGGCGACGGCGGTTTCGCCCGAAGGCCGCATCACGCCGGCTTGCACGGGCCTGTGGAACGACGCGCAGATGGAGGCGTTCAAGCCTACCGTCGCGGCGATCAAGGCGGCGGGCGCGGTGCCCGGCATCCAGATTGCGCACGCGGGCCGCAAGGCGAGCGCGAACCGCCCGTGGGAAGGCGACGACCACATCGCCGAAGGCGACGCGCGCGGCTGGCAGACCATCGCGCCCTCGGCAACGGCGTTTGGCGCGCATCTGCCGAAGGTGCCGAAGGCGATGACGCTTGACGACATCGCATGCGTGCGTGAGGACTTCGTGGCCGCGGCCAGGCGCGCGCTCGAAGCCGGCTTCGAATGGCTCGAACTGCACTTTGCGCACGGCTACCTCGGCCAGAGCTTTTTCTCGACGCATTCGAACCAGCGCGACGATATCTATGGCGGCAGCCTCGAAAACCGCAGCCGTTTCCTGCTGGAAACGCTGGCCGCCGTGCGCAAGGTCTGGCCGGAGCATCTGCCGCTGACGGCGCGCTTTGGCGTGATCGAGTACGATGGCCGCGACGAGGAAACGCTGGCCGAATCGATCGAACTGGCCAAGGGCTTCAAGCGCGAAGGCCTCGACATGCTGGGCGTGAGCGTCGGTTTCTCGACGCCCGCCGCGCAGATTCCGTGGGCGCCTGCGTTCCTCGCGCCGATCGCACAAAAGGTGCGTCGCGCAGCCGGCCTGCCGGTGTCGTCGGCATGGGGTATCGGCACGCCGGAACTGGCCGAGCGCTCGGTGGCGAAGGAGCAACTCGACGTCGTGATGGTCGGGCGCGCGCATCTCGCGAATCCGCACTGGCCGTATTTCGCGGCCCAGGAACTGGGCGTCGAACGCGCCGCGTGGACCTTGCCCGCGCCGTACGCGCACTGGCTCGAGCGCTACAAGGTTGGCTGAATGTTGCCGACCGGTACAACCGTTGACGATGAGGGAATGCCGATGACCGTCTATCTATTCGCGAGCATCACGCCGAAGTCCGAGCACGTCGCCGACGTGGAGGCGCTGATGCGTGACATGGTTTCGCACACGCGCAAGGAACCGGGCAACTTGCGCTACGACCTGCTGCGCCGCGCCGATGGCGCGCCGGGTTTTTACCTTTACGAGACCTATGTCGACGAAGTCGCAGTGCAGGCGCATCGCGAAAGCGCGCACTTCGTGGCGTACCGCGCGAAGATCGGTGCGTGGGTGACGGAACCGCCTGAGGTGAAGCTATTGAAGGGCGTGGACGTCGCGGACTGAGGCCGCGCTTCTTGCCGCAATCGTTGCGGCGATCCAGTCACGCGCCGGACATCGCTTTGCAGCGGTGTCCGGCGCGTTTTTCATTGAGCGGCCGTGCGCTGCCTAGCCCGCCATATCGAGCACGACGCGGCCTTCGATCGCGCCGCGCTCCATGCGCGCGAACACGTCGTTGATGTTCTCCAGCTTGTCGGTGGAGACGGTTGCCTTGACCTTGCCTTCCTGTGCGAACATCAGCGACTCTTCAAGGTCGAGACGCGTGCCGACGATCGAGCCGCGCACCGTCACGCCGCCCAGCACCATGTCGAAGATCGGCAGCGGAAAGTCGCCGGGCGGCAGGCCGTTCAACGACACCGTGCCGCCCCGGCGCACCATGCCGAGCGCCTGCGAAAACGCAATGGGCGAGACCGCGGTAACGAGCACGCCGTGCGCGCCGCCAATTTCCTTCTTCAGATACGCAGCGGGATCGGTGGTTTTCGCGTTGACCGTCACGGTTGCGCCGAGGCGTTTCGCCAGTTCGAGCTTGGTATCGTCGACATCGACGGCGGCGACGTTGAGCCCCATCGCGCGCGCGTATTGCACGGCCATGTGGCCGAGGCCGCCCACGCCGGAAATCACGACCCAGTTGCCGGGGCGCGTGTCGGTGACTTTCAGGCCCTTGTAGACCGTCACGCCGGCACAGAGCACGGGTGCGATTTCGATGAAGTCGATATTTTTCGGCAGCAGACCGACGTAATTCGCGTCGGCCTTGGCGTACTGCGCGAAGCCGCCATTGACCGAATAGCCGGTGTTCTGCTGCTGCTCGCAAAGCGTTTCCCAACCGCCGAGGCAATGGTCGCAATGGCCGCATGCCGAATAGAGCCACGGAATGCCGACGCGATCGCCTTCCTTCACGTGCGTGACGCCCGCGCCCACACCCACGACATAGCCCACGCCCTCGTGACCGGGAATGAACGGCGGCTGCGGCTTCACGGGCCAGTCGCCGTGCGCGGCGTGCAGGTCCGTATGGCACACGCCGCACGCCTCGATTTTCACGAGCAGCTCGCCGGGTCCCGGGGTGGGGACGGCCACTTCTTCCAGCACGAGGGGTTTGCCAAATGCGCGGACTACCGCGGCTTGCATCGTCTTGCTCATCGTCGGGCTCCTGTCGAAGCTGAGTGGCGGCGGGCGGCCGGATGCGTTGCGCATCGCGGTGTCGCCGCACGTCCGCCTGCCTTTCAAGTTTGAAGGAAAGGTTTTTCGTCTGCGATGAACGTGCTCAATAGTTGGTAATGAAACGGGTGAGAAGTTTTCGAAAGAAACTGCCGTTAATATTGGGCAAGGTTTGGTAACGACTCCGTTGCACGAATTCAGTGACCCCGATGCAGAACGACTCCCTTTTCGAACGCGCCGGTGAGAGCCATTTCGCCGGCGACCTGCCGCGCGCGCGTCAGTTGTACACGCAATTGCTCGAAGCCGATGCAGCGCACGCGGGTGCGATGTTTCGCCTCGGCGTGATCGGCTTGCAGGAAGGCGCGCCGGTCGATGCGATCGGCTGGCTGCAGCGCGCGCTCGCCGTCGAGCCCGGTCAGCGGCGCTACCGCGAAGCATTGGGGCAGGCCTATGCCATGGCCGCGCGCCATGCCGATGCGGCGCAGATCTATCGCGCTCTGCTGGCGGACGACGCGTCGTCCGCCGATCTCTGGTGCGGGCTCGGCGCGGCACTGCAGGCGCAGGGTGCGCTGGCGGAAGCGGTGGCGGCGTGGCGGGCCGCGCTCGAGCGCGAGGCGAACCGGGCCGACGCCTGGAACAACCTCGGCAATGGCCTGCGTCTGCTGGGCGATTCCGGCGAGGCGCAGACCGCGTATCGCCGCGCACTCGCCTTGCAACCGGGCGATGCCAACGCATTGACGAACCTCGGCACGCTGCTGCAGGAAGCGGGGCAGGACGAGGAGGCGCTCGAAAGCTTGCGCGCTGCGCTGGCGGCCGCGCCGGACACGGCCGTCGCGATGATCAACCTCGGCGTGCTGCTGACGCGCCTCGAGCGTCTGGACGAGGCGTTGCCCCTGCTCGAACGCGCGCTGGCCATCGAACCTCCTATCGCGCATGCGGCCTACAACTACGGCGTCGCGCTGCAGGCGCGCGGCCGTCTGCGCGACGCCGAAGCGCAGTATCGCCGCGCGCTCGCGCTCGACCCGGCGCATGCGGAAGCGGCCAACAACCTTGGGAATGTCTGCCGCGATCTCGGTGATTATCAGGCTGCACGCGTAGCGTACGAAACGGCCATCCGCGCCCGGCCGGATTTCGTCGACGCGTTCAACAACGCCGCCAACCTGATGCGCACGCTCGGCAGCCTCGACGAGGCGCAAGCGCTGTTGCGCCAGGCCCTCGACTTCGATCCATCCCGCTCGGCCACGCTCAACAATCTCGGCAACGTGCTCAAGGACTGCGGGGACCTGGACGGAGGCATCGAATGCTTTCGCCGGGCAGTGGCGAGCGAGCCCGGCAACCTCATCGCGCATAGCAACCTTCTGTACGCATTGTCGTTCCAGGCCGTAGATCCGCAGGTGATTCTCGACGAGGCGAGACGGTGGTCCGCGCAGCACGAAGCGCCGCTCGGCGTGCAACACACGCAGGCGCCTGTCGAAGCCGCGGCGGGAAGGCGCTTGCGCATCGGTTACGTATCGGGCGATTTTCGTGAGCATTGCCAGGCATTGTTCATGATGCCGCTGTTCGCCCACCACGACCGCACGCGCTTCGAGATTCACGCGTATTCGAGCGTGGTCAGGCCCGATGCGACGACCGCGCGACTTGCCGCGCACGTCGACGAGTGGCACGACGTGCGCACATTGAGCGACGCGGCGCTGGCGGACCGGATCCGTGCGGACGGCATCGATGTCCTCGTCGATCTCACGATGCACATGTCCGATGGCCGGCCTCTGCTGTTTGCGCGCAAGCCGGCGCCGGTGCAGGTCGCCTGGCTCGCCTATCCCGGCACGACGGGAATCGGCGCGATGGACTGGCGGCTGACCGATCCGTGGCTCGATCCGCCTGCGCACGATAGCCACTACAGCGAAAAGTCGTGGCGTTTGCCGCACACGTTCTGGTGCTATGACCCACTTGCTTCGGAACCCGAAGTGAATGCGCCGCCGGCATCGAGTGCGGGACACGTCACGTTCGGCAGCTTGAATAACCCATGCAAGCTCACCGATACGACACTGAATCTGTGGGCTCGTGTACTCGCCCGCTTGCCTGCGGCGCGCCTCGTGCTCATGGCCGCCGAGGGCGAAGCGAGGCGCCGCCTCGCACAGCGGCTCGCGCGGGCCGGCATCGACTCGGCGCGCGTGCGGTTCCTGCCCTTCCGGCCGCGCGCCGATTATCTGCGCAGCTATCACGAGGTCGATCTCGGGCTCGACACGTTGCCGTACAACGGCCATACCACCTCGCTCGACGCGCTGTGGATGGGGGTGCCCGTCATCACGCGCATCGGGCCGACCGTGGCGGGGCGCGCGGGCTTGAGCCAGCTCGCGAACCTCGGCCTTACCGAATTGGCCGCCGATTCCGACGACGCCTTCGTGGAGACGGCGGCGAGTCTCGCGAACGACCTGCCGCGCCTCGCGAATCTGCGCGCGACGCTGCGCGAACGCATGGCGAATTCGCCGCTGATGGACGGCGAACGCTTCGCGCGTGGCGTCGAGGCGGCGTACGAAGGCATGTGGCGCGCCGCGGCGCAATAGGACGATCTGGCGCGCAAATACGGGCAACCGGCGGCGGGGACTCAGCCGAACGGCCCTCCAGCGTGCTGTATAAATATACAGTAGAATCCTAGCCTGACAGCCAGGGCCGCGCGCCGATTTCCCGCGCGCGCCGCGCTGCAAGTTGCCGGGCCGCGCCGCGTATTCGCCCCATTTCGCGCGCCGTCCGGCCCCACGCGTGTGATCCAGCCGGAATGCCAGCGCAAGTGAGCGAAAACCGATCCATCCGAATCCGTGGTGCCCGCCAGCACAATCTCAAGAACCTCGACCTCGACCTGCACACCGGCGAAATGACGGTCGTCACCGGGCCTTCGGGCTCGGGTAAGTCGAGCCTCGTCTTCGACACGCTTTACGCAGAAGGCCAGCGCCGTTACGTCGAAACGTTCAGCGCTTACGCGCGTCAGTTCCTCGACCGCATGGACCGGCCGCAGGTCGATCGCGTGGACGGCGTGCCGCCCGCCATCGCCATCGACCAGACCAACCCGGTGCGCAGTTCGCGCTCCACGGTCGGCACGATGACGGAACTGAACGACCACCTGAAGCTGCTGTACGCGCGCGCAGCGAATCTGTTCGACCGTGTCACGGCGCAGCCTGTGCGCCACGACACGCCGGAGACGATTTACGCCGAACTGATGGCGCGTACGGCCGCGGGCGACCCGCGTCTCGTGGTCACGTTTCCAGTCGAGTTGCCCGATACGACCACCGAGGAGGAAGTCGCGCAGTGGCTCTCCGCGAGCGGCTATACGCGCGTCCAGGCGCAGCGCGAGGTGAAGACCGCCGAAGGCACACGCAAGCTGCTCGACGTGGTCGCCGACCGCTTGCGCATGCAGAACGTGGAGAAGAGCCGCGCGATCGAGGCGATCGAAGCCTCCCTCAAGCGCGGCAGCGGGCGTGTCAACATTTACGTGCTCGAGAGCGGCGACGCCGAAGCCGCGGCCGAGCCGCAGATCTGGCGCTTCTCGACGGGGCTGCATTGCCCGGACAGCGATCTGCGCTACGCCGATCCGCAGCCCGCGTTGTTCTCGTTCAACTCGGCCTACGGCGCCTGCGACGCGTGCCGCGGGTTTGGCCGCGTGATCGGCGTGGATTGGGGCCTCGTGATCCCCGACGAGCGCAAGACGCTGCGCGGTGGCGCGATCAAGCCGCTGCAAACGCCGGCGTGGAAGGAATGCCAGGACGACCTGATGCGCTACGCCGCGAAGGCCGGCATTCCGCGCGATACCGCATGGTCGGAACTGACGCAGGCGCAGCGCGACTGGGTCATCAACGGCGCGCCGGACTGGAAGGGCAGCTGGCAAACGCAGTGGTACGGCGTGAAGCGCTTCTTCCAGTATCTGGAGTCGAAGGCGTACAAGATGCACATTCGCGTGCTGTTGTCGAAGTACCGCAGCTACACGCCGTGCGAAACCTGCGGCGGCGCACGCCTGAAAACCGAGGCTCTGCAATGGCGCCTCGGCACGCAGCAGAATGCGGACGACGTGCTCGCGCCTTCGGGGCGTTTCCTGCCGCACGGCGTGGACTGGACGCGCGCGCAACTCGAAGCGTTGCCGGGCCTCACCGTGCACGACGTGATGCTGCTGCCGATCGAGCGCATTCGCCGCTTCTTCGACAATCTTTCGCTTTCCTCAGCATTGCTGGATGATGCGCTGAAGCTGCTGCTCGAGGAAGTGCGCACGCGCCTGAAGTATCTCTGCGACGTGGGCCTCGGCTATCTCACGCTCGACCGCCAGAGCCGCACGCTCTCGGGCGGCGAAGTGCAGCGTATCAACCTGACCACGGCGCTCGGCACGTCGCTCACGAAAACCCTGTTCGTGCTCGACGAGCCGAGTATCGGGCTGCATCCGCGCGACCTCAATCGTATCGTCGAAGCGATGCATCGCCTGCGCGATGCGGGTAACACGCTCGTCGTGGTCGAGCACGATCCTTCCGTGATGCTCGCGGCCGACCGCCTCATCGACATGGGCCCCGGCCCTGGCGAGCGCGGCGGCACGATCGTCTACGACGGCACGCCGAACGATATCCGCTCCTCGGGCACCCTGACGGGCGAGTACCTGGGCGGCCACCGCGCCGTC
Organism: Paraburkholderia sp. CNPSo 3076; assembly: GCF_026343935.1. Classification (NCBI taxonomy): domain Bacteria; kingdom Pseudomonadati; phylum Pseudomonadota; class Betaproteobacteria; order Burkholderiales; family Burkholderiaceae; genus Paraburkholderia; species Paraburkholderia sp. CNPSo 3076. Next base: position 202,390 of record NZ_JAPMAL010000027.1, on the reverse strand, counting down.
GCCGACGCTTCGCACTGGGAGCGGCGCCCGGTTGACGCGTCCACGCCGAACCTTCTGCTCGAAGGCGCGAGCGAGCACAACCTGCGCGACGTGACCGTGCAGATTCCGCTGCAGCGCCTCGTTTGCGTGACGGGCGTTTCGGGTTCGGGTAAATCGACGTTGGTGCAGGACGTGCTCTATCCCGCGCTTGCGCGGCATCTGGGCAAAGCGACGGAAGCGCCGGGCACGTTCCGCAAGCTGAGCGGCGCGGAGCAGATCAGCGACGCCGTGTTCGTCGACCAGTCGCCGATCGGCAAGACGGCGCGCTCGAATCCGGCCAGCTATGTCGGCGCGTTCGACGAGATCCGCAAGCTGTTCGCCAAGGCGACGCTCGCGAAACAGCGCGGCTATACGGCGGGCATGTTCAGCTTCAACTCGGGCGAAGGCCGCTGCCCGACCTGTGGCGGCTCGGGCTTCGAGCACATCGAAATGCAGTTCCTGAGCGATGTGTACCTGCGTTGCCCCGATTGCGACGGCAGCCGCTATCGCGCGGAAGTGCTCGAAGTGAAGATCGAGCGCGCTGGCCGTACGCTTTCGGTGGCGGACGTGCTCGACCTCACGGTGAGCGAAGCGGTGCAATGCTTCGCTGAGGATGCCGAAGTGTTGCGCGTGCTCCAGCCTATCGTGGACGTGGGCCTCGAATACGTGAAGCTTGGCCAGCCGGTGCCGACGCTCTCGGGCGGCGAGGCGCAGCGCCTGAAGCTCGCGGGCTATCTCGCCGAAACTGCGCAGTCGCGCGGCAAGGAAGCGGGCGGCCGTCTCTTCATGTTCGACGAACCGACCACGGGTCTGCATTTCGACGACATCGCCAAGCTGATGCGCGCCTTTGGCAAGCTGCTCGCGGGCGGTCATTCGCTGCTGGTAATCGAACATAACCTCGACGTGATCCGCGCCGCCGACTGGCTGATCGATCTCGGTCCCGAAGGCGGCGACGCCGGCGGCGAAGTGGTGTGCGTCGGCACGCCCGAAGACGTGATCGCATGCCCGCGTTCGCATACGGGCGCGGCGCTCGAGCGCTATGAGGCCGCACTTGGCAGCAGCGTCGAACTGCTCGCCGAAGAAGAGGGCGTGGCGCTGCAAACCGCATTGCGTGCCGCGCAGGCGCGCCGCGAGGTGCAGGGCGAGGATGTGGTGCGTATCGTGAATGCGCGCGAGCACAACCTCAAGGCGCTCGATGTCGATATTCCGCACGGCCGCTTCAACGTCATCACGGGCGTGTCGGGCTCGGGCAAGTCCACGCTCGCGTTCGACATCCTCTTTCACGAAGGCCAGCGGCGCTACCTCGAATCGCTCAATGCGTATGCGCGTTCGATCGTGCAGCCTGCGGGCCGTCCCGAAGTCGATGCCGTGTATGGCATTCCGCCGACCGTCGCGATCGAGCAGCGCCTTTCGCGCGGCGGACGCAAGAGCACGGTCGCCACGACCTCCGAGGTGTGGCACTTCCTGCGTCTGCTATACGTGAAGCTAGGCGTGCAGCACTGCGTGCATGACGGCACGCCTGTCACGTCGCAGAGCGTCGATGCGATCGTCGCGCAGCTGCTGCGCGAACATCGCGGCCAGCATGTCGGTTTGCTCGCGCCACTCGTCGTCAATCGCAAGGGTGTCTACACCGATCTCGCGAAGTGGGCGAAGGCGCGCGGCAACACACATCTGCGCGTGGATGGCGAATTCGTGTCCGTCGCGCCGTGGCCCAAGCTCGACCGCTTCCGCGAGCATACGATCGAGTTGCCCGTGGGCGACCTCGTGATCGAGCCTGAAAACGAGGCGCAATTGCGTACGATGCTCGGCGCGACTCTCGAAGCGGGCAAGGGCATCGTGCACTTGCTCGCGCCGCTCGACGGCCTCGATCATGTGCTTGGCAATGGCGGTTCGACGGTGAGCATCGGTGAGGTGAAGGTGCTTTCGACGCGGCGCGCCTGCCCGGTGTGCGGCACGAGCTATCCCGAACTCGATCCGCGCATGTTTTCGTACAACAGCAAGCACGGCTGGTGCACGACCTGCGTGGGCACGGGCCTCGCGCTCACGCGCGAACAGCGCGCCGCCTACGACGACACGATCGTCGCCGAAGACGGCCGTGGCCGCGAGCAAACCTTGCCTTCGGAAGAGCAGGAACCCGACGGCATGGTCGACGAGCCGTGCCACGATTGCGGCGGCACGCGCCTGAATCCGGTGGCGCGCGCCGTGACGTTCGACGCGCATCCCATCGTCGACGTCGCGCAGTGGACCGTGGCGGAGACGCGCGGCTGGATCGATACGCTGAAGCTCAATGGCCGCGACGCGCAGATCGCACGCGACGTGGTCAGCGAAATCCGCAGCCGGCTGCAGTTCCTGGAAGAAGTGGGGCTCGGCTATCTGAGCCTCGATCGCGCCGCGCCGAGCCTTTCGGGTGGCGAGGCGCAGCGCATTCGTCTCGCCGCGCAACTGGGCAGTAACTTGCAGGGCGTGTGCTACGTGCTCGACGAACCGACCATCGGCCTGCATCCGCGCGACAACCAGATCCTGCTCGACGCGCTGCGCAGCCTCGGCGAGAAGGGCAACACGCTCGTCGTGGTCGAGCACGACGAGGACACGATCCGGCGCGCCGATCACATCATCGACATCGGTCCGAGCGCTGGCAAGCGCGGCGGCCGCGTGGTCGCGCAGGGCAGCGTGGCCGATCTCGCGGCGCAGCCCGATTCGCTCACGGGCCGCTATCTCGCGCAGCCGATCCAGCACCCGCTGCAGCCGCGCCGCGAAGTGCGTCCTGCGCGCGCGGGACGCGAGGCGGTGCCGGGCCAATGGCTCACCGTGCATGGCGGCAAGCTGCACAACCTGCGCAACGTGACCGCGCAGATCCCGCTCGGCCGTCTCGTGGCGATTACGGGCGTGAGCGGCTCCGGCAAGTCCACGCTCGCGCGCGACGTGCTGCTTTCCAATCTGCTCGACGCCGTGGGGCGTTCGGTGCTGTCTTCGCCTGCCGAGCGCCGCGCGCGCAAGGCGGTGAAGGAGAAAGCGCCGAGCGCGGCGGAACGACGTTCGAGCGTGCTCGCGCGCACGAGCACGAAGCCGAAGCTCGAGGTTTCGCATACGTGGCAGGGCTGCGATTCGATTAGCGGGTGGGAAAGCATCGACCGAGTGCTCGAAGTCGACCAGACGCCGATCGGCAAAACGCCGCGCTCGTGCCCCGCGACCTATATCGGCGTGTGGGACGCGATCCGCCGCCTTTTCGCCGATACGCTCGAGGCGCGCGCCCGCGGCTATAGCGCGTCGCGTTTCTCGTTCAATACCGGCGACGGACGTTGTCCCGCGTGCGAAGGCCAGGGCGTGCGCACCATCGGCATGAGCTTCCTGCCCGACGTGAAGGTGCCGTGCGACGTGTGCCACGGCCAGCGCTTCAATCCGGAAACGCTGGCCGTGACGTGGCGCGGCCGGAACATCGGCGAAGTGCTGACGATGGAAATCGATGAGGCGGTGGAGTTCTTCGGCTCGATCACGAGTATTTCGCACCCGTTGCAGCTCATGAAGGACGTGGGGCTCGGCTACCTCACGCTCGGCCAGCCTTCTCCCACGCTCTCGGGCGGCGAGGCGCAGCGCATCAAGCTCGTGACCGAGCTCTCGAAGGTGCGCGACGACATCACGCGCCGCGGCCAGAAGGCGCCGCACACGCTCTACGTGCTCGACGAGCCCACGGTGGGCCTGCATATGGCCGACGTGGCGCGCCTCATCAGCGTGCTGCACCGGCTCGCGGACGCGGGGCATAGCGTCGTCGTGATCGAGCATGACCTCGACGTGATCGCCGAAGCCGACTGGATCATCGATCTCGGGCCGGAAGGCGGCGTGGGCGGCGGCACGATCGTCGCCGCGGCCGATCCCGAAGCGCTCGCGAAGGTGCGGGCGAGCCATACCGGTGCGGCGCTCGCGCCCGTCCTGGCGCGCGGCCAGGGCGACGTGAACGTTGCCGAAAGGAAACCTGCACCAGAGCGGCGCGCGACCGGCGCAGCGGCTTCGCGCTAAAGGAACGGAGCGGGCCGCAAAGGCCCGCTCCGCCTTGAAACCGCTTGATCTGTGCCGCGAGCGCAAGGTATCATGGGTTCCGCTTGCAGCAAACGTTCGCTCACCTGTAGCGGCGTCAACTGAGAGCGGAGCAGCGGACTGCAGATCCCCTCCGAACCGGTCGCGGGCTCCACGCCCAGGCCACTTCATCAGTGCAGCAAGGCTTCGCAGTTCGTTCGCGAAGCCTTTGTCTTTTCAGGGAAGACGATTCTCTGCCGATCGTTGTATCGGTGCCTTGCCCTTGACGAAGCGAGAGGAATTAATCGATGTTCGACCTCGATGGAGAGGCGCGCGAACGGCTCATCGTGTGGATTCGACGCCGTATGGAAGAGTACGGCATTACGTTCGAAGAGCTTGAAGCGTCTATTGCCGAAAGCGAAAAACTACCCAAGTACCGCGACGCATACGGGAATACGTGGAATGGCGAGGGCGATATGCCGCCCTGGCTGTTGCGCTATAAGCACGCGGGACAGGATATCGAGCATTTTCGCTGCTAGGCATGACGGTGCGTGAAGGCGCGCCGGTGTTGCCCTTTCGACCGCCAGACCGTTCGCGGCGCATGCCGCAAAGCCCGCGCAATGGCGCGGCGCCCAGTATTATTCAGCATGGTTTTAAAATGCCTTTCGGCGCGAGCCGGGATTTAATTGCGCCTCCTAATGTGCCGCGCCGGCTAAGGCGCGCAATGAATTCCGCATTCTTTTTTGCTGGCATTTGCGCGCGTAATTAGTCAGCTTTTTTGAAAACTCCGGTTGGCTGCGCGATCAAGCTGCGCGACAATCTCGCCCATTGCGTTCTTGCTGCGGCAGGGAGGTAGTCATGGCGATACTCGTGCTGGGCCTCGTGATTTTCATTGGTGTCCATTCGATCCGCATCGTGGCAGGGCCCTGGCGCGCCGCGCAGATCGAGCGCCTGGGTCCGCGTGCCTGGCGAGGCGCGTTCGCGTTGCTTTCCATTCTGGGCTTCGTCCTGATCGTCTATGGTTACGGTCTATCACGCCGCTATCCCGTGCCGATCTGGCTGCCGCCGTTCTGGATGGCGCATGTCACGGCACTCCTCACCGCCATTGCCTTCATCCTGCTCGTCGCGGCCTATGTGCCGGGTAATCACTTCAAGCGCGCGGTCGGCCAGCCGTTCGTGAGCGGTGTCGCGCTTTGGGCGTTCGCGCATCTGCTCGCAAACGGCACGCTCAACGACATCATTCTCTTCGGGGTTTTCCTCGTCTGGGCGTTGTTCGAGCTGCGGGGCGAGAACCGGCGCGACCGCGAAGCCGGGGTGGTCTATCCGCCGGGACAAGTTTCGCGCGATGCGATCGTCGTCGTGGTCGGACTTGTGGTCTGGGCCGTGTTCGCCTTCTGGCTGCATGGCGTGCTGATCGGTGTGCGGCCGCTCGGCTGAGCGCGCGGCGGGCCGCAGGCGCACGGCAAAAAAAGAAGCCTGCGCATGGCAGGCTTCACAAGGTACAGCTCGGAGTTCCGCGATCAGATCGCAGCGGCACGATCATAGGGCCGGTTCATGAAAGCCACGTGAAAGTCCGCACGATCCGGCTCGCGTATCCGTCGATGCATTAAAGATCGAAGAACACCGTTTCCCGTGCGCCCTGCATGCGGATGTCGAACGTGTAGACGATGCTGCCGGCCTGCTCGCTGCGGCGCGCGATGAGCGTGTCGCGGCGCGCGGCGGGCACGGCTGAGAGCACCGGGTCCGCGGCGTTGGCGGCGGCTTCGTCTTCGAAATAGATGCGCGTGAAGGTGTGCGTGAGCATCCCGCGCATCATCACGATCACGTTCAGATGCGGCGCTTCGCCGGCGTTCTCGACGCCCGGCTTCACGGTATGCACGATGAAGCGGTGCTGCGCATCCGTGCCCGTGCCCACGCGTGCAAAACCGCGGAAGCCGTCTCTGGCGATTGCCTCGCGCGAAGCCGGATAACGGCCGTTTGCATCGACCTGCGAAAACTCGAGCATTGCGTCGAACACGGCCTTGCCGTCGCCGTCGATCACGCGGCCGATCAGCGTGATGTGCTCGCCCGGCGTTTCAGGCCCGACCACGTTGGCCGTGAAGAGGCTCTTGAAATCGAAGTCGTATTGCTGCGGACACAGGCCGTAAGCGAAGTACGGGCCGACCGTTTGCGAAGGCGTTTCCTTGAGTGCCATGGTTCAACGCTCCGTGGGGGTTTGATTCGGGCCGCGCAGCACGATGTCGAATTCGTAGCCGAGCGCGTAGCCTTCTTCGGTGGTGTCGAGCGAGAAGCGCGAAATCATGCGCTCGCGTGCGTCTTCGGGCGTGCCTTGGTAGATCGGGTCGAACGCGAGCAGCGGGTCGCCGGGGAAATACATCTGCGTGACGAGACGCGAGCCGAAATAATCGCCGAACAGCGAGAAGTGGATGTGATTCGGACGCCAGGCGTTCGGGTGATTGCCCCAGGGATACGCGCCCGGCTTGATCGTGAGGAAGCGATAGCGGCCGTCGTTATTGGTGATCGCGCGGCCAGCGCCGAGGAAGTTGGGATCGAGCGGCGCGTCGTGCTGGTCCTGCTTGTGGACATAGCGGCCGGCGGCGTTGGCCTGCCAGATTTCGACGAGCGTGTTGCGCACCGGCTTGCCGCCTTCGTCGAGCACGCGGCCCGTGACGATGATGCGCTCGCCGAGCGGCGCGCCGTTCCTGGCCGCGTTGCGCGTGAGGTCGTGATCGAGCGCGCCGAGGTCGTCGGTGCCGTACACGGGCGCGTGCTGGTTGCGCAGCTTTTCTTTCAGAGGAATGAGCGGGAGCGTGGGGCCGCGTTTGACCGACGAACGGTACGGCGGATAAACGTATGCGGGGTGCGAGTCGAAGTCGCGCGGCGACAGGATGGACTCGGCCATGGGGTGTCTCCTGAGTGGATTATTGGGGGGGGATGGCCTGGCGCCGGCAGCGGTTGGCGGTGCGAGCCGATGCAGCCACTTTATCCAAAGCGAAAAGTTATGCAAAATGATGTTTTTTCGCACCTCGTATAACGAATCGTTATGCAAAACCGGCTCGCGGACGGACGCGTCAAATTCCGTCATCTTCAGTGTTTCCTTGCCGTGGCGCAGATGGGCAGCGTGCAGCAGGCCGCCGAGAGCCTTTCGGTCACCCAGCCTGCCGTGTCGAAGACGATTGCCGAGCTGGAACTGGTGCTGGGCGTGAAGCTGTTCGAGCGCGGGCGGCACGGCGCGGTGCCCACGCGCGAGGGGCAGCTTTTCATGCCGCACGCTAGCGCCTGCGTGAGCGCGCTGCGCCAGGGCGTGGCCTTGCTAGCGCGCGACGAAGGCGCGGTGACCGCGACGCTCGATATCGGCGTGCTGCCTACTGTGGCGACGGCGTTGCTGCCCGGCGCGTTGCGTCACTTCGGCGAGGAATGGCCGCGCGTGAGCGTGCGGCTGATGACGGGGGCCAACACCGAGCTGCTCGATCGGCTGAAGACAGGGGCGATCAGCTTTGCGGTGGGCCGTCTGGCCGACCCTGAGCGCATGGTGGGCCTGAGCTTCGAGCAGCTGTACAACGAGCCGCTCGCCGTGGTGGTCCGCGCGGGGCATCCGCTCGCGCAGGGGGCGGGGTTGCCTGCGCAACTCGCATCGTTTCCGCTTGTGCTGCCGCCGTTCGGCACGTTGATCCGCCAGGCGGCGGACAGCCTGCTCGCCGCCTGGCGCGCGCCGCCGCTGTCGGTGTTCGTCGAGTTGCTTTCGGTTTCGGTGGGGCGCGCGCTGGCGCTCCAGAACGACGCGGTGTGGTTCGTGCCCGCCGGTGCCGTCGAGTACGATCTTCGGCGCGGGACGCTAGTGCGGTTGCCGTTGCCTTCCGCGGGCGGCGAAGAGCCGGTGGGGGTGATTCAGCGTACCGATACCCAGCCCGCGCCTGCCGGTCGCGCGTTGATCGAGGCCGTGCGGCGTGCGGCGCGCGAGCGCGATGTGCGGCCGGATGGCTCCGCCGCGCCCCGGACGCGGCGTGCGCGTGCCGCAAACCCTTCCGCGGGCAAGCGTTCGCCCGGCGCCAAGGGTTGAGGTCTCACGGATCCCGCAGACCCAATGCCGCGCGCTGGATTCAGCCGGCCGCGAGCTTCGCCTTGGCGCGCGACTTCGAGGTTGCCGACGCTTCCGGCGCAACGCCGGGCAGGCGCGCGCTCGTGGCCATCCACAGCACTTCGGCGTCTTCTTCGCTCGTCGAAATGGCCGCGTGGCCGGTGCGGCTGTCGAAGTAGAGGCTGTCGCCGGCTTCCAGACAGGTGGGCGCGTAAAGCTCCGAATACAGGCACACGCTGCCGCTGATCACGTAGAGAAACTCTTCGCCTTCGTGACGGCCCCAGTCGTCGAACGCGTCGAGCGAATGCGCGGTGATGCGGATGCGAAACGGGAGCATGGCCTTGTGCGCGAGATCGGTGGCGAGCAACTCCATTTGATAGCCGCGATAGGCGTGGCGCTGACCCGCGCCGTTGCGCGTGAGCGCGCGGCGGCCGCCGGCATTGAGCCTGGGCGGGGTGCCGAACAGCTCGGCCAGGTCGATTCTGAGCCCGCCGACGATCTTTTGGAGCACGTCGAAGGTTGGCGACATGAGGCCGTTTTCAACTTTCGACAGGGTCGAGCGGGAGACGCCGCACAGGCGGCTGGCCGTATCGAGCGTCAGGTCCTGGGCGACGCGCGCGGCGCGCACGCGGCGGCCGAGTTCGGTGGTCGCCGTGCTGGCGGATGGGGTGAGCGTGGAGTCCATGGGCTACGTTCGAATGCTGACAAAAAGCCCTGGTTGGGCCCCGCGATGTCTTACCGATCATATCAAACGGTTGCCCGCGCGAAACCCTGACCTCGCCTGGCCGGCCCGGGCCGCGACGTCCGCTCGGCGGCATGGGGCAAGCCGCTATGCATTGATGCCCCGTTTAATTGCGAATTAAAACGATTCGATTTAATGTTTTTTAAAGATTGATCGGGTGTTGATTTAACAAACTTTAAAGATTTCTTGGGTTTGATATTAGAGTGACGCTTCAATATGCGTCCATGCGTCGCGGCTCACACGGATTTTGATATTTATCATTGTAATCAGATGATGTGGATCAAGTGGAGAGCGCAAAATGCATGACGAACGACTCGAATTATTGCTGGCAATCTCGCGAAGAACGCTCGGGATCGAGAGCTTCGAACTGACCGGGAAGCCGACCGCCGACGCGCACCTCGTGAGCGCGGAGGATATTGGCCGCGCGCTGGAGTCGGCGTATGACGCCGGGTTGATCGTCGGCTACCGCATGGGCCGCGCCGAGTGCGAGCAGAACGCCTGAATACCGCATGACGCGATTTAGGAGCGGCGTCCTTTAAAGGGGCGCCGTTTTTATTTTGGCTTTTATTAACACGATAATAAACATTACCCATGATTAATGGGCGATGCGGCGCCCGATCCAGCCCAGACGATTGTTATTCAACGCTTCATCAGCTGCATGACGCACGGTGCGCCTGCACCGGCGCCCGTACGAGGAAACCTGATCAGTCAGACGAGCCGACGCAACGGCGCGAGCGACCAGTCGTGCGGCACGCCATGCACGGCGAAAAACCACGCGGCCACCCATGACGCGGCGACGACGATCAGGTCGCAACGTCCGCTGCGCCACCAGTTCAGCGAGTGCCGTTGAAAGATCCACGGCACACCGAGTGGATTGGGCCAGTCGGCGAACAGGTGGATCACGCCTCCGCAAGCGAAGCCGAACGCGGGCGCCGCGAGCGGCAGGTGCCCGAGTTTGTGATACGACCACACGAGCAACGCGATCCAGCCGATGCCCCAGTGCGTGAACGTGCGATGTGTGATCCAGAGGCGCCGCTTCTTGCGCCACCATGCGACCTCCAGCCAGTCGGGCGCCGATCCGCCCGCGACACCCGCCGCGAACGCGAGCGCGGCGTAGAGATGCCAGGCGCTATCGGCGCCCTGATGCGTGACGATTGCGGCGGCGATGACGCCGGCGGCCCAACCCGTGGCGTGATGTGCGGTGCCTGATGCCATGAAGCGGTGTGTTGCGAAGTCGAAGGGGGCGCAATCTTCGCAGATGTGTCGCCGTTATGACAGGGGCGACAGGCCGGCGACATGCGGTACGTCGTGTGGCGCGCGCGGTGCCCGCGCCAGTCGTTCGCGCGTCAGGTCGTGCAGCGCGCCACGTCGAAGCGCAGTTCTTCTTCAGGCGGATCGTTCGACGCCGAAGCGCCGTGCGTGACGCGAATGACCGAGCCGTGGCCGTTCGGTGTGAGCGTGACGAAGTACGACGCGTCCGAACGCGAGCCCACGCTCAGCTCGGTCGTATTGCCGTCACGCGAAGTGTGCACGCGCGGCAGGCGGTCTTCGAGGCAACTCGCGACCGACGATGCCGACCGCGCCGACGAAGCGTAGATCATCGGTTCGCCGTTCGAAGCGGTGCCGGACGGCGGTGTCGATCCACAAGCGGCGATGAGCGCGAGCGGAGTCGCGGCGAGGATTCGTTGCGTGAGCGTTTTCATAGGCGGCGTGACAGTATCGAAGCAGCGGATTATGCCAATGAGTATACGCACCCCGATCTGGATCAAGGCCCACGCAGACGTAAAAAGATGCAACAGGTAACACGAAAAAACGCACATGCGCTTGTGGCGCATGTGCGTTTCGCAAAGGCAAGGCAGCGTGGCGGGTCGCGCCGGGTTTGCCCAACCCCGAGCGATCAGAAGCGGTGACGCAGACCGACTGTCGCGGCCACCTGATTGTTCGTTGATGAAGGCGAGAGCGTATTGATCGCAGCGACGTTCGCGATGCCAGAGCCGTCGGCGTTATAGCCGAGCGAGCCCGAAGCGTGCTGGTAAACGCCGGCGAGATAGACGTCCGTGCGCTTGCTCAGCGAGTAGTCGGTGCCGACGACCACGGTGTGCCACTTCGGGCTGTTGTTGCTGCCGTTGCCCGTGACCGTGCCGTCGGTGAACGTGTAGGAGCCGACGAACGCGAGGGCGGGCGTCAGATGGTAAGCGCCGTTGATCTCATAGTTGTCGACGTGCAGGTTCAGGCCCGAGAGGCCCGGCAGCGGCGCGCTGCCGCCACTCGAGAGACCCTGCATGCCGTCGATCTGCGAGTGCGTCCATACGAAGCCAACCTGTGCCGGGCCGAAGGTGTAGTTCACGCCCGCGCCGAACGAGCGCTGCAGCCGTGCCGAGATGTTCTGGTCGGCCGAAGCCGCGCTGTTCGCGGCGCCGAGGCTGCCGGAGTTGTTCTGTTGCGAGTAGGCGGCTGCGAAGTTCAGCGGGCCGTTGCCGTACGATGCGCCCACGCTCCACGCGCGGCCATTGGCGAAGCCACTCGCGTCGTTGCTGAAGCCGTACAGGCCGCCGAACTGGAAGCCTGCGTAGTTCGCGCTGGCGTACTTGACCGAGTTCTTGATCGAATAGCTTTGCGCGAGGTTGTCGTTGTCGAACGGGTGGCCCGCGAGATTGTTGCCGAAGCCCGCGCCGGCTTCCGAGAGCGGCGAGAGGTAATCGACCATCGAGTCATACTGCCGGCCGAGCGTGAGCGTGCCGAACCGATCGCTCTGCAGGCCGACCCAGGCCTGGCGGTTGAAACCGCTGTCGCCGTTCTTGTAGCCGCCGTTGTTGAGATTGAAGCCGCTCTCGAGGGTGAAGATCGCCTTCAGGCCGCCGCCCAGGTCTTCGGCGCCGCGAAAGCCGAAGTAGTTGTTCGAGAGAGCGCCGCTACCCTGAGCCCACAGGCTGTGGCCGCCGACGTTGTTCGCGTAGACGATGCCGGCGTCGAGCGAGCCGTAAAGGGTGACGCTGCTTTGCGCATGGGCGCTTATGGCAAATGCACTGAGGACGCCTGCAGCAATGAGTGCTTTTTTCATGTTTTCTCCGGTCAGAACTTGGGGAATCCCGGGCCGAATATTCTGAAAATCGATTTCGTGCCCGGCTGATTCGCAGCGAAGTGTAGGCCCGCGATTCGGCGTATTTACGCAAATCGACGCAACAATGCATTCATCTTATTTCTCGATCAGCATTAATCGCCGTAAGTGACTGCATATAAAGAGATTTTCTATTGGATTATCTGGTGCGACAAAATGGTCCGTATGGATAATCTGTTGCGCACCCGCGACGATGCGGCAAACCCGCACAGAGGCTGGCCTAGCGCGAATTCAACGCTCTTTCAAGCGCGATTCTTGGCGTTTGGTGAAAGGTACTGTTCCAGATCATGGACTGAACACACGCATCGCGCGGCGGTACAATTTCTCCAGCCCTCGACCAAGGGTGGTCTTTTTTCATCTGTTTTTACGCGGCTCTCGGGCCGCGTTTTTTTGCCTGCGGAAAATCATTTTAAATTAATGCGCGAAGCGGAATGGTGCATTGCGGAAAACGCAATGATTAAAGCCGCTGTCAGATATTCCGGTTTGGTGGCGGGATAATCCGAATCAACCGGATAGCAAGACGACGCGCCCGACGCGCGACGCGATCCGGGTAGAATCTTGCCCTTGCCCCGCGACGGGCAAGTCCCGCGCAGAACCCGATGAAAACCCCGCCATGACCGATTCCTCACCCGCAACCGATCCCGATTTCCCCGCCGATGACCCCGCAGCCGAAGCCGAGGTGATCCAGGAAGCGCGCCTATGGCGCAAGGACGGCTGGACCGCGCGCGTGATCAAGAACGAGGACGACGACGGCTGGGCCGTCCAAATGATCAAGGACGGCGAGCCGGAGCCTGCACTCGTCGGCCCGTGGACCATGGGCCGTGACAAGAAGAATCCCAAGCCGCTCGATACGTCGGCGTTCAACACGCTCGTAAAAACCGCTTCGGAGGTGCTGCGCCGGCACGAGCAGCAATTGCGCGCGCTGCTGCACAAGCGCGTGAGCGTGCAGACCGCAGAGGGCGATGTGGACGTGACGCTCGACATCGTTCCCGACGAGTACGAGCCCTACGCGCTCGTCAGCGCGATCGATGCGTTTGGCGAGCAACTCGCTCAAGCGCGCGTCGCGCCGAACTTCAAGCTCACGAAAGCGCGCGCCGAGGCCTGGGCCGAAGGCGGTTTCGGGCGTATCGAGTAAATATCAGAACCCGCCCGCTGACTCCTGCTTGCAGAAGATCGCAGTCAATAGCGGTCCGGCATGGTGGACGATGGCGTTATTGCCTGCCGCCGTGAGTGCCGCCTGCACCCTGGCCTGGGTGCCGACCACGACGGCCCCGTAGGCGGAAGGGGCGATGGGCGTGCCGTCGCCGGTCTTGAAGAGCGGGTCGTCCTTCTGGAAACCCACGATGGCGAACACGCTGAAGCCATAGGCGGTCATGCGCTGGCCGCGCGCGGGCCAGAACGCGTTGATCGAATTGCTTTCGACCTTCATGGGCTTCGGATCGATCAGGTTTTGCATGATCAGCCCCGCGATGAAGTCGTGCGCGGACTCGCTGCAGGTCAGCGAGTCGTCGATGGCGGCGGCGCGGGCATTGCCGGCGAGAAGCGTCAGGAAAGCGAGAAAAAGGGCGACAAAGGTAAAGCGTTTCATTAAATGAGTGGCGAAAGTGCGTACGCCCAGGCCGGAATGCGGTGGGCGCACAACGCCCGGGCTGGCGCGAAGGGTTGCACTCTACGCGTGTTCGGGCGATTTCGCTTGCGGCGCTGCGGGAGCCGATCTGGCGCTTTGCCTTACAAAACCACAAGCTGAAGTAGGGCGAACGTCGGAACACCTGCAAGTTTTCTGGAAGGCGTATATATTTCGCGGTTATGACCGAAAAAAACAAACCTGTAAAAACGGCTCCACGGACGGTGCCGCAGCCGCGCACGTGGGACGCTCGCGCGGCGCGTTGGCTCGTCACTCCGCTTATACCCACGCGCGTTACCCCGAATCATCTGACCACGCTGCGACTCCTGATTGGCGTTGCCGGCGGCTTTTATCTGGCGCTCGGAGATTTTCTGCACGTCAATATCGGCGCATTTCTGATCGTACTGTCGAATTTTGTTGACCATACCGACGGTGAGCTGGCGCGCATCAGCGGCAAAACCAGCCGAATCGGGCATTTGTACGATCTCGCGGCAGACGCTCTCGTTACCGTTCTGCTGTTCTTTGGCATGGGCTACGGCCTCGGCGTCGTGGCCGCCCACGCCGGCGCCGAATGGCGTGTGCCGCCCGCCGTGCTCGGCGGCATCGCGGGCGTCGCGGTCGCCGTGATTTTTTTCCTGCGCATGCGCGTCGAGGAAATGGCCGGCAAGGCGGGCACCCAACAGGCGTTCGCCGGCGGCTTTGAGACTGAGGACGTGTTGTATCTGCTACCCCTTGTCACGCTGACAGGCGTCGTGTCGCCGTTCATTATCGCGGCCTCGATCGGGGCGCCGTTGTTCGCCATCTGGGTGGTGCTCGACTATGTGCGCGTGACGCGCCGCTTGCGCCCCGCCAAGGAAACCAGTCAGGCGTGGAGCAGCAGATGAGCGTGCAAGCAGAACAAGAACAGGTCGTAGCGCCTCCCGTCCCCGCACCAGCCCGCGCCGCGCGCGCGGCGGCCGGCGAGCCGGACGGCGCGATCGGCCGCACGCTTCAACCGTTGAACACCGCGCGCCTGCGCGACGACTACCAGAGCCAGGGCTCGTTCCTGTATCTCTCCGATTTTCTGCCCGCCGACGCCACGCAACAGTTGATCGACGCGGCCAACGCGCTGCTTCCTGAAGTCAACCGCAACTATCTGCCGGGCCACAAGGCGGGCGGCAGCGTGAGCCGTCACACCATCGACCGCCTCGCGCCGTACATCGCCGAGCTTTACCGCTCGCCGCAACTGATTGCGTGGCTCGAAAAGATCACGGGCGACCGCCTGCAGTTGTCGCCCGAAGACGACCCGCACGCTTACGCGCTCTATTACTACACACGCGCCGGCGATCATATCGGCTGGCATTACGACACGTCGTATTACGACGGCCGCCGCTATACGGTGCTGCTCGGCGTGATCGACGAGTCGTCGTGCAAGCTCGACTACGAGCTGCACACGAAAGACCCGAACAAGGCGGATGAACCGGGCTCGGTGCAGTACCCGCCGGGCGCGCTCATCGTGTTCGACGGCGACAAGCTTCGCCATCGCGTCACGCCGAGCCTCGAGGGCGAAGTGCGCGTTTCGCTGACGCTCGAATACGTGACGAACCCGAACATGCGCCCGTGGCGGCGTTTCATTTCGAACATGAAGGACGCCATTGCGTACTTCGGTTTCCGTCAGGTGTTCCGCAAGGCGTTTGGAGGCAAGGTGTGAGCCGTGCTGCCATCCTGCTGCTGTCGATCGGCACGGCACTCTTCATTGCGCTGCTCGCCTGGCAGGGACTCGGGTCGGTAACGGGCGCGCTCGCGGCCGCCGGCTGGGGGCTGGTGCTCGTCGCGGCGTTCCACGTCGTGCCGCTCGCACTGGACGCGGGTGCGATCGCCGTGCTCTTTGGCAAAGGCGAGCGTGTCGATCAACGTGATGCACTGCTCGCGCGGTGGAGCGGCGAGTCGGTCAACAGCCTGTTGCCCGCGGGCCAGATCGGCGGCCCCGTGGCGATGGTTCGCCAGCTCGCGCAACGCGGCATGTCGATGCGCAACGCGGCGGCGGCCATCACCGTGAGCACGACGCTGCAAGCCGTCGCGCAGATCGTCTTCGCCGTATTCGGCATCGCGCTTTTTTCGGCCTACGCCGCCAATGGCGCGCCGCGCGATCTCGGCGTCGCCGCGCTGATCGCGACCGCCGTGCTCGGCGGCCTGATCGCGCTGTTCTATGGCGCGCAGCGCCGCGGTCTGTTCGGCCGCCTGCTGCGTCTCGCTTCGAAGGTGTTCGGCAAGCGCGACTGGTCAACGCTTGCCACGCGCGCCGACGCCATCGACGAAGCCGTGAAGTCGCTTTACGCCCGGCGTGGCCGCGTGGCGGTCAGCTTCGCGCTGAGCCTCGCGGGCTGGCTCGTGGGCACGGTGGAAGTGTGGCTCGCGCTGCGCTTTCTCGGTCATCCCGTAGGCTGGATCGATGCGCTGCTGCTCGAGAGCATCGGCCAGGCGATTCGCGGCGCGGCCTTCGCCATTCCTGGTTCGCTGGGCGTGCAAGAGGGCGGTTATCTGCTGCTCGCGCCGCTCGTCGGCCTGCCGCCCGAGGCGGCGCTCGCGCTCTCGCTTGCCAAGCGCGCGCGAGAAATCCTGCTCGGCTTGCCGGGCCTTCTATATCTGCATTTCAGCGAACGTAGCTGGCAACGCCGGCGCGCCTCGCGCGTCTGTGCTGTCGAAGTCGCCGATTGACCTTTTTTCTCCCAAGGAACGTTTGCGCATGCGCGCCATCATTCTCGCGGCAGGCCTCGGCCTGCGCCTTCAGCAACACGCTGGAGAACAGTTTCCGAAATGTCTGCTGCAGTTCGAGGGCGTGACGCTGCTCGAACGCCATCTGCAATTGCTGGAAGAGGCGGGAGTGACGGACGTCGTGCTCGCGCTCGGCTTCCAGCCTGAGCTGGTCGAGGCCGAACTCAAGCGCATCAGCTGGCCGCACAAGGTCGAGGTCGTGATGAATCCGCGCTTCGACCTGGGCAGCGTGCTCACGGTGCATCGCACGGCAGAAGCGCTCACGCGCGGCGGCGACGTGCTGCTCATGGACGCCGACGTGCTCTACGACGAGCGCGTGTTCGCGCCGCTCGTGGCGGGTGCGGGGCCGGCCAACCGTCTCTTGATCGACCGCGACTTCGAAGCCGGTGACGAGCCCGTGAAGCTGTGCCTGCGCAATGGCGTGCCCGTCGAACTGCGCAAGCAGCTGGCGGTCGGTCTGCAATACGACACGATCGGCGAGTCGGTGGGCTTCTTTCGCCTGAACGAAGCGACGGCGCGCCGTTTTGCGCAGATCGTCGAAGGCTACGTCGATACGGGCCGCGCGAACCTGCCGCACGAAGAAGCGCTGCGCGACCTGCTGCTCGAACGCGGCAGCGAATTCGAAACCGCGGACGTGACCGGCGCGCCGTGGATCGAGATCGACTTCCCCAATGACGTCACGCGCGCCGCAGAGCAGGTGCTGCCGCAACTGCGTCCCGTGGTGAGCCGCGTGAAGCAGACGGCTCTCTGAAGCGCATCTGCGCGGATTGCCCAACGCTGATTGCTTGAATCTGGCCGCGAGGTCTGCCTCCGCTTGAAAGCGGAGGCGGGCTTCGCGGCATTTGCTTTTGCGGGCGCTTTCGCTTCATGCCGCACACACGAGGCGCGCCGCTTCATCTGTTGCCGGGTTCCCGTTTTCCGCAACAAGGGCCATAATGGCAGCTTTACGCCATCAGCCACGCTGATCGTCGTTCCTGCCCATGCCATTAGCCCTCGGCACATTCATCGTTCCGCTCATTGTCGCGTGCTCGATGTTCATGGAGAACGTGGACGGGACGGTCATCGTCACCGCGCTCCCCGCGCTGGCCCGCGATCTCGGGCAGGACCCCATCACACTCAAGCTGGCCGTCACGAGCTACGTGATCGGCCTTGGCGTGTTCATCCCGATCTGCGGCTGGGTGGCCGATCGCTTCGGCTCGCGCAATGTGTTTCGCACTGCCATCGGCATCTTCATGGCTGGGTCGCTGATGTGCGCGGCTTCGAGGTCGCTCGAGACGTTCGTGGCCGCCCGCTTCGTGCAGGGCATCGGCGGCGCGATGATGGTGCCGGTGGGCCGGATCATCATCTTCCGCTCGCTGCCCAAATCGGACTTCATTCGCGCGGTCAACTATCTCACGGTGCCCGCGTTGCTCGGGCCGGTCGTGGGGCCGCCGCTCGGCGGGTTCATCACGACGTATCTGCATTGGCGGATGATTTTCTTCATCAATATTCCGATTGGCGTGCTCGGCATCTGGCTCGCGAACCGGCATATCGAGAACATGCATGAGGAGCATCCGGGGCGGCTCGACTGGGCCGGCTTCGTGCTTTCGGCGGGTGGGGCGTCGCTGTTCATGCTCGGCCTCTCGCTCGTGGGCGGCGAGCTCGTCGCCACTGGCACTGCGGTGACGATGTGCGTGATCGGCGCGTTGCTGCTGGTGGCCTATTGGTTGTATGCGCAACGTGTCGAGCGGCCCGTGCTCGATGTGAAATTTCTGCGCATCCCCACGTTCAATGCGAGCGTGGCGGGCGGGTCGCTGTTTCGCATCGGGCTTGGCGCCGTGCCTTTTTTGTTACCGCTCACGCTGCAGGAAGGGCTCGGCATGACGGCGTTCGCGTCAGGCGCCATCACCTGCGCTTCGGCGTTCGGCTCGATCTTCATGAAGGCGATCGTCTCGCGCGTACTCGGGCGCTTCGGCTTTCGCCGCACCCTGATGGTCAATGCGGTGCTCGCGGGCACGGCCATCGCGATATGCGGCTCGTTTTCGCCTGGCATGCCCGTGTGGCTCATCTGGCTCATCGTGCTCGCGGGCGGGATCTTTCCTTCGCTGCAGTTCACCGGCCTCAATTCGCTCGCCTACGCCGATATTCCGACGCGCGACATCGGCCGCGCCACGAGCGTAGCAAGCGTGATCCAGCAGGTGTCGCTCGGTCTCGGCGTGACGATCGCGGGCCTCGTGCTGCAGATCTCGCATCGCGTGCAAGGGCATTCTGCCATCGTCTGGTCCGATTTCTGGCCGGCGTTTCTCGTGGTCGGGCTCTTTTCGGTGGCGTCGATTCCGGTGACGATGCGTTTGCCCGCGAATGCGGGCGAAGAAATTGCGCGCGGCCGGCGCGGCAACGCCTGATCCAGTCCAGGACGGGACGTCGTCTTGCACGGCAGCGGAATCAGCGGATCGCCGGATCGCAATCGTTTTCCCGGCATGCTATAAGGCCAAGGCAGGTTTCCGGTAGGCCAACAAACCGAATCATGGGGTGAACTCAATGAAGCTGGTTGAAAAAACGAAAATTTCCGCTGCCGCTCTCGCACTGCTTTCGCTATCCGCCTTGTCGACGGGCTTCCTCGAAGCCACGCCGGCCTTTGCTAAGGATACGCAGCAACGCCCCGCGGTCCTGAATGCATCGGCGGTGGCCGTTGCCGACAAGTATGCGGCCGACGCCGCCGAGCAGATCCTCAAGGAGGGCGGCAACGCCGTCGATGCGGCGGTCGCCATCGCCTTCTCGCTCGCCGTGACGTACCCCGAAGCCGGCAACATCGGCGGCGGTGGGTTCATGACGCTCTACGTGAACGGCAAGCCGTACTTCCTCGACTATCGCGAGCGCGCGCCGCTCGCCGCCACGCGCACGATGTACCTCGACGACAAGGGCAACGTGATCCCGGGCAAGAGCCTGTTCGGCTATGACGCCGTGGGCGTGCCGGGGACGGTCGAGGGCATGTGGGAAGCGCAGAAGCGCTTCGGCAGGCTGCAATGGAAGCAGGTGCTCGCGCCGGCGATCAAATACGCGCGCGACGGCTTCGTCGTGGACGAGCAGCTCGCAAAGCGCCGTGAGGCCGCAGAAAAGGACTTCGCCGGCAAGACCAATTTCGACGACTACTTCGGCAACCTGAAGGAGGGCGTGACGTTCAAGCAGCCCGATCTCGCCAACGTGCTCACGCGCATTGCGAACCAGGGCGCGAAGGACTTCTACGACGGCAAGACCGCGGACCTGATCGCCGCCTCGATGAAGGGCCACGGCCTAATCACGAAGCGCGACCTGCAGGAGTACAAGGCAGTGTGGCGCCAGCCCGTGGAGGCGAAGTGGAACGGCTACGAGATCATCACCGCGCCGCCCCCGAGTTCGGGTGGCGTGGGCCTCGTGCAGCTGCTCAAGATGAAGGCAATGCTGGCGCCGCAATTCAAGGACGTGCCGCTCAATTCGCCGCAGTACATCCATCTGATCGCGGAGATCGAGAAACGCGTGTTCGCGGATCGTGCGCAATATCTCGGCGACCCCGACTTCTACAAGGTGCCGGTCGCGCAGCTCACCGACGACGCCTACCTCGCGAAGCGCGCCGCCGAAGTCGATCCCGACAAGCCTTCCGACACCAAGAGCGTGCAGCCGGGCCTCGGCACCTCGATGCCTGAGAAGGCGGAAACGACGCACTTCTCGGTGGTCGACAAGTGGGGCAACGCCGTTTCGAACACGTACACGGTCAATGGCTATTTCGGATCGGGCGTGGTCGTGCCGGGCGCCGGCATCGTGCTCAACGACGAGATGGACGATTTCGCGTCCAAGCCCGGCGTGCCGAACATGTTCGGCGTGGTGGGCAGCGATGCGAACGCGATTGCGCCGAAGAAGCGTCCGCTTTCGTCGATGACGCCGACCATCCTCACGAAGGACGGCAAGGTGGCGCTCGTGATCGGTACGCCGGGCGGGTCGCGCATCTTCACGTCGGTGTTCCAGGTCATCAACAACAACTACGACTTCGACATGCCGTTGAAGGACTCGGTGGCGGCGATGCGCTTCCACCACCAGTTGCTGCCGCCCAACACGATTTTCTGGGAGCCGTACCAGCCGATCGACGGCGAACTCGCCAAGCAGGTCGAGGCGAAGGGCTACGTGCTGAAAGGGCAGGACTTCAACGGTGACATTCAGGCGATCCGGATCAACGGCGATACGCCCGACGCGGTTTCCGACCCGCGCGGCCGTGGCGTGTCGCGCCTGATCCAGTAAAACCGCGACGCCGATGCGAAACGATGCGCCCCGCATGAAAGCAAACCATTTCGCGTCGGCAAGCTGGCATGGGGTGGCAAAAGTTTGCATGACATGAGCGTTTGTCCTCAAATTTGGGGATGCCGCTCTGTTATTCATCGCGTACTATGCAAGCTCCGGCGGAAGACAGCCCTTTGCCGGCGTGTGTTTTTCTTGGGGCGGCATTTGCCGCCCCATTTTCTTTTCGGCATGTCCGCTGCACGCTTCACAGTCGCACTGCATATTGAATCCGTCAGGCGAGGTCACTAAGCTCTGACGTTTGCGCCGCCACGTAAGTGAGGCGCGCGCCCACTTCTCATCGCACCCGAGCATGGACCTGACGAGCCGCGAACTCGCGTTGATCGCCGACGTCTTCAAGCTGCTGGCCGACCATATCTTGCCCGAGGGCGCCTTGCGTCTCGAGGTGGGGCGGCGCCTGCTCGAACTGCTGCACGCCGACGGCCTGCATGCGGACGCGGACCTGTTCGTCTGGTCGGGCGAAGAGAATCTCGATCATCTGCGCATTCGGCGCGGCAAGCGGTGCGAGCATTTCTCCGCTCGGGAACGGGCGCTGTTCGATCTGGTGCGCCCGGCTTTCATTGCTGCGCTGGCGCGCTCGCACGCGCAGACGGGGCACGTTCAGCCGCCGCAAGGCGACCCATCCACTGCGGATAATGAAGCGATCAGCCGCCTGACGCGGCGCGAGCGCGACGTGGTCGCGCTCGTGGTGGAAGGGCTGCTCGACAAGGAGATTGCCGAGCGGCTAGGCATTTCCTATACGACCGTGCGCACCCACCTCGATCGTTCGTTTCAGAAACTCGGCGTCAGCAACCGCTCGCGCCTCGCGCGGCTCGTTCAGGCGACGCCGCGCTGAGGCGCGCCGCGTCTCCCCTTATTCCGGCACGGCTGCCGAAACGTTCTTGCCTGCGGCGTCGATCAAGCCGAGGCAGGTTTGTGCGTTGCCGATCCGCTCGATCGCGAGCAGCGCGAAGCGCGCGAGAAAGAGCGGGCCGTTGGCTTCGCCCAGATTGGTCATGGTCTTGCACAGCTGCGTGTAGACGGTGTCGAGTTCGCTGTCGGTCATGGCTTTCTCCATCTGTACTTGATTCCGCCAGCGCTCAGGCACACAGCGCGTGGTCGAGGGCGGCGAGCGCCCGCGTGGCGACTGTGCCGGCTTCGCCGTGCCAGCGGCCGAGCACATGGCCGTCCGGGCGCACGAGGTAGAGAGTGCCAGGCTGCGCGCCGTACATCGGGAACAGGCGTCCCGTTTGGTCCCAGCCGCTGCGGCGTGGTGCGTCGCCGGGCTGGCGCTGCGCGAGCGGCACCAGCGCGAACGGCTGTGCGCGTGCGGCCAGCGTCGTTTCGAGCGCGGCGATCGGGGCGGGCGTCGTGCCATCCTCGCTGAAGTAGAACGCCGTAAAGCCTGGCGCGATCAAGTCGGTCACGTGGCCTTCGCGTGTGCCTGCCTGATCGACGATCGTGAGCGGGCATTCGGGCAGCACCGTGCCCGGCGCCGGGCCGTTCGCGAATGCGTCGCAGGCCGCGTTGAGCGGCGAGGCCGTGTAGGCGATGGCCGAAGTCTGGCGCGGATTGATTAGCGAGCGCACGGCGGCGTGCTCGCGCGCGAGGCTCAGCACGGCGGTGCGCATCAGATCGAAGGCGAACGACGGCGGCGCCATGAACTCCGTGCTCTTGGTCCCGTAGCTCAAGTTTTCGTGCGCGGCGTAGACGCGCTCGTCGGAGTAGCTGTCGAGCAGCGCGTCGCTCGCGAGACCCTTCACGACATACGCGAGTTTCCACGCGAGGTTGTCGGCGTCGTCGATGCCCGAGTTCGCACCGCGCACGCCGAAGATCGGCACGAGGTGCGCGGCGTCGCCCGCGAACAGCACGCGGCCGTGGCGATAGCGCTCGAGCGTGAGCGCGTTGGCCTTGTAGATCGTGATCCAGACCGGCGACCACGATGCTCTCTCGCCCATCATGTCGAGCAGGCTCTGCACGCGCGGCATGACGTTTTCGGGTTTGATCGCTTCGTCGGCGTCCTCGCCGTCGCGCAGCTGATAGTCGATGCGCCACACGTTGTCGGGCTGCTTGTGGACGAGGACGGTCGAGCCGGGATTCGACGCCGGGTCGAAATACGCGAGCCGCTCCGTGGGCCGCGCACTGTCGAGCAGGATGTCGACGATCACATAACGGCCCTCATAGCTCGTGCCCTGAAGCTTCAGGCCGAGCGACTCGCGCACCGTGCTGCGGCCGCCGTCGGCGGCGATGAGCCAGTCGGTCTGCGCGATGTAGTCGCCTGCGGGCGTGGACAGCGAGAGCGTCGCGCCATACGCGTCGTCCTGCAGGGCCGTCACTTTCGTGCACCAGCGAATGTCGATGAGATCGGAGTGCCGTTCCGCTGCATCGAGCAGGAATTGTTCGATGTGGTACTGCGCGAGGTTGACCATCGGCGGCAGCTTCTGGTTTTCGTCCTGCGGCATCGTGAAGTGCAGCACTTCGTCGTTGCGATAGAAGCTGCGCCCGCCGGTCCACGGCAGGCCTTTGGCGAGGAAGCCGTCGAGCGCGCCGAGGCGCTCGACGATTTCAAGGCTGCGGCGCGAGATGCAGATCGCGCGGCTGCCGTAGCAGACCGATTCGTCGGCTTCGATCAGCACCGAGCGCACGCCGTGCTTCGCGAGGCCGAGCGCGATGGCGAGGCCCACTGGACCGCCGCCGACGATCGTCACGGCGTGGCGTTGGGCTTCACGGCCGTCGTCTAGTTCGGGCAGGCGGGCGGCGTACTGCTTCGCCTCGAACGGATAGGGTTTGAATCCGGCGCTCATGGGAATGCGTCTCCGATACGTAAGTCTTGTGCTTGCCGGCTTGCCCCGAGCAGGGGCGCTGGCGATGAAGTCAGTATGGAGCGCGAGGCGCGGCCCGCTGTCCTCAATTTGGGTACAGGGGGCTTACGGGGGGAGATGAGCGGGTGTTGCGCACGCCTACTTCTTCGCGCGCTTGCGGCGGGTGTTTAGCCCTGATCCGTCGCCAGACAAAGCGCAAAAAGCTGCCGCTGGCTCGAAATGCCCAGCCGCTGATACGCGCGTTTCTGATACGTCACCACACTGCTGGGCTTCACGCCCATGCACTCGGCGATTTCAACTGCGCTGCGTCCTTCGAGCACGCCGCGCAGGGCGTCGAGTTCGCGTTTGGACAGCGTGGGGCAGAGTCCGCGCAGGCGCGCGAGCATCATCTGAGGAATGCCGAGCTGGCTCTGGCCGCGAATCGTGTAGTGATGCCGCGCCGACTCGCCGATCAGCGGCGCGAGCGATTCGACCAGCTCCACTTCGCCCGGCTGAAAATTGCCGGCGTCGCTTTCGCGGTACAGGTTCACGGAGAGCCAGATGTCGGCGGCCGGCCGCAGCAGCAGCGAGAGCCGGTCGGACACGTTGGGCGTGGCGTAACACGCGGTGCGGTAACCGTCGTGCGCGATGTCCGCGCTGCTTTGCCAGTGCAGCACGAGCGACGAGCCGGGCTTGTCGGTCGAGCCGCCGGTGACGATCTGCTGATTGCCGTCGAGCGCGTAGAAGAGGCGCGCGTAGGTATCGGCGACGTCGCGCAGAAAGCGTCCGCCGCGATGATCGGCCACGGAAACCGTGCGCGGCCGGTTGCCGAATTCGTAGGCGAACACGGTGCACTGCGTGACCGAAGTCGCCGGGCCGAGCATGTTCAGCACTTCGGCGGCGAGCGCATTGGCGTCGTCGCGGCCAATGGCCGAAACGAGGCTGGTGACGCGCGAGAGGTCGAATTGACCTGCCTGCCTCGGTCGATCGAGATGCCAGTAACGCATGTTTCTTGACGGAAAACGGCTGGAAAAAGCAACTTCTATGAGATTAGCATCGTTTCGCATCGGCGCGAAAGCGCTAGCAGCGGGGCCGGATCGCCGCGCGCGATGCCGCCATGAAGCCTGCGTCAACGAGAGCAAGGAATGGCACGTTGGGGTAATCTCCACCCTCGGCCGGCGCCGTATTCGCGCCATGTTTCCTTACCTGAATATCCCCGCGCGCAGGTTATCTCGAAATGTTGACGCTCCCCACCGCGATTCCACCCGATTTCGGCGCCGGAGCGGTCTTTCTCAGCGTACTCGTCACGCAACTGGGCGTGCCCGTGCCGGCCGCGCCGGTGTTGATTCTCGCGGGCACGATGGCGGCGAGCGGCGAGACATCCTACGGGAGCCTGCTGGCGGCGGCCGTGATCGCCACGCTGCTCGCGGATTCGCTGTGGTTCGCCGCGGGCCGCAAGCGCGGGCGGCGTCTGCTCAACGGGCTCGTGCGCTTTTCGCTGTCGCTGGACACGACGATCCGCATCGCGCGCAACGTATTCGAGCGCTACGGCGCGCCGATTCTCGCGGTGGCGAAGTTCGTGCCGGGGCTCGGCCTGATTTCCGCGCCGCTGCTCGGCACGACGACGGTGGCGGTGCACGTCTTCCTGTTGTGGGACACGGTAGGCGCGGCGTTGTGGGCGGGCACCTGGCTGCTCGGCGGCGCGGCGCTGCATGCGGAAATCGTGCGGTTCGCGGCGTTCGTGCGCGCGAACGGCATGACGATCTTCGACGTGCTTGCCGTGGCGGGCGTGCTGTTCCTCGCCTGGCGCTGGCTGCGGCGCATGCAGTTCCGCCACTGGCTGGCGACGCACCGCATTTCGCCCGATCAACTCGACGAGATGATGAGGTCGAGCGCGCCGCCCATCGTGCTCGACGCGCGTCCGCAAACCGTGCGCGAGAAGGAGGCCTACCGGATTCCCGGCGCGCGGCCGCTGAATCTCGAATCGAGCGAAGAACTCTCGCCCGAACTGATTGGGCGTCCAATCGTCGTGTACTGCGTGTGCCCGAACGAGGCGACGGCCAAGCGCATCGTCGATCAACTGCGCAACAAGCACATCTATCACGCGCACGCGCTCAAGGGCGGGCTCGACGCCTGGGAGCGCCACGGTTATCCGGTCGAGCCGTTGTCCAACGAGTTCCACGCGGCGCATGCCCATGCCGATGAACTCGAAGCGGGCGAGGAAGTGGAATACACCGTGCGGGCAAGCCTTTCCAAATAACGGTAGTTTTGCCGCGCGTCGCCAGGCGCGCGGCGTTGCCTACGCGCGCTGCCGGCGCGAGCCGCCGCCCACGTTCTGTCCCGCGTCGCGCGCCATCTGCGCATAACCCCACACCGAAATCAGCGTGAGCACGCCGGCCCCGAGAAAGGCGAGCCGGAAGTCGTCGAGCGTGAACACATGGCCCGTGGTTTCGCCGTTGACGTTCGCGGCCACGCGCAGTGCGAGCGCGCCGAATGCAATGCCAAGGCCAATGGTCATCTGCGCCGCGGCGCTCCAGAGCGTGCTGGCCGCGCTCGTCTGCGGCTGCGCGACGTCGGCGTAGGCCAGCGTGGCGAGGGTGGAAAACTGCATCGAGCGCGCCATGCCGTAGACGAACACGACGATCAACACGATGGCGAGCGGCGTGTCGGGCGTGAGCAGGCCCCACGCGATCAACGAGACGCCCGCGACGCTGACGTCGATGACGGAACCCAGCCGGAAGCCCCAGCGTTCGAGAATGCGCGTCGTCAGCGCCTTCATGCCGAGATTGCGGAGCGCGCTCACGAGCAGCAGCAGGCCGGACTTGAACGCCGAGAGACCGAAGCCGATCTGGAACTTCAGCGGCATCAGATACGGCGCCACGCCGATGCCGATACGCGTGATCGAGCCGGTCACGATCGTGACGGAAAACGTCGGAATTTTCAGCGTGGAAACATCGACGAGCGGGTGCGGATGCCGTTTCGCATGGACGAACGCGACGACCCCGATCGCGACGCCCGCCGCCACGAGCGCCACCGCGCGCCACGGATTCTGGCCGGCCTGGCTCGCGAGTTCCGCGCCGTAAAGGATGGCGGTGAGCGCGGCGCCGCTCAGCACGAGGCCCGCCACGTCGAGCGGCCGGCGCTGTTCGCCGCGCAGGTTCGGCACGATGGCGGCGATGGCCGCGAGCACGGCAATGCCGAACGGCACATTCAGCAGAAAGATCCAGCGCCACGACCGGGTGCGTCCGGAATGAAGGTGCCGGTGCTGAGCTTCGGCACCGGCACGTTCGGCGGCAAAGGCGAGTTCTTCGAGGCCTGGGGCGCAACCGATGTCGCCGAAGCGCGCAAGCTCATCGACATTTGCCTCGACGCCGGTGTGACGATGTTCGACACGGCCGACATATATTCGAGCGGCGCGTCGGAGTCGGTGCTCGGCGAAGCGCTCAAGGGGCGCCGCGACAAGGCGATCATCTCGACCAAGGCGACCTTCCGCTTCGACGACGAACCCAATAACGTGGGCTCGTCGCGCTTCCACCTGAAGCGCGCGGTGGACGCGGCGCTGAAGCGTCTGCAGACCGACCATATCGACCTGTTCCAGTTGCATGGATTCGATGCGCACACACCGGCCGAGGAGGTGCTGTCCACGCTCGACGAACTCGTGCGCGCAGGCAAGATTCTCTACACGGGCGTGTCGAACTTCTCGGGCTGGCAGCTGATGAAATCGCTGGCCGTGGCCGATCGCTACGGCTATCCGCGTTACGTCGCGAACCAGACGTACTACTCGCTGATCGGCCGCGACTACGAGTGGGAGTTGATGCCGCTCGGGCTCGACCAGGGCGTGGGCGCGGTGGTGTGGAGCCCGCTCGGCTGGGGGCGTTTGACGGGCAAGATCCGGCGCGGCCAGCCGCTGCCGGAGAAGAGCCGTCTGCACAAGACGGCAGAGCAGGGGCCGCCGGTGCCGGACGAGTACCTCTTTCGCGTGCTCGACGCCAGCGACGAGATCGCGAAGGAAACCGGCAAGACCGTGCCGCAGATCGCGCTGAACTGGCTGCTGCAACGGCCGACGGTCGCGACGGTGCTGATCGGCGCGCGCGACGAGGCGCAGTTGCGCCAGAACCTGGGCGCGGTCGGCTGGAACCTCACGCCCGAGCAGGTGGTGAAGCTCGACGCCGCGAGCGCGGTGCGGCCTGTCTACCCCTACTGGCATCAGGAGGGGTTCGCCGAGCGCAACCCGTCACCGGTGTGACGGGTTTCTTCGCCCGTTGAGGCTTTATCAAGCCGCTTCGGTCTGGCGCAGGATCTGGGTTGCGCCCAAATGCAGTGCCAGCGCGAAGAACTCGCGTTCCGCGAGATTGAGGGTCTTCGCGGCGGCCATTGCGCGGTAATGATCTTCCGGGTGCAGGAACAACTTCACTTCGACTTTCGACTGACGGTTCTGCGCGGACTCCATGGATGCTTCTCCTTCGGTAACCGGGCGCTCGGCCCGTGACGGGTGCCCATTACCGGGCGTCCATACGCGCCAAGGGCGCGCGCCGTTTGCCGCGATGCGAGCGGCGGCATCAAAACGGCGATGACGCGGAGTGGGCCTTTCAAGTTCGCCTGCAGCGGCGCGTGCGCGGCAGCAGGACACGCGCGCTGAACTAGCGAAGCGTGGGACGACGCAATGCGCCGGTAGTGCGGTTGAAGCCGGGATGAGACAGGTGATGCGACGGCGGGGCAACTTGCTGCATAGCGACCAACCTCCGGATTTTTTCTTCTTGTGCGGCAGGGCGCCGCATGTAGTACGGGCCAGAGTGTAGTCGGGTTTTGGTCTAGGGTAAACCCCTAATTCGAGAAGAATTATTGCATAGATTGAGAAAATCGCGCGGCAAGGCCCGAAATGCGGCGTGGACGCACTTCAAATTATGCGGAATGAATGGGAAATGGGGCGGCGTGAATCGCCGCCCCGGCGCTGGCCTGCAAGCCAGCGTGAAGGCGTGAGCGCGTCAGCGCCCGGCCATTATTCCTCGACGCGCTTGCGCAGGCGCGCGCGCGCTTCGCCGAGCGAGAGGAACTTGCCGTGTGCTTCGTCCAGCACGGTGACCTTGCCGTGGCCGATGTCATAGACCCAGCCCTGCAGTTCGAGCTGGCCCTGGGCCACGCGCGCCGCCACGGCGGGGTGCGTGCGCAGGTGCGTGAGTTGCAGGCGGACGTTTTCTTCCACGAGCGCCTGAACGACCTGGTCGTCGTCCAGACCGCGGGTCTTGACCACGCTGCGCGCGGCTTCCGCGTTGCGCAGCCACGCGTGCACGGTGGGCATGTCGGCAGTGGCTTCCGCGCCCGAGGCGAGCCCCTTCATCGCGCCGCAATCGGTGTGGCCGCACAGCACGATCTGCTTCACGTTGAGCGCGAGCACCGCGAATTCCACGACGGCTGAAACGCCGCCGAGCATTTCGCCATACGCCGGCACGATATTGCCGATGTTGCGGCAAACGAACAGATCACCGGGTTTGGCCTGCGTGATCATTTCCGGCGAAACGCGCGAGTCGGCGCAGGTGATGAAGAGCGTGTGCGGCGCCTGGCTGTGGGCGAGGCTGTGGAACAGCTCCTTGTTGCCCGGGAAAACGTGATGAGTGAATTCGTCCACGCCGTCGAGCAGGTGTAACAGGTCGCAGCCGCACGAATCGGAGTGACCGTCGTGCGAGTGGGTGTTGTCTGGCATGGATGTTTCTCTCTTTATCATGAATCGACACTATCGAATGGCAACAGCGGGAGTTTACGCTGAGCCGACCCCTTGCGGCTCGGAAAACTTCGCGCCACCTTGCGAAGGACAGCTGTTTTCCCGGTACTCAATCGTCCAACCGGCGGGATATGTCGATAAACCGGCCGAAAAGACAGCTAAGTACGGGAAAGCGGGCTGCGGCGAGGGCGCTGACGTGTCGCGCGTTTTCGTTCGAAAACAGATTTTCTCACGCCGAGCGTCGTTGGCACATCCGGGGTGTCGCCGGTGGTGTCGGGATCATGAGGAGGGATGAGACGCGACTGACCAGTCGGTCGATGCGCTTACCACGCCATGCGCCATTGACCTGAAGGTTGGGCGAGGGTGTCGGTATCGGGCAACAGCGTGTCGCCGGGCGGTGTCGCTGCGTCTGAGAAGTCGGAGAGAATCTTGTCGCGCAGTCGCACGAAGCGCGGATCCGTACGTTCGCGCGGGCGCGGCGATGCCACGTCGACGATGCGACGGATGCGGCCGGGTCGCGGGGCCATCGTCACGACGCGGTCGCCCAGGTAGATCGCCTCGTCGACATCGTGCGTGACGAGGATCATCGTGATGCGTTCGCGTTCCCAGATGCGCAGCAATTCGTCTTGCAGACGGCCGCGCGTGAGGGCGTCGAGCGCGCCAAAGGGTTCGTCCAGCAGCAGCACGCGCGGGCGATTGACGAGGCCGCGCGCGATCGCCACGCGCTGCGCCATGCCGCCCGAGAGCTGATGCGGATACGCTCGCTCGAAGCCCGCTAGGCCCACGAGTGCGATGTGCTCAGCCACCGCTTCGTGCTTGTCGCGTGCCGACAGCGGGGCGTTGCGCAGTGCCGCCAGGATGTTCTGTTCGGCCGTGAGCCAGGGTAACAGCCGATGATCCTGAAACACGATGCCGCGCTCGAGCGAGGTGTCGCCAATACGTTCGCCGCGCATCATGATGGCGCCGTTGTAGCCCGCGTCGAGGCCGGCGATCAGACGCAACAGCGTGGATTTGCCGCATCCGCTCGCGCCGAGCACGCTCACGAATTCGCCGGGGCGTACATGCAGCGTCACGTCGTCGAGCACGACGAGCGCGGACTCGCCCGCGCCGTAACGCTTGCTCACGTGCAGAATGTCGAGTCCCGCGGGTTCAGTGACGCTCATCGGCTTTTCTCCCAGGTTCTGTTGATTGGTAGTCCGGATCATTGGATGTTGATGTGCAACCGCGCCAGCACCGTTCGCTCCACGCGCCGTGCGAGCGCATTGAGTGCCCAGCCGATCGCGCCCACGACGATGATGCCGAACAGCACGAGGTCCATGCGGAACTGCTCGCTGCCGTCGATCAGAAGATTGCCGATGCCGCTGCCCGCAACGAGCAGGTACTCCGCGCCGAGTGTGGCGAGCCACGAATAGATGAGCGCGAGATAAAGACCCGTGAAAATAGAGGGCAATGCGGCCGGCAACAGGACATAGCGGACAAGCTGCAGGCGCGAATAGCGCAACGCCTGCGCGAGTTCGACGTATTTGCGCGGCACGGCGTGAATGCCGTCACACGTATGGGCGGCAACCGGGAGCAGCGCCGCGAGCGAAAGGAACACCACCTTGGCGGCGTCGCCGAGTCCGAACCACACGGAAATGAGCGGAATCCACGCGAACAGCGAGATCTGCTTGAACGTGTCGAAGCTCGGCCCCACGACGCGTGCTGCGATGCGCGAGAGACCCAGCGCGCCGCCCAGCAGGAACCCCGCCGTTGCGCCGATGGCAAAGCCGCAGGCTTCGCGGACCAGCGACGCCGAAAGTGCCCGGACTAACGCACCGCTCTCGGTCTGTTCGTAAGCGGTGCGAATCACATCGCCGGGACTCACGAGCAGGCCGCTCTTCACGAGATGCGAGGCGCTCAAGGCCCACCACAGCGCTACGGCGACGAGGGGCAAGGCGGCGCCGCGTAAATCGACACGTCGGCGCGGCCTGGCTTCGGTGGCCGCTTCACAGGCGCAATCGGGACGCGCGGACGCTCGTGCAAGCGAAATTTTCATGGCGAATTCTCCCCTGTCCTGAATGACGGCAATCGCGCATCATCAGCCGCGAAACGCCGAAGGCGTGCCGCGCCGCAAACGCCGCTCCAACACATCGAGCAGACGATTGATGACGAGGCCGACCGCACCCACCACGACCACTGACGCCATCACGAGATCGAGCTGAAAGAGCTGGCGGCCATACACGATCAGATAGCCGAGCCCTTCCGACGACGCCACGAGCTCGACTACGACGAGCGCGAGCCACGCCTTCGTGAAGGCGAGGCGCACGCCGGTTGCGAGCGTCGGAACCGCGGCGGGCAGCACGAGCCACACGATACGTTGCCAGCGGGTATAGGCGAATAGGCGCGCTACTTCGTCGAGCGCGGCGGGTGTTTGCCGAAAGCCCTGCATGGTGCTGAGCGTGACGGGCACGAGCGCCGCGTGAGCGATGAGCAAATATTTGAGCGGCTCGCCCACCCCGACGAGCAACAGCAGAAACGGTAGCCAGCCAAGCACGGGGATCTGCACGATCGCGTTGAAGCTGGGCAGCACCCACGCTTCGAGCGTGCGAGAGAGCCCGAGCGCGCCGCCGATCAGCAGGCCGAGCACGGTGCCGCCTGCAAAACCCAGCAGCACGCGTTGCAGGCTGATCAGCGTATTGCGCGCCAGCTCGCCGCTTTGGGCGAGATCGACGAAGGTTTCATAAACGCGCTGCGGCGCAGGCAGGATTTGCGGGGCGATCCAGCCACGCGCGCAGCC
Source organism: Paraburkholderia sp. CNPSo 3076 (assembly GCF_026343935.1). Lineage (NCBI taxonomy): Bacteria > Pseudomonadati > Pseudomonadota > Betaproteobacteria > Burkholderiales > Burkholderiaceae > Paraburkholderia > Paraburkholderia sp. CNPSo 3076. Next base: position 170,462 of record NZ_JAPMAL010000027.1, on the reverse strand, counting down.
CACGCTCCACAGCAGAAAAAGCACGGCAGGCAGCAGCCAGGGCGCGAGATGCCACGCCCAGCTGCGCAGTACGCTGCGCCAGCGCACGCGCGCGCTTGTCGCGTCGATACGTGGTGCTGTTGCACGCGGCGTGTCCGAAGCAATCGTGATCGCGGTTTCCGTCATGATGCGGCTCCTCTCGCGTGCTCAGCCAAGCGGCTTGCCGGCAGCGTCGTAGCGGGTCCAGTAGTGTTCGAGCTTTTGCTCGCGCAGCGCGTTGTCGAGATAGCGCGGCTCGAACCACGATTCGACCTCCACGGGCTGGCGAATCAGCTTCAGGCGCAGCGCGTCCTGCGCGACGGCTTTGTAGCGCGCCACGATGAACGGATCGATCAGCGGCGAATTGCGGTACTTGAGCGGCTGCTCGCCGAATTCGGCTTGCCAGGACGAATAGCTCACACCGCTCTTCGCCCAAAGCTTGAAGAGCGCGTCGCGGTTCGCTTCGTCGGACGACCATTGCGCCGCTTGCACGAAGACATTGACCACGCGCTGCACGATGTCGGGGTGCGCCTTCTCGAAGCCGTCGAGCACGAGCAGATGCGCCTGGCGCGTCAATTGGGGGCCATCATGCTGCGATTCGTAGACGATGCGCGCGAGCCCCTGATCGCGCAGCCGGTAAAGGTGATAGTCGTTCACCGAGGCGTCGATGCCTTTCGATGCGAGCGCCGCGAGCGAGCTTGCCGTGTCGAGATTGATCACGCGTAGCGCGCGCTCGTCCAGCTGGTTCCCGGCGAGCGCGTTGTCGGCCACGAGCTGCAGATTCGTGCCGCGAAAAATCGCGACGCGCCGGTCCTTGAGGTCCTTGATCGATTTGATATCCGAATTGGCAGGCACGCCCACCTTCACACCGGAGCGCACGCCAGACTCCAGCAGAATGCGGGTCTTGAGACCGTTGGCGCGCGCGAGCACCGAGGGCAGGTCGCCTTGATACGCGAAGTCGAGTGCGTTGTCGGCAATGGCCTCATTTACTGCGGGGCCGGCGCCCTTGAAGAAGAGCCACTCGACCTTGATGCCGTTGGCGGCGAATTCCTTTTCGAGCAGCTGCTGGCCGCGCACCGTGGCAGCGGGCGAGCCGCCGAAAGTGGGCGGGTCGCCCGCGCCTTGCTGCGCGACGCCGATGCGGATCACGGCCGGCTTTTCAGCGGCGGCATGCAGGGAGATGAGCGAAAGCGCGGCATAAATCAGAAGCTGCGGCAGATACTGCAGAACGCGATGTGAACGCATGGGCAGGTCGGATTTGGGTGACGAAACGGGGTGCGCGGACTGGCGAGCTTGCGTCGCTGTCGTTGCCGTTGGGTCATTCTTTTCCGGGTATGCCGATCAGGACAACCAATGATTCGAGATTTGCATTTCTCGACAAAGGCGCTGCGTTTTTTGGGGAAAGTGAACGGCAGGGCCCGTTCATGATAGTGGAGCGCACCCCGTGCCGAAGGAAGAAATCGTGCTATCGATGTGAGCAGAAGCGCAAAGCCGCACCGCGCGCCGGGCGCGGTGCGCGCAAGCGCGCCTTATTGCGTTTCGACCGCATGGCGCGGCGCAGCGGCACGCCGCGACGGCATGAAGTACCACACGGCGCAAAGCACTTGCATCCCGACGAGAACAGCCCACACGGTCTGATGCGCGACCGCGGGGTAGTGGCCGTCAAGTGCCGGCCAGTGCGCGAGTGCGGCGCCGATCGCGATCTGCAGAAGGAAGATGCCGATGAAGATGACGAGCGTGAACGTGGTATTCACACGGCCGATCAGGCGCGGCGGGAAATATTCGGCGAGCACGGCATAAGTGAGGATGCCGGTGCCGCCGAACGCGCCGTACGCGGCCCAAAGTAGCGGCGCGGGCAGCGGCACGCGCGCGGCGAGCAAGGCTTGCACGAGCACGAACACAAGCATCGTGACGCCGGAAAAGAGCTGGACGCTCACGCCGCGCCGCTCGAAGCTGCGTGCGAGCGCGCCAAAGCCGATGTTGCCGACAATGAATGCGCCGCCGAGCACGGAAACGAGCGAGGCCGCACGCGTACCGACATCGGCGGTGCCGGCCGGTACGACGTCGCGCAGGAACGCGCCGACCCACAACGACTGCATGGCGTAGAACACGGCCTGGGTGAGGCCCGAGAACGTCGCGGTCTTCCAGAATGCATGGCTGCACAGGATGTGCGCGGTGCCTTTGAACTGCTCGAGCACGCTCGCCTCGTGGTGGGTGTCGCGTGTGCGTGGCCCGCCGATCCAGATGATGGCGGCCACCAGCACCGTGAGCGCCGCGAGCCCGAGGCTCACCGCGCGCCAGGGCGCGATCGAGAGCAGCCACGAGAGCGGGGCGCCCACGGCCACGCCGCCCAGGCCGCCCACGGCCATCACGAGGCCGTTCACGAGCGTGAGCTGTGCGACGGGAAAGTGTTGCGCGGTGGCCTTGAACGCGCCGCCCAGACAAACCGACACGCCCACGCCGATCAGCAGCCGGCCGACCATCATCGCGGCCATGTTGTGCGAGACGCCGAAGATCAGCGCGCCCGCCGCCGCCACGAGCATGACGCACGCGGTGACGCGGCGCGGGCCGTAATGGTCGAGCAGCACGCCGCCCGGAATCTGCGCACCCGCGAAGCCGAGGAAATAAAGGCTCGTGAGCGTGCCGAGATCGGTCGCCGTGAAGCCCATTTCGCGCGAGAGAAACGGTGCGAAGCCGAGGTTAACGCCGCGAAACAGGTACGAAATGAAGTAGCCGAGCGCGAATACGGCGAAGACGCGCAGTCTGAGTGAGGTCATGTTGGGGGCGAAAGCGGATTGAATGCCTGGCTGTCGATTATTGGCGATCTGCCGTGTGTGAGGCCAGCGAGAGATTTCAGACGGCATTGTGAGTAGAATTTGACGTCATGGCCCGACCTCTCCCACCTTTGCAGGCGCTGCGCGCCCTTGAAGCCGCTGCACGGCGGCGCAGTTTCAGCCGCGCCGCGGAAGAATTACATTTGACGCACAGCGCCGTGAGCCATCACTTGCGCGCGCTTGAAACGGAACTGGGCGTCGAGTTGTTCCGCCGCACGGGCAGTCGCATGATCCCCACGGCAGCGGGCGCACAGCTGGCCGAGCGCGTGCGCCGCAGTCTCGACGACCTGCGCGATGCGCTCGACGCCACGCGCCCCGGCGTGAGCGGCGTCACGCGGCTGGAACTGAGCGTGATGTCCGATTTCGCGTCGGTCTGGCTGATTCCGCGCCTGGGCGACTTCTACGACCGCCATCCCATGGTCGACCTCTCGCTGCGCATGCACGCCGACGTGACGCCGCCCGACCCCTATCCCTTCGACATCGGCATCTGGCATCGGCGGGTCGACGAGCCCGGCTTCCAGATCCGCAAGCTGCTGGACGACCAGGTCGTTGCGGTATGCAGTCCGGCCTTGCTCGCACGCCATCCCGACTTTCGCATGGAAGATCTCGCGAGCATGCCGCTGCTGCGTTTTTCGCGCCGTTCTTGGCGCGACTTCTTCGAAGCCGCGGGCGTGGCCGGCGACGAACCGGAGCGCGGACCAGTGTTCGACGACGCGGGCCTGCTGCTGCAGGCGACGGTGGCCGGGCAAGGGGCGGCGACGGCACGCCTGCAGCTCGCGCGCGGATTCATCGAGCGCGGCGAGCTGGTGCAGTTGGGACAGGTCCGCATTCCGGCCTCGCTTGACTATTACTTCACGTGGCGCGAGGGGCATCCGCGCGAGGCGGCGATCCAGCAGTTCTATCGATGGATAAAGGCGCAATTGGCCAATTGATGCCGGCCGGCCTCTCGTATTGCGCAATGGGTATTCGGGTTAACCGCTGTCCGTATTGTCAACGCTGCTTGTGTGATGCGCGTTGCTGTTTGAATAAAGCGGCTCAATCCCGCTCTGGATTACGCGATTAGTCATTGTATTCATATCGCATGCACCAGGGCGGATCATGGCTGAAGGCATCGCACCGGGCGTTTAAAAGCGGCAATGAAACGCCGGTGAATGGGCCGTAAAGTGGGCGCGTGAAGCGATTCAATTGCGTTCTTGCGCGATGGCTTCACTATTTGGACAATCAACTGTATTCGTCTGCGGAAAGCGGCAGGAAGTGTGGCGTGGAATCACAGATTGGGCACGCTTCGTGTCAAGAATGAAATAGTTGCGGTATTGTTATTCCCCATCGCCGTTAGGCGCGTGAATGTTTTGTAGTCAATGGTGTAGTTAACGGCCCATTCCTGGGCCAGCAATAAGACTGACAACAGGAGAAACTGCATGAAGGCTATTCAGATGTTCAAGCTTGCCGCAGCCACGGCACTCGTGGCGGCCTCGTTCCAGGTCTACGCGCAGGACGCTTCGGCACCGGCAGCCGCAGAAGCCCCTACCAGCGGTCCGACGGCCTCAGCCCAGCACAACGTCAATCAATCGAAGGCAGCATTGCGCCAGGCACGCGCTGCGAACCGTGCGCTCGGCCGTAAGGTCCGTGCGGCGCTCGCACGCGACCGGAACATCAGCGTCTCCAACATCACCGTGCGTGCGAAAGACGGCGCCGTCATCCTGCAGGGCACCGTGCCCGAGCAGGCGCAGATCCAGCGCGCTGGCGATGTTGCCAAGGGCGTCGAAGGCGTGACGTCGGTGCGCAACGCGCTGACCATCCGCCCGGTTGGGACCTGAGCATCGGCTAGCCGGCGCGCGCCCATCGCCCTTCGAGGTGCGGGCGGCGATGCCGGAGCGGGTGTCTTTCTTCCTGAAGGCCGCACATGCAGTCCCATTCATGGACTGCATGTGCGGCTTTTTTATGGCTTGGCGAAACTGTGAAGCGCCATGCGGTAAAGCGCGTTGCGCTCACGGCTCGACGTAATGCATTTCCGGCGATTCGCCCATCAGCAGCGGGCGATTGGCGTCGGCGGCCGCGCGCAGATAATCCCAGAGCGACGTGATGCGCCGCAGCTTGCGCAGGTCCTCGCGGCTGCACAGCCAGAAGCGCCGCGTCACCACGACTTCGTCGGGCAGGATCGGCACGAGGCGCGGGTCGGGCTCGGCCATGAAGCAAGGCAGGATAGCGAGCGCGCTGCCTTGCAAAGCAGCATGGTATTGCGCGATCACGCTGGTGCTGCACAGGTTCGCGGCCACGTTCGGCGCCGTGCGTTCGAGGTAGAGCAGCTCGTGGCTGAACGCCAGATCGGCGACATAGCTGATGAAGGCGTGATTGCGCAGGTCGGCGGGCGTGCGAATGCGTGGGTGGCGCTCGAGATAGGCCGGCGTGCCGTACAGGCGCAACCGGTAGTCGCATAGCTTCGTGTAGACATACTGTCCGCGCTCGGGGCGCTCCAGCATGATCGCGAGGTCGGCCTCGCGCTTTGAAAGGCTCACGAAATGCGGCACCGGCAACAGGTCGATCGACATGTCGGGATGCTGGCCCGTGAAGCGCGCCAACTGCGGTGCAAGAAAGAAGCAGCCGAAACCCTCCGTCGAACCCACGCGCACATGGCCCGAGAGCGACTGCGCGCCGATTGCGAACTGCTCGCTGGCCGATTGCACCGTGGTTTCCACGGCATCCGCGTAGGCCAGCAGGCGCTGGCCTTCGGTCGTCAGCACGAAGCCGCCCGAGCGCGATTTGTCGAACAGGACGGTGCCTAGCGCTGCCTCCAGCTCGCGCACGCGGCGCGCAACCGTGGTGTGGTCGACGCCCAGGCGCTTCGCGGCGCCGCTCGCACGCTGCGTGCGCGCGACTTCCAGGAAGTAGCGCAGATCGTCCCAGTTCAGTGTCTCCATGCTGCTCGTTGTGTTTTTTTGCATATCGGATGGGCTTTTTCATCTCTATGCCGTGGATATTCGAATAACTATACTCGTTGAAGAACGCGACTGAAACAGACACGGTCGCACGACAACAAGGATGGAGACAGACGATGCCAATGCAGTCGTTCCCCGCGCGGGCGCCGCAGGTATGCACCCCGGCGCGCCGGTGTTCAGCGGGCCTCTCCTTTACCTCGCCCAGCTCCATTCCCCGCACGCTCGCCATGACTGTACGCGTTCGCACAGCGTGCTTGCGCGCGTGCTGCGATTGAGGATGTCGCTGGTTCCGCACCTTTTGCTATATCCGGCCACGGCCGGCCCGTTCGAATCCATCAGGGAGAGTTCACGATGAACGCAGTGACCCAGGCATCCAACGCGCAAGTTTCGACCGTCAAGCTGCTCATCGACGGCGAGTTCGTCGAATCGCAAACGAAGGAATGGCGCGACATCGTCAATCCGGCCACGCAGGAAGTGCTCGCGCGCGTGCCGTTCGCGACCGTCGAGGAAGTGGACCAGGCCGTGAAGGCCGCACACGCCGCATTCGCCACGTGGAAGAACACGCCGCTCGGCGCGCGTTTGCGCATCATGCTCAAACTACAGGCGTTGATTCGCGAGCATATGCCGCGCATCGCGCAGACGCTCACCGCCGAGCAGGGCAAGACGCTGCCCGACGCCGAGGGCGACATTTTCCGCGGCCTCGAAGTGGTCGAGCATGCCTGCTCGATCGGCACGCTGCAGCAAGGCGGTTTCGCCGAGAACGTGGCGGGCGGCGTGGACACCTATACGCTGCAGCAGCCGCTAGGCGTGTGCGCCGGGATTACGCCGTTCAACTTCCCCGCGATGATTCCGCTGTGGATGTTCCCGATGGCGATCGTTTGCGGCAATACGTTCGTGCTCAAGCCTTCGGAGCAGGACCCGCTCTCGACCATGCAACTCGTCGAACTCGCCATCGAGGCGGGCATTCCGAAAGGCGTGCTCAACGTCGTGCACGGCGGCAAGGAAGTCGTCGATGTGATCTGCACGCACGAACTCGTGAAGGCGATTTCGTTCGTCGGCTCGACCGCCGTGGGTACGCACGTTTATCGTCTGGGCAGCGAGCACGGCAAGCGCGTGCAGTCGATGATGGGCGCGAAGAATCACGCCGTCGTGTTGCCCGATGCGAATCGCGAGCAGGCGCTCAATGCGCTGGTCGGCGCGGCGTTCGGCGCAGCGGGCCAGCGCTGCATGGCGACTTCCGTGGCCGTGTTCGTGGGTGCCGCGCAGCAATGGGTGGACGAGCTGGTGGAAAAGGCGAAGACCCTCAAGGTCAATGCGGGCCATGAGGCCCGGACCGACGTTGGGCCGGTCGTTTCGCGCACCGCGAAAACGCGCATTCTCGGCCTGATCGACTCGGGCGTGAAGCAGGGTGCAACGCTCGCGCTGGATGGCCGCGACGTGAAGGTGCCGGGCTATGAGAACGGCAACTTCGTCGGCCCCACGGTGTTCACGAACGTGAAGACCGACATGGACATCTACACGAACGAGATCTTTGGGCCGGTGCTCGTGGTGCTCTCGGCGAAGACGCTCGATGAAGCGATCGCCATTGTCAACGCGAATCCGTTCGGCAACGGCGTGGGCCTCTTCACGCAGAGCGGCGCGGCGGCGCGCAAGTTCCAGAGCGAGATCGACATTGGCCAGGTCGGCATCAACATTCCGATTCCGGTGCCGGTGCCGTATTTCAGCTTCACGGGTTCGCGCGGTTCGAAGCTCGGCGACCTGGGCCCGTACGGCAAGCAGGTCGTGCAGTTCTACACGCAGACCAAGACGGTCACCGCGCGCTGGTTCGACGATGCGACCGTGAGCGACGGCGTGAACACGACGATCAGCCTGCGCTGATGCGCGGCCCGGCATCAACATGGAGTCCTGAACAATAACGGAGAACGGCTCATGAAAATCGGATTTGTCGGGCTGGGCCACATGGGCGCGCCGATGGCGCTCAACCTGCTCAAAGCGGGACATACGGTGGCGGTGTTCGACTTGAGCGCGAGCGCGATGCAAACGCTCGCCGAGGCCGGCGCGCAGAAGGCCGCATCGGTGAAGGCGGCGGCAAGCGGCGCGGAGTGTGTCATCACGATGCTGCCCGCCGCTGCGCACGTGCGCAGCGTGCTCACTGCCGAAGACGGCGTGCTGGCGGGCATCGCGAAGGGCGTGACGATCATCGATTCGAGCACGATCGATCCCGCGAGCGTCAAGGAGTTCGCGAAGCTGGCCGAGGCGCAGGGGAATGCGTTCGTCGATGCGCCGGTGTCGGGCGGCACGGGCGGCGCGGCGGCGGGTACGCTCACCTTCATGGTGGGCGGTAGCGCCGCGCACTACGAGAGCGTGAAGCCGGTGCTCTCGGGAATGGGCAAGAACATCGTCCATTGCGGCGAGACGGGCACGGGGCAGGTGGCGAAGATCTGCAACAACCTCGTACTGGGCATCACGATGGCCGGCGTGGCCGAAGCGATGGCGCTGGGCGAGGCGCTCGGCATCGACCCGAAAGTGCTGGGCGGCATCATGAACACGTCCACGGGCCGCTGCTGGAGTTCGGATACCTACAACCCGTATCCTGGCGTGATCGAGGCGGCGCCTTCTTCACGCGGCTACACGGGCGGCTTCGGCACGGACCTCATGCTCAAGGACCTGGGTCTCGCCACCGACGCTGCCAAAGGCGCGCATCAGCCCGCGTACATGGGGGCGCTTGCGCAGCAGCTCTATCAGGCCATGAGCAGCCAGGGCGACGGCAAGCTCGACTTCTCGGCGATCATCAAGCTGTATCGCGCCGGGAAAGGTTGAGGCGCCTGGTTTCGAGTCGCGAAAGGCGCGCTGCGAAGCGCGCTTTTTTTTCGACCGTATTTTTTAGCCCTTGATACGAGCCTCGACGCGTGCGAAGAGCCGCTTGAACCAGACGCCGAGTAGCGCATTCGAAGGCGCGAGCGCGGTGGAGCAGGCAAGAATGCGATAGACATCGTTGCGCGTGACCTTCGAGGTCTTCGCGGGATCGAGCCAGTCGTCGTTCTCGACGAGGCGTTCGAGCGTTTCGAGGCCGATGAGAATGGGCCACAGGCAGGCGAGCCGCAGGCGCACCGAAAGGCGCGGCAGCGCGAACGTATAGTCGATGGCCGCGCGGAAATGATCGAGCGCGATGCGCACGAGTTCGAGCATGATCGGCCGTGCGCGCGCCGAGGCGCCGGGCTGCAGCAGGTCCTGCGCGGTGAGCCCCGCCTGGGCCAGCATCGAAGCGGGCAGATAGCAGCGGCCAATGCGCAGATCCTTGCCGCAGTCCCGCAGCACGTTCACCATCTGCAAGGCCTTGCCGAAGCGGATGCCGCGCACGTACATGGTTTGTTCCAGCGAGGGCGCGAGCGTGCCGGGCAAGTGCATGTAGGTCATCTTCGTCCAGAACTCGCCAACGCAGCCCGCCACGAGATACGTGTAGCGGTCGAGTTCGTCCCATGTGTTGAGCGCGGCCACCTGGCCCGAACGCTCGTCGGGGAACGTGCGTAGATCGAACTCCATGCCTTCGGTGAGCGTCGTGACGATCTCGCGCACGGCCTGGCGGTCGGCCTCTTCGAGTTGCGCGAGCACGTCGAGCGCGCCGCCCAGCGATTCGAGCAGCAGCTTCTCGTCCGATTGCGTCTGCTGGCCCGCGACCTCGCCCGCGAGATCGGCGAGCAGCGTGTCATGGTTCGTCGCGCCGTTCACGCGCTCGCGCAGCGCGAGCAGCAGGGCAAGGCGCCGCTCGGGCGGGATCAGCGCGGTGTCGGCAATGGTGTCGGCGGCGCGCGCGAGCAGATAGGCTTCGCCCACGGGGTCGCGCATGCCGGCGGGCAGCACGCGCATCGTGAGGTAGAACGAACGGGAAACGCCTTTGAGCAACGGGCCCAACAGGTGGGCCCGGGTAGAATTCTGCATGTCGGATAGGGGCAGCGGGGGACGGATCGGACGCAGCCGCATTGTATCGTGGACGAGGGAGACGAGGCCCGTTGAGACCCGAACGCGCGTTTTACGACCTCCAGGTGCGTTTCGCGCGCACGGCGGCGCGGCTGGCGGACATGCCGCTCGCGGCGGCGTTGCTCGACTGCACGAATCTGTATGTGCGCTTCGGCGCGGGGCGCACCTTCGATCGCACGAACCCACTCTGGGCCGCCTATGTAGAGGGTCTCGATGAGCGCGCAAGCGTTGCGGAGCAGTGCGAGTGGACGTGGCGTTACATGCAGCGCTGCCCGACCCATCAGGCGGCGCCTGCGGTTGCCGTCACGGTTGGCTGCTTCTCGTACGCGCAGGAACCGCATGGCGGCGTGCGTCTGCATTTCAATGCTCAAACCGACAACGGCATGTCGCCGCTCGATACCCGGCAACTTGCCGAGCGGCAAGGCGAGTTGCGGACGTTAATCGACCAGTTGCGCTGGCAATTGCGCGAAAGCGGTCGTGCGGCGAGCGACGTGCTCGTCCACGGCACGTCCTGGCTCTACAACGTGCCCGCTTACCGGCGGATCTTTCCAGCGGCCTATATTGCGAGCGCGCAGCCGGTCGCCCGCCTGCGTGCGCTCTCGCTTTGGGGCCAATTTCTCGACCGTAACGGCTGCGTGCGCAACGAGGCGGCCGCGATGCTGCTCGCGCGCATCGAACGCGCAAGTGCCTTCACCGATCTTTTGTCTTGCTTTCCCTTACAGGCGCTAGCGGTACAGGCGAGCGTCGAGGTGTTTGCCGATAGAAAGCGAACGTAACCGATACGGTTACCAAGAATTTTTCAAGGTAACCGTGACAGCGTGCAAGAGAGAGAAGATTGAAAGCCGCTGCATGCACGCGGGGCATTGGCCTGGCGCGCAAATGGATGCGCGCGAAACGACCGAACCCGGCCCTTGCGCAATATAGATGAAAGTAATCCCTGTAATGCAGGGGTAACGCGCACATCGCGCCCAGCGCACTAGACTCCGCCGATGCTTTTGTCACGGAGCGTCGCTCATGCCCTCGTCCCCGGCTCTTGCCATTCATTCCCTGCGCGATTTCGAGCTGACTGCGGACGGCCAGTACCTGATGGTGAACGGCAATCAGCCGGACAGCGTCGCGCTGCATTGCTCGGTGATGCATGATCTGCTCGCCGCGCTTTCCAACGCGATTGGCCGCTCCGAGCGCATCCGCCACAAGACCGCGAGCGTGAAGTTCACCATGCCCTGCGAGGCCTGGGAGGTCGGCCGCGAGTCGGGCGACGTGCAGCATCTCGTGGTGAGTTTTCGTCTGCCCGGCGGCGCTGAATTGTCGTTCCGTCTGCAGCCTGCGCAAGCCGTGCACATGACCGAGGTGCTCTCGCTCGCAACGGGGCTCGCCAAGATGCGCCTGCCTGGCCGCGCGAGCATGCAATAGGCGTGGCGCGCCGGCTTCGCCTGGCGCATCCGTTGTACACCCCGCATCCGTGGATGCCGGCCGCGCGCGTCTCGCGCCGGTCATGGCGCATTCGGCACTTTCACGGCTCTTTCGTTGGCTTCACATTCGACCTCCCGCATGACGGCATCAACTAGCACGGCGCGCTATGCACGCGCACTGATTCTCGCCGGCTTCGGCATCGGTGTGACCGCTGCGGCGCACGCCACCGAGCCCTTCGTGGTCCAGGACATCCGCATCGACGGGCTGACGCGCATCGAGCCGGGCACCGTGTTCGCCTATCTGCCGATCAAGCAGGGCGAGACCTTCACCGACGACAAGGCTTCCGATGCCATTCGCGCGCTCTACGCGACGAGCCTGTTCAGCGACGTGCGCATTTCCACGCAAGGCCGCACGGTGGTCGTGCAGGTGCAGGAGCGGCCCGCCATCGGCACGATCGACTTCGCGGGCATCAAGGAATTCGATAAGGATAACTTGACGAAGGCGCTCAAGTCGGTCGGTCTCTCGCCGGGCCAGAGCTACGACAAGGCGCTCGTCGACAAGGCGGAGCAGGAACTCAAGCGCCAGTACCTCACGCGCGGCTACTACGCGGCCGAAGTCACGACCACGGTCACGCCGATCGACCGCAATCGCGTCGGGCTGCTGTTCTCCGTGGTCGAAGGGCCGAGCGCGAAGATTCGCCAGATCAATTTCATCGGCAACAACACGTTCAGCGACGGCACGCTCCTCGATGAAATGCAGCTCTCCACGCCGAACTGGTTCTCGTGGTACACGAAGAACGATCTGTACTCGAAGGAAAAGCTCACGGGCGACCTCGACAACGTGCGCTCGTATTATCTCGACCGCGGCTATCTGGAGTTCAATATCGATTCGACGCAGGTTTCGCTGTCGCCCGACAAGAAGGACATGTATCTGACGATCGGGATTCACGAGGGCGAGCCCTATACGATCTCGAGCGTGAAGATGGCCGGTAATCTGCTCGACCGCGAGGCGGAGTTGAAGAAACTCGTGGGCATCAAGCCGGGGCAGCGTTTTTCGGCGCAAAAGCTCAAGGACACGACCAAGGCGATCGTGGACAAGCTCGGCGAATACGGCTACGCATTCGCGACCGTGAACGCGCTGCCGGAAATCGACCAGAAGGACCACACGGTTGCGCTTACGCTACAGGTCGATCCGAGCCGACGCGTGTACGTGCGCCGCGTGAACGTCACTGGCAATACACGCACGCGCGACGAAGTCGTGCGCCGCGAAATGCGCCAGCTAGAAAGCTCGTGGTTCGATTCGAACCGTCTCGCGCTTTCGAAGGACCGCATCAACCGCCTTGGCTACTTCACCGACGTGGACGTGACCACGGTGCCGGTGGAAGGCACGCCGGACGAGGTGGACGTGAACGTGAAAGTGACCGAGAAGCCCACCGGCACGCTTTCGCTGGGCCTCGGCTACGGTTCGGGCGAAGGGCCGATCATCTCGGCGGGCATTTCGCAGGACAACGTGTTCGGCTCCGGCAACAGCCTCTCGCTGAACGTGAATACGGCCACGACATACCGCACGCTCTCGGTCACGCAGGTTGATCCGTATTTCACGGTGGACGGCATCAAGCGCATTACCGACGTCTACTACCGCACGACCGAGCCGCTTTACTACTCGAGCACGAACGACACGAGCTTTCGCATCATTTCGTATGGCGCTGACATGAAGTTCGGCATTCCGTTTTCCGAGACCGACATGGTGTATTTCGGCCTCGGCATCGAGCAGGACCGCCTCGACGTCGATTCCAGCACGCCGCAGACCTATATCGACTACGTGAACGAGTTCGGGCGCGTCTCGAACACGGTGCCGCTTACCGTGGGCTGGTCGCGCGACAACCGCGACAGCGCGCTGGTGCCGAGCCGCGGCTACTATGCGCAGGCCAACGCCGAATACGGCACGCCGGCTGGCACGCAGTACTACAAGGGCGATGCGCAAATGCAGTATTACTACTCATTCGCGCGCGGCTTCGTGCTGGGGCTGAACTTCCAGGGCGGCTACGGCAACGGTCTGGGCGGCAAGCCGTATCCGATCTTCAAGAACTACTATGCGGGCGGTATTGGGTCGGTGCGGGGCTATGAATCGGGCTCGCTCGGGCCGCGCGACACCACGACGAACGACCCGATCGGCGGCTCGAAGATGGTGGTCGGCAATATCGAGTTGACGTTCCCGCTGCCCGGCACGGGTTATGACCGCACGCTGCGCGTTTTCACGTTCGTGGATGGCGGTAATGTGTGGGGCACGGAAGGCAGCAGCACTGGGGCGAACGGCTTGCGGTACAGCTATGGCGCGGGGCTTGAATGGATCTCGCCTATTGGGCCGCTCAAGCTTGATCTGGGCTTCCCGATCGTCAAGCACGCAGGTGATCAGTATCAGAAGTTTCAGTTTCAGATTGGGACTTCGTTTTGAGCTTTTTTTGCGGTTCTTTTGTGGGTTTGGCCTTTTCTTTTATTCGCGGCGGTATGCAGGCGTTGCCCCTGTGCGGGGCGGCACCTACTTTTCTTTGCAGCGGCAAAGAAAAGTAGGCAAAAGAAAGCCGCTCAAACCGCTAGCGCCTGCCACCGTTCACATCTCGCCGTAAATAGTGAATGGCTCCGGAGCGTCTGTCGCCACTCGCCCCCAGACGGAGTGACAAGGCGCTCATCCTTCCAGCGGCGCTCCGCGCGCCGATGGGCATAGCTTAAAACCCTTTGGTGCGCGTGCATTCTCGCGAATTCTGATTCATCCCATATGGTTTCCCTTGCAGACCCGACCGCAGCGCGCGTAGCGAGCAGCGGGATGAATGACGGCCTTGTCACTGACTTTGGTGGTGCGAGGTGACAGACGCTCCGGAGCCATTCACCATTAACGGCGAGATGTGAACGGTGGCAGGCGCTGGCGGTTTGAGCGGCTTTCTTTGCCTCCTTTCTTTGCCGCTGCAAAGAAAGGAGGTGCCGCCCCGCACAGGGGCAACGCTAGCATACCGACACAAATACAAGTAAAAGCAAAAACAGCCAGAACAACAAGAAAAAGCAACCAATCAAATCAGCAACTCAAGCGAGTGATAAAGCCGCCTGCGCTCAGGATTAGCAGAAGCCTCACCAGCATGAATCGCCTCCTTGAGGCATTCCAGAAAGCATTCGGCCGCAGCGGAAAGCGGCACACCGCGCCGGGCAACCACGCTCACCACCGTGCGATCCACTTCCTCCTGAAGCGCGAGCGCCCGCAAATTGTCGCGCGCAAAGCGCGTTTCCACCAGCGGCCACGGGAAGATGCTCACCATATCCGTGTTCATGATGAGCCCCATCGCCACCACGAACGAGTGCGCGAGGTGCACGTTTTTCGGCATCGGCAGGCCGTGACGCAGGAAGACGTCGTCGGCGATCATCTCCTTGCTGGCCGGGTCCCAGTTGAGCAGCCATTCGCAATCCTGAAGTTCTTTCAGCGACTGCGCATGCGAGAGCGGATGGTCCTTGCGCACCACGACGGCCGACTCCGTGGCGAAGATCGGCGTCTGCGTGAATTCCGCATGCAGCGAAGCGGGCCCGGGCTTCCCTAGCGAGAAGTCGAGCGAGCCGTCGCGCAGCCGCGGCATCACGATATTGAGCAGGCCTTCGTAAAACTCCAGCTGCATGCCGGGCATGCGCTCGCGGAACAGCGTGACGGCGTCGGGCAGAAAGGAGAGGGCGAGCCACGGCGTCACACCGATCGCGAGCTTGCCGCCGCCGCGCCCGCGCCGCGCATCGAGTTCGTCCTGGGCGCGCGACATCTGGTGCACGACGAGCCGCGCATGAACGAGCAGCGCCTGGCCCGCTTCCGTGAACGCGATGCCATTCGCGTTGCGCGTGACGAGCGCGATTTGCTGCTCGGCTTCTAGTTCGCGCACCGCCTTCGTTGCCGCGGCCGGTGAGATGCCGAGCGCACGCGCGGCCGCGCGAATGCTGCCGGTATCGGCCATGGCGACGAGCGCGCGGAACTGATGGAACTTCATAAGGGATAACCCGGGTGCGCACTTCTGGTTGGCGGGCCAACTATTTTAGGGCTGTCGGCGCCAGACAGACGTCATTATTCTCGAGCGAATTCGTCGTCCCCTCTGGAGAGAATTCGTATGAACACGATGGCTATCCCGGCCGCTATCGCCGCGATCGAAGAAGAGATGATCGCGCTGCGCCACGAGATCCACGCGCATCCCGAACTCGGCTTCGAAGAATTCGTCACGAGCGACCTCGTCGCGCAGCGCCTCACCGAGTGGGGCTACGAGGTGCACCGCGGGCTGGGCGGCACGGGTGTCGTGGGCACGCTCAAGGTGGGCGATGGCAAGCAACGCCTCGGCCTGCGCGCCGACATGGACGCGCTCCCCATCCACGAAAACACCGGCCTCGACTACGCGAGCCGCATTCCCGGCAAGATGCACGCGTGCGGCCACGACGGCCACACGGCCATGCTGCTCGCAGCGGCGAAGCATCTCGCGCAGTCGCGCAACTTCTGCGGCACGCTGCACCTCATTTTCCAGCCCGCAGAAGAAGGCCTGGGCGGCGCGAAGCGCATGCTCGACGAAGGCCTTTTCGAGCGCTTTCCCTGCGACGCCGTGTTCGCCATGCACAACATGCCGGGCTTCCCCACGGGCAAGCTCGGCTTTCGCGCAGGGCCGTTCATGGCTTCGTCGGACACGGTCATCATCGACATCGACGGGCGCGGCGGCCATGGCGCGGTGCCGCATAAGGCGATCGACCCGGTGGTGGTGTGCGCCAACGTCGTGCTCGCGCTGCAGACCATCGTGTCGCGCAACGTGCCGCCGCTCGACATGGCGATCGTTACCGTGGGCGCGATCCATTCGGGCGACGCCCCCAACGTGATTCCACAAACCGCGCAAATGCGCCTCTCGGTGCGCGCGCTGCGCCCCGAAGTGCGCGACTTGCTGCAGGAGCGCATCACGGCGCTCGTGCACGCGCAGGCGAGCGCGTATGGCGCGACGGCGCGCATCGACTATCAGCGCCGCTACCCGGTGCTCGTAAACGACGTGGCGATGACGGAGTTCGCGCAGGACGTGGCGCGCGACTGGCTCGGCGAAGGTGGGCTCATTCACGACATGGCGCCGCTCACCGGCAGCGAGGACTTCTCGTTCCTGCTCGAACGCTGCGCGGGCAGCTACCTCATCATCGGCAACGGCGACGGGGAGGGCGGCTGCATGGTGCACAACCCCGGCTACGACTTCAACGACGACTGCCTCGCCACCGGCGCGGCATACTGGGTGCAGCTCGCCGAGCGCTTCCTGCGCGGCTGAAGCCCGCAGCCAGCGGGCAATCGCACCACGATACGAGACACGAGACACACGAGGAGACACCCGATGAACGCTACGTCGATTCAGGCGCCGGCCGCCGCCGCCCAGGCTTCCACGCGCCGCTCGCGCGCGAAGGCCATCTTCGCGATCACGCTCGGCAACGGGCTCGAGTTCTTCGACTTCACGGTCTACAGCTTCTTTGCCTCAATCATCGGCTCGCTGTACTTCCCGGTGCATGGCTCGCTGAACCAGTTGATGCTCGCCGTGGGCAGCTTCGGCGTGGGCTTCGTCGTGCGTCCGATCGGCGGCATCGTGATCGGTGCGTTTGCGGACCGCGTGGGGCGCAAGGCCGCCATGACGCTCACGCTGTGGCTCATGGCGCTCGGTTCGGCGCTGATCGCCTTCGCGCCCACCTATGCGCAGATCGGGCTCGCGGCGCCCGCGCTGATCCTGCTCGCGCGTCTCGTGCAAGGCTTCGCGGTGGGCGGCGAAGTGGGCGCCTCGACATCGCTCCTGCTCGAATACGCCGACGACCGTTCGCGCGGCTTCTACGGCAGCTGGCAGTTCGTGAGCCAGGGCCTGAACACGGTGTGCGGCGCGCTCATCGGCGTGGCGCTTTCCACCTTGCTTTCGCAGGCCGCGCTCGAAAGCTGGGGCTGGCGCGTGCCGTTCGTGATCGGCATGCTGGTCGTGCCGGTGGGCGTGTACATCCGCCGCCATCTCGACGAAACGCTCGTGAACCCCGTCGAAGTCGAAGACGCCGAACCCGTGGCCGACATGGCGCGGCCGCTGCGTGAGATTTTCGGGCGTCATCGCACGGCGCTCGTGGCCGGCATCGTCACGACTATCGGCGGCACGGCGGCGAACTATATCGTGCTGTTCTACATGTCGACCTATGCGATCAAGATTCTTGGCCTGCCGATGTCGGTCGGCATGAGCGCGGCCCTCGTCGCGGCGCTCGTCACGGCCATCTGCTCGCCGTTCGCCGGCTCGCTTTCCGACCGCCTGGGCCGCAAGTGGGTGATGGGTGTCTCGCGCGTGCTGCTGATCGCCGTGATCTATCCGGCCTTCATGGTCATTCACGCCATGCCGACCGTCGCCACCGTGCTCGCGGTCGTGGCCGTACTGGGCGCGATCGTCGCGTTCACGGCGGTCCCCAATATCGTGATGCTGCCCGAACTCTTTCCTCAGTCGATTCGCGTGACGGGCATGTCCGTGGTCTATTGCGTGGGCGTGTCGATCTTCGGCGGCTTCGCGCAGTTCTTCGCGACCTGGCTCATCAAGCTGCTCGACAATCCGCTCGCGCCCGCGTGGTATCTGATCGGCTGCGGGGCCGTCTCGCTGCTCGCACTGCCGCTCATTCGCGAGCCGGCGGGCCGTCCGCTCGATTAAGGCTTCTCTTCGGCCGCTACGCACTTTTAGCGGCCGTGTCGTGTTTATTTACCAGACGTTTACGCGGCGCTGCCTAGAATCGGTTCGTGTTCAACTCAAGCGCGCCGCTCCAAACGGCGGCGTGCGCACAACACGTATGCCGTCCATCGTCTCGCAGGGCCCGATTTCCCGAGGTGCCCGCTCCGCCGCCACGCCGCGGCCCGTTCTCTCTCTGCGCGACTCGCGCAAGCCCCTTCACCCGGCAACCCATCGCACAACAGTGCAGCTGGTCGTGCGCGTGCCCACGAGCGAAGCGCAACTCGCGCGATGCACGCTACATGGTCTGGTTGGCAGCGCGCTCGGCGTGCATACAATCGATATCGATCGCCGCAGCGATCTCGCTTGCCTGCACGTCGAACTCGATCGCCGCCGCGTGGTCGAGGCCATGGCGCTGCTGATGCGCACGCTTTCGTGTGCGGAATTCGGCGCGGTGCGCGGGCTCGATCGCGCCGCCTGATTCGCAACGCGTGGCGCAACCGCCGCTGCGAGGGTTGTGCTACGCCTGAATGTTCTCCCGCCCGCCCTTCACGCGACGCACGTTCCGTGCGTCCGCAATCTCCGCTTCCCGCGCTCTCCCTTTGTCCCTACGCAAGCGTTGCGCATATTCATGCGAACGTTAGCGAACGGTTCAAGTATCTTCATTTCGGATTTCGAAACGAATTCGGTCACTATTGCTGCGTGAGTGCCGGTCTCGTCATCGCGTGCGACTTTTTGGCCGTCCTGATTCTGCGTTCTCCCGAAAAACAGTAGTATTCGCTCGAGCACCAAAGTCAGCTTGGCGATTTGATTCGACTCGATCGCCCGCGCGCGCCTGATTTGGGGTTCGTCGGTCCAGCGCAGATCGTCGATAACAACGGAGAACAGCATGACTCACGGATTTCGGGTGGCCAGCTTGTGCCTGTCGCTGGGATTGCTGGTAAGCGTCGTTGCATGTCATGACAACAAACCTGCTGCTGAAACACGACCTGCCGCAAACGTCGACGTGATCAATGTTGCGCTGCGCGACGTGCCGGTGGTCTTCGAATACGTAGGGCAGACAGAAAGCTCACAGCAGGTCGAAATTCGCGCGCGCGTGAACGGCTTCCTCGAAAAGCGCGTCTATACCGAAGGCTCGCTGGTCCATGCGGGGGACGTGATGTTCGTCATGGACCGCAAACCCTTCGAGGCCGCGCTCGATGCTGCGCAGGCCGAGCTTGCGCAGCAGAAGGCGCGGCTCGTCACCGCGCAGGCCAACCTCAACCGCGTACGTCCGCTCGCCGCGAAGAACGCGTTGAGCCAGAAGGATCTCGACGACTCGGTCGGCCAGGAGCAGGCGGCCGCCGCCGCGGTCGAAGGTGCGCGGGCGAATGTCATTAGCGCGACGCTCAATCTCGGCTATACGACGATCGTTGCGCCCGTGACCGGTCTTTCGAGCTTTGCGAAGAAGCAGGACGGTTCGTATATCGATGCGACCAACAGCCTGCTCACCTACGTGGCGAAGCTCGATCCCATGTGGATCAACTTCTCGCTCTCCGAGAACGAGATGCTCAATCTGCGCACGCAAACGCAGAACGGTACGCTCAAGCTGCCGCCCGTCGGCAAGCTCGAAGCGGTGATCGTGCTCGCGGACGGCAGCATCTATCCGGAACGCGGCCACATCGCGTTTACCGACGCCTCGCTCAGCTCGGAAACCGGCACCTACCTGATTCGCGCCGCCATGCCGAATCCCACGGGGTCGCTGCGGCCCGGTCAGTTCGTGCGCATCAAGTTGCTGGGCGCGCTGCGTAGTTCTGCGGTGGCCGTGCCGCAGTCGGCGGTGCAGCAGGGGCCGCGCGGCGCGTATGTGTGGACCGTCGACAAGGACGGCAAGGCGCAGCAGCGCGTGGTGGAAACGGGCGAATGGAATGGCAACGACTGGGTGATCAAGTCGGGTTTGCATCCGGGCGATCATGTCGTGATCGACAATACGCTGCGGCTCATGCCAGGTGCGCCGGTCAAGGCGAATCTCGTGGCCACGCCGCCCGCGACCGTCAATATTGGCGGGCCCGACGCCGGTGCAGGCGGCGGGGCGCAGGCGGGTGCGGCCGGGGCTTCCGGCCCGGCGGCTGCGAACGCCAACGCCAAAGCTCAGGCCAGCGCGGGCACGAGCGCCGCTCAACCGGGCGCTGCCTCCGGCGCCGCCGACGTGCTGGGCGAACACACCGCGCTCTACTTCGCGTCGGGCAGTTCGAGCCTCGACGCCCAGTCGGCCGACGCGCTCGCGGGCGTGGCGCGCCGTCTCGTCGCGGAACCGGGCATGCGCGTGGTGATTTCCGGCTACACCGATGCGAGCGGCTCGCAAGCCGCGAACCAGCGTCTCGCGGCTGCCCGCGCAGGCACGGTGCGCGCGGCGCTGGTCGTGGCCGGCGTGAAAACGGAGCGCATCGAGATGCGCAAACCGGCGCAGATCGTCGCCAACGATCCGCCGGACAAATCCCGCCGCGTGGACGTCACGTTCTCGCCCGCCGCGGGAGGCTGAACGATGAAGTTCTCCCACTTTTTTATTGACCGGCCAATTTTCGCGTCGGTCCTCTCGATCGTGCTCGTCGTCGCGGGTCTGGTGTCGATGTTCAACCTGCCGATCGCGCAGTTTCCGGACATCGCGCCGCCTACCATCACGGTGAGCGCCACGTATCCGGGCGCGAGCGCCGATATCGTCGCGCAGAACGTGGCCGCGCCGATCGAACAGCAGGTGAACGGCGCGGACAACATGATGTACATGAACTCGTCGAGTTCCTCGACGGGCAACATGACGCTCACGGTGTACTTCAATATCGGCACCGATCCGTCGCTCGCCCAGGTGGACGTGCAGAACCGCGTGAACCTCGCGCTGCCTTTCCTGCCCGATTCGGTGACGGCCCAGGGCGTGTCGGTGCAGAAGCGCTCGTCGGCGTTCATGATGGTGATCGCGATCTATTCGCCCGATAACGCCTACGATGCGTCCTATGTGGCGAACTACGCGAACGTCTACGTGCTCGACGCGCTCAAGCGCATTCCGGGCGCGAACCAGGCGTCGATCTTCGGTTCTGCTGACTATGCGATGCGCGTGTGGCTCAAGCCCGACCGCATGGCGAAGTTAGGCATTACCGTGGCCGACGTGCAGAATGCGATTGCGCAACAGAACCAGCAGTTCTCCGCGGGGCGACTCGGCCAGGCGCCGACCAACAAGCCCGTGAACCAGACCTTCCCGGTGACGACGAAAGGCCGCCTCACTGAGCCCGCCGATTTCGACAACATCATCCTGCGCGCGGCGTCGGGCGATGCGGCGATCGTGCGCCTCAAGGACATCGGCCACGCGGATCTGGGCGCCAAGGACTATTCGCTGCGCGGCCGCTACAACGGCAAGACGGCCACACTGCTCGCCGTCTATCAGCAGCCGGGCGCGAATGCATTGCAAGTGGCCAAGCAGGTGCGCCAGACACTCGAGCAGTTAAACAAGAGCTTTCCGCCTGGCCTCAAGTATGAAGTCGCGCTCGATACGACCGAGTTCGTGCACGAGTCGATCAACGAGGTGGTCCATACGCTGCGTGATGCGGTGATTCTCGTGATCATCGTGGTGTACATCTTCCTGCAAAGTTTCCGGGCGACGCTCGTGCCGCTGCTCGCAGTGCCCGTGTCGATCATCGGCGCGTTCATCGGCATGGAGGCGTTCGGCTTCTCGATCAACATGCTCACGTTGTTCGGCATGGTGCTAGCCATCGGTATCGTGGTGGACGACGCGATTGTGGTGATCGAAAACGTCGAGCGCAACATGACCGAATTCAAGCTGCCACCAAAGGAAGCGGCCAAACGCGCGATGGACGAAGTGAGCGGACCGGTGGTGGCGATCGTGCTGGTGCTGCTCGCGGTGTTTATCCCGGTGGCGTTTCTCTCGGGCATCACGGGGCAGCTCTACAAGCAGTTCGCGGTGACGATCGCGGTCTCGGTGGTGCTTTCGGGTATCGTCGCGCTCACGCTTTCGCCCGCGCTTGCAGCCATCCTGCTCAAACCGGGCGAGCACAAGAAGAACCGCTTTTTCCGCTGGTTCAACGAGAAGTTCGATCGCCTGACCGAGGGCTATGGCAGCTGGGTGCAGACCGCGATACGCCGCGTGATCCTCTCCATCGGCCTGATCGTCGTGATGCTGATCGCAACCGTCGGCCTGTTCAAACATATTCCATCGTCGTTCCTGCCCGTGGAGGATCAGGGCTATCTGTTCGGCGCGGTCGTGATGCCCGACGCGGCGAGTCTGGACCGCACCGGCGACCTCTCAAAGAAAGCGGAGGACTGGTTCGCGAAACAGCCTGCCGTGAGTTCGGTGGCGGCGCCGATCGGCTACAGCCTGATCGACTCGCAGTACAAGTCGAACGCGGGCACGCTGTTCGTGACGCTCAAGGGCTTCAAGGATCGCGGCGAAAACGGCTCCGCGCAGGACTTGATCCGCGATGCCACCAAGGCGTTCTCCACGTTCAAGGACGGCGTGGTCGTGCCGCTCAATCCACCGTCGATTCCAGGCCTCGGCACAACGGGCGGCTTCGAGTTCTGGCTGCAGAGCACCGGCGACGGCAGCTATCAGCAGCTCGAGGAAAAGGTGCGCCAGGTGATTGCGAAGGCGCGCCAGAACCCGGCGCTGCGCGGCGTGAATTCGACCATCAACACGAATTCGCGCCAGTTGCTCGTGGAAGTGGATCGCGAGCGGGCGGAAACGCTCGGCGTTCCGGTTCAGGACATCTATTCTGCACTCCAGACGATGTTCGGTTCCTTGTACGTGAGCCAGTTCCCGAAGGGCAGCCGTCTCTTCCAGGTGATCATCCAGGCCGAGCCGCAATACCGCTTGAGCCCGGACGATATCCAGCAGCTTTATGTGCGCAACCGCAACAACGACATGGTGCCGATCAAGGCCGTGACGACTTCGCGTTTCGTGCCTGGACCTGACATCGTCAACCGCTTCAACAATTTTCCGGCGGCGAAGATCACCGGCGACGCGGCGCCGGGCCACAGCTCGGGCGAGGCGATCGCGGCGATGGAGCAGATCGCCAACGAAGTGCTGGGCGACGGCTACAGCTACGAATGGAGCGGCCAGGCGTACGAAGAGAAGAAGGCCGGTTCGACGGCGGCGCTCGTGTTCGGCTTCGCACTGCTGATGGTGTTCCTCATTCTGGCGGCGCAGTACGAGAAGTGGTCGCTGCCGGTTGGCGTGCTGCTGGCCGTGCCGTTCGCGATTTTCGGGGCGCTGGTGGGCATCCTGTTGCGCGGCATGGAAAACGACGTGTACTTCCAGATAGGCTTGACCGTGCTGATCGCGCTCGCGGCGAAGAACGCCATTCTGATCTTCGAGTTCGCCGTTGAAATGCGCGAGAAGGAGAACATGTCGCCGTACGAGGCCGCGCTGCACGCCGCCAAGCTGCGTCTGCGGCCGATCATCATGACCTCGCTCGCGTTCATCCTGGGCTGCGTGCCGCTCGCCATCGCCAGTGGCGCGTCGGCTGCGAGCCGGCGCTCGCTCGGCACCGGCGTCATCGCGGGCATGCTCGGCGCCACGGTGATCGCGCTGTTCTTCATTCCGATGTTCTTCTGGGGACTGGAAACGCTCTCGTCGCGCAAGAAAGCGGACGCCATGCCGCATGCCGGCACGCCCCCTGTGGCGCCGCCTTCGCAGGAGGGCTGAGCGATGAAGACACGTTCGAATCTGACGAATCGCGCGCTGTGTCCTCTCGCACTGGTCGTCGCGACGGTTTGGCTTGGCGCCTGCGCGGTCGGGCCCGACTATCACCGTCCGGCGGTCGAGACGCCGTCGACGTTTCGCTACGCCGCGCCGCAGGCGGAAGCCGTCGACACCTCGCTCGACTGGTGGACGCAGTTCAACGACCCGGTGCTCAACGACCTCGTCGCGAAGGCGCTTGCGCAGAACAAGGACCTCCTGATTGCGGCGGCGCGCGTCGAGGAGTTCTACGGGCGCTACGTCGTGACGCGCGCGGGCCTGTTCCCGCAGGTTTCGGCGAACTTCGGCGCGTCGCGCAGCCGTGGCGTTCCGGCGCCGGGCTTCCCGCCCGTGGTCGGCAACCAGGTGGAGCTGAACGGCGCGGTGTCCTGGGAGCTCGATTTGTTCGGCCACTTGCGCAGGCTCACTGAAGCCGCGCGCGCCGATTATCTGAGCACGCAGTCCGCCCAGCAGGCCACGCGCATCGCCATCATCGCGAACGTGGCCACGTCGTATCTGCAGCTGCGCGACTTCGACAATCAACTCGTCATCGCGCAGGACACACTCGAAAGCCGCAAGGGCGCGCTCGATCTCTTCAACGAGCGCTATTCGGGCGGTGTCGTTTCGAGGCTGCAGGTGAGCCAGGCGCAGTCGGAGTACCAATCGGCGCAGACCTCCGTGTACTCGATCCAGCAGCAGATCGCGACGCAGGAAGACGCCATTTCGCTGCTGTTGGGCCAGAATCCGGGGCCGATTCCGCGCGGCAAGTCGATCACCGAGCTCACCGCGCCCGCCATTCCCGCCGGTCTGCCGTCGACGCTACTCGAGCGCCGGCCCGATATTCTGCAGGCCGAACAAACGCTCATTTCGGCGAATGCGTCGATCGGCGCGGCGCGCGCGCTGTATTTCCCGCAGATTTCGCTCACGGGACTGTTCGGTGCCGCGAGTACGGCGCTTTCGGGTCTCTGGACCGGCCCCGCGCGCGTATGGTCGTTCGCGGGCGCGGTCACGCAGCCGATTTTCGAGGGCGGTGCGATCGCGGGTGGCGTGCATCAGGCCGAAGCCGTGCAGCAGGAAGCGCTGTTCAGCTACGAGCAGACGATCCAGCAGGCGTTCGCCGATGTCGAGAATGCGCTCGTGGGCGTGGCGCGCACGCGCGATCAGCTGGATTCGACGACGCGCCAGGTGGCGGCGCTCACGGAATACACGTCAGTCGCGCGCGATCTGTACGAAGGCGGCTACACTAGCTATCTGGAAGTGCTCGACGCCGAGCGCAGTCTCTTCAATGCGCAATTGCAGCAGTCGTCGCTGCAGGACCAGGAACTCGCGCAGATCGTGAGCCTGTACAAGGCGCTCGGTTATGGCTGGACGCCGGCAGCGCCGCCGCCGGCGGCAGACAGCGCGAAGCCGTCGCAGTCTTAAGTCGCGACGGCTGCGCTTCGAGGCGGGGTGGCGAAAGGCGAACCTGGCGCGGGCGCGCCGGTTCGTTTCATGGAGTTTCCGACATCAGCCAGCGCAGCGATTGCGGCGCGGGCCTGGTGGCTTTCGCGGTTGGCTGGGCTTTGGGCGCCGGCTTCGCGACTTTTTGCAGCTGGATGGGCCGGGCGGCGTTGAGGGCGGTTGCATGGCCGCTGGTTTGCGCGAGCGCAGCGGGGCTCGCCGATGCCAACGCGAGCAGCGCGGCGGCGAACGTCAGGGCGAGGGGGCGAGTCATCTGGGTTCTCCCGCGTGGGCGAGCGGCCGGCGATGGGGAAAAGGGGCCGGCGCTGCAAGCGGAAGTATGTTCTGAGGATAACCGCCACGCGTCCATCATTTGATGGAGAAACGCGTGGCCTGTGTGGGGAACCCCGCTTATCGGGTTCCGGTTTAGTCGGCGGGGCGGCGGTCGGCGAGCGCGCGTTCGCAGTCCTTGAGCACCTGCAGGACGAGCTTGGCCTGGTAGTTCAGGTCGTCGGTGTCGAGAATTTCCTCGACGGCGTCGCGCGCCCAGACCGCGTCCACGAACCACGCGTGCTGCTGTGCGATGTCCTGTGCCATGGCCGCGAGGCGCGCGATCGCGAGCCAGTCGGCCTCGCGCGCGTGACGGTCGAGCCACTTGTGCGCCGCCTGGACGTGAAAGGCCGCGTTGGGCCAGGATTCGTTGAGATAGTAGGCCCCGAGGCTCCCGCAGGTGAGCCAGCAGAGCAGCTCCACGCGATCGCGCGGACTCAGATGGTGGCGTACATCACTCATGGCGACGCTCGCGAAAGTAACAGAGTTCGATTGACGGGTGCGTGCAGACTTCGAATCCGATGACAAAACGATATCACGGCTCGTGGAAAATCGCCTGCCCCGCACTGGCGCTGCACGCACGGGTGTTACATGGATAGCGTCGCCTGGCGGCGCGTTGTATGCAAACCAGGAGTGACACCAGGAAGGGGCGTACAGCTATGCGGTTTGCAGCGTTTCACGTGCCTGCCATCGAGCCCCTTGATCTACGCGCTTTTGCCGCCTGCTTTCCCGGCGAGCTGGGCGGCCGTGTCCACCGCGCCCATCGCGTTCGCCACGTCGAGCGCGGTGTTGCCCGCGGCGTCGTGCGCCGCCGGGTTCGCGCCGCGAGCCAGCAGCAGGTCGACGATATCGGAGCGGTTGAACATCGCGGCGATCATCAGCGCCGTGCGGCCGTCGGGAGAGGCGCCTTCCACGTCGGCACCGTTTTCCAGCAGGGCGCTGACCACGTCGGCGTAGCCCTTGAAGGCCGCGCCCGCGATCGGCGTTTGGCCGTTGTCGTTACGCAGGTTGGGGTCGGCGCCGCGCTGCACGAGCGCGCGCACGGCGGCGGCGTGGCCGTGATAGCTCGCGAGCATCACGAGGCTGTCGCCCTTTTCGTTGCGCAGGTTCGGCGGCAGGCCTTGGTCGATAAGAGTGGCGAGCGTGGCCGCCGCGCCTCGGCGCGCGGTGTCGAACACCTGGCGCGCGAACTCGACGAAACGCGGATCGAGCTCGCCGCCGTCTTCGCCGGAGCCGGACGAAGACGATGAGGGTGGGGAGGGCGGCGGGCTGGCGGTCATGGCGGTCTCCTGGTTCGGATCGCATTTCGATTCGGGGCGTTTGCCGCCGTCGAGGCTTGCCCATTGTCGCCGATCTTCGCGAGGCGCGAGGCCAGCGCGGCTTGCGCGCGCCCTAATGAAAAAGGCGCTGCCCGAACCGCTGAACAGCGGCCGGCACAGCGCCTTCCTTCGCGGCGGAACCGCTTGACGCTCAGGGCACGAGCCAGAGCGCGACGGCGTAGATCACGAGCGACACGGCGAACGTCACGGCGGTATAGCCCATCACGCGCTGGATGCGGATGCCCGCGATCGCGACGATCGGCACGGCCCAGAACGGCTGCAGCATGTTCGAGACGTTCTCGGCCATCGCCACGCCCATGGCGGTGCGCGGCACCGAGGCGTGCAGGCTCAGCGCGGCGGGCAGCACGAACGGCCCTTGCACGGCCCAGTGGCCGCCCGCGCTCGGCACGAGCAGCGTGATGATGAGCGAGCTGAGATAGCTCCAGAGCGGCAGCGAAAGCGGCGTGGCGATCGTGACGAAGGCCTTGGCGATCATCGAGGCGAGGCCCGTGCCCTTCATCACGCCCATGATGCCGCCGTACACGGGGTACTGAAGCAGCATGGAGCCGGTCTGGCGCGCGGCGCGGCGAATGGCGTTCGCGTAGGCGATAGGCGTGCGCTGCAGTGCCAGGCCGATCAGCAGGAAGATCAGGATCGTCGTGTTGATGTCGAGATCGAAACCCTTTTCGCTCCATTCCATCGCGAGATAGCCCGCGCCGAGTGCGATCAGGAGCAGCGTGCCGAGCATCGACTGTTCGAGGCGCGATGCGAACGAAGGCGTGCCGTTGCCGACGCGCGCGTGCGGGTCGTTGCTGGCGCCGGCGTCGTTCGCTTCGGCTTCGGCCGCCTGACTGAACGGCACCACGTGCTCCGGCTTCGGATGCATGCGGATGAAGATGAACGTCATCACGACCACCACGAGCACGGTGGGGATGAAGACGAACGGCGCGAACACGGTCTGGCTGAGCGGGATCACGTGGCCGGTCGCCTTTTCCACGAGATTGAGCGCGTTGCCGGGCGAGGCCTGCGAAAGGGCGATCGAGCTGGAGAGCCCGCTATTGCAGATCGACCATGCCGAATAGCTGCCCGCCACGAGCCACGCGAAATCCACGTTCACGCGCTTGGCGATTTCACGTGAGAGCAGCGCGCCCACGATCAGGCCCAGGCCCCAGTTCAGCCACGCGGCGACGGCGACCACCGGAAACACCAGCAGCGCCGCGCGCGCCGGCGTTTGTGCCTTGGCCGCGAGCGCGCGCAGCACGCGCTGGATCACGGGCGCTTCGGCAATGGCATAGCCCGTGGCGAGGATCAGGATCATCTGCAGCGCGAAGCCGAGAATGCCGAACGTGCCTTCGTACCAGGAGCTGAGCAGCGTGGGGAGATTGCCGTGCGGCGCGATGACGAGCGCGAGCACCGCGACGAAGAAGGTGAGGCAGATGGACAGAACGAAGGGGTCGGGCATGACCCGCTCGAAAACATACACGAGGGCGGCGACGACACCCTGGCGGGAATCGCGCGTTTCAGTCTGGAGGTCTCTTTTCATGCTCTTTGCGCTATAGCGTGTGGCTACTGGCTGGCCGGAGCGGACAGGAGGCGTTGCTTGCGGGTGGTCCCGGCACCGTGCGGCTGGCGAGCCAGGCGCGTGGTGGGCGGGGAGGCAGGTGCGGCTCCTCCATCAGCGAGAGGCGATGCCGCCCCGGCGCAGCGGGTTCATATCACGCCTTGCACGCGCGAATTCGCACGGCAAGACGGCCAGCCCGTTCTTGTTGTTCTTGTGTTCGCAATTCGAACACGGTTTCGATTATCGAACGACGCATTATTCGCTTCATGCTGAGTGGATGTCAAGGTTGCGATAGCGTGTCGATGCAGGTTGTTAACCTCAAATGAGGGCCGAATGTATGATAATTGTAAGAATAATGAAATCGGAAAGAAATTTCATAAGCGTCACGCGGACTACCTAAAATGCAGAAGCGGGAACCGCTTTCGCGCGCACGCAGACCCCCTCACGAGCTGTAAATCACTGCATTCAGGAGACAGAAGATGACGATTCGTCTTGGAGAAGATGCACCCGATTTCACCGCGGAGACCACCGAAGGCAAGATTCATTTCCACGAATGGATCGGCGACCAATGGGCCATTCTGTTTTCGCATCCGAAAGATTTCACGCCCGTTTGCACGACGGAACTCGGCTATATGGCAAAGCTCAAGCCGGAGTTCGACAAGCGCAACACGAAGATCATCGGACTGAGCATCGACCCGGTGGACGACCATGCGAGGTGGGCGAAGGACATCGAGGAAACGCAGGGGAGCGCCGTCAATTATCCGATGATCGGCGACCCGGATCTGCACGTCGCGAAGCTCTACGACATGATCCACCCGAACGCGAGCGGCGCCAGCCCGCGCACGGCGGCCGACAACGCCACGATACGCGCAGTGTTTCTCATCGGGCCGGACAAGAAAGTGAAGGCGATGTTCGTCTACCCGATGAGTTCGGGCCGCAATTTCGACGAGGTACTGCGCCTGCTCGATTCGCTGCAGCTCACGGCGAAACACTCGGTGGCGACACCGGTGAACTGGAAGCCGGGCGACGACGTCATCATCCCGACTTCGGTTTCCGACGATGCGGCGAAGCAGAAGTATCCGCAGGGCTTCAAGACGCTCAAGCCGTATCTGCGTACGGTCGCACAGCCTAAGTAGCTTTTGGCACGCCCAAAAAAAAGCGGCGCACTTGACAGTGCGCCGCGGACCACGGGCCAGGTAAGCTCGCGCCTCACGCAGCCCGGACAGGGGAAAGCGGTCGAGTCAGTTCGAAGGCGTAGGCCGCCACTTGAGCAAACGATGCTCGAGCGCGGTGAGCACATAGTCGGCGGCCAGCGCGACCACGGCGAGCACGATCATCGCGGCGAACACGCCGCTCGCGTTGAACGCGCCCTGCGCCGTCGAGATCAGCAAACCGATGCCTTGCTTCGAGCCGAGGAATTCGCCCACCACGGCGCCGACCAGCGCGAAGCCGAAGCTCACGTGCAGGCTCGCGAGAATCCACGAAAGCGCTGAGGGAATCACGACCGAGGTCGTCACCTGGCGTCGCGACGCGCCGAGAATCTGCGCATTGGCGATCATGTAGCGGTCGGCCTCGCGCACGCCCTGGAACGCATTGGCGAACACCACGAAGAACACCATCACCACGGCGAGCGCCACTTTCGACGCCATGCCGAGCCCCAGCGCGATCACGAACACCGAGCCGAGCACCACGCGCGGAATCGAGTTGGCGATCTTGATGTAGAGGCTGAACACGTCGGAGAGCAGCTTGTTGCGGCCAAGCACGATGCCGCAGAACACGCCGGCCACCGAGCCGATGATGAAGCCGAGGCCCGTTTCCTCCAGCGTGACCCAGACCTGCGTGAGCAGCGGCCCTTGCGAGGTGCCGTTCACGAACCAGTCGATGATCTGGTCGAAGATGGCCGTGGGCATCGAGAAGAAGAACGGATCGATCCATTTGAGGCGCGCGGCGAGTTCCCAGCCGCCGAGCACGACGACGAGCACGAGAATACGCAGCGAAATGACGAGCAAATTGCGCTGACGAATGCGCTTTTGCGCGGCGCGCTCGACGGCGTCGAGCGAGGCGGGATCGAGGCCTTGCGGCAGGGTTTGTTGCGGGGTGGACATAGTGAACGGCTCCGGTGTTAGGCGATCTGCACTTCTTCGCGCAGGTCGTGCCAGATCTGGCGCGACAGTTCGACGAAGTGCGGCGCGTAGCGGATTTCGGACGTCACGCGCGGGCGCGGCAGATCGATCTCGTAGACCTTCTTGAGCGTGGCCGGGCGCGCGGTCAGCACGAACACGCGGTCGGCGAGCGCAATGGCTTCTTCGAGGTCGTGCGTGACGAATACGACCGACCCCGTGCCGCCCCACAGCTGCAGCAGCTCGTCTTGCATGAGCGTGCGCGTTTGCATGTCGAGCGCCGAGAACGGCTCGTCCATCAGCAGGATTTCGGGCTTGTTGATGAACGTCTGCGCAAGCGCGACGCGCTTGCGCATGCCGCCAGAAAGCTGATGCGGATAGTGCTTGCCGAAATTGGCGAGGCCCACGCGGCGCAGCCATTCGTTGGCTTCGTCGTAGGCCGCCGACCTCGAGCGGCCGCGATAGAGCGGACCGGCCGCCACGTTGTCGAGCACCGAGCGCCACGGGAACACGGCGTCGGCCTGGAACACGAAACCGATGCGCGGATCGATGCCGTCCACGGGCGCGCCCATCACGCGCACTTCGCCCGTGGTGGGTTTGAGCAGGCCGGTGATCATGCTGAGCGTGGTGGACTTGCCGCAGCCCGTGGGCCCGACGATCGCGACGAACTCGCCGCGCGCGACCGACATGCTGAAGTCGCGCAGGGCGACGGTCGCCTTGCCGTCCGGTGAAATGAAGCGGCACGAAACGTGGCGCAGCTCGATGGCCGGCGTGCCTTGGGAATGGGAGGAAGTCATTGTCTCAGTGGGCTGAACGTGGGGCCGGTTGCGTTGCTTACTTCGACGCCGTGGCGGTCGCAGCCGGCAGATAGTCGTTCGAGTAAGTCTTCGCGAGGTCGATGTGCTTGCCCTTCACCGAAGGATTGAACGCCGAGAGCACCTTGAGCACCGTATCGGGGCCGTCGGCGGGCATGCGGCCGTCTTTCGTGAACATCGGCAGCGAGGACTTCAGCGCGGCCACGTAGAGATCCTTGTTGTTGCCGTAGTAGTCCTTCGGCATCTTCGCGGCGATTTCGTCGGCGCTATGCGTGGCGATGAAGTTGAGCGTGCGCGAGAACGCGTGCGCGAGCTTCGTCGCTTCGTCCTTGTGCGACTGCGCCCAGGCGCGCTGCACGTAGAAGCTCGAAGCGGGGTAGGTGCCGCCGAGCGCCGCGCGCGTGCCTTCGAGCGTGCGCATGTCGACGAGCACCTTGGCGTCGCCGGTTTGCAGCAGACGCGAGACGGTGGGCTCCGTGGTCATGCCCGCGTCGATGCGGTTCTGCTTGATCGCTGCGATAAAGGTGTTGTCCGCGCCCACCGGCAGCAGCGTGTACTGGTTGGAGGGCACGCCCGAGCGCTGCGCGAGGTACTGCGTGAGGAAGCTCGTGGAGGAGCCAAGGCCCGTTACTCCGAGCGTCTTGCCCTTCACGTCGGCCATGCTCTTGAGCGTGCCGGCTGCCGCGTTCGAGACCATTTCCACTTCGCCCGGCACCTGGCCGAACACCACGAGCGTCTGCACTTCCTTGCCCTTGCTCTGCAGGTCGATGGTGTGATCGTAGAAGCCCACCACGCCTTGCACCGCACCCGCGAGCAGCTCGTTCTCGGCGTCCACGCCGGCCGGCTGTGACTGCAGCTCGACGTCGAGGCCTTCGTCCTTGAAGTAGCCGAGCTGCTCGGTCAGTTTGGCGGGCAGATAGATGATCTTGGTGGCGCCGCCAACCATGATCGTGATCTTTTCCGCGTGGGCAGCCGTGGAGCCGGCGGCGAGGGCGAACGCGACACTCGATACAGCGGCAATCTGGCGCAAGGTAGGCATCGTGGAGTCTCCTGAAGGTGGTGCGCCGTGCATGCGGGCGCTTTTTTGGGTGGATGGAGCCGATTATAAAAACCGTAAGCCTTCTGCCAGCCTTCGGGCGCCGTGCAAAATCGTCCGTGTTAACCCGCAGGGCGGCGGCGCGCCGGCAACGGCACAATCGATTCCCCTGAAACGGCCTTTCGCCCTTGCCCGCACCTGCCCATGAAGTTGCTGCTGATCGAAGACAATCCCACGCTGGCGCACTGGCTCGTCAAAACGCTGGAGGAGCAGGCGTTCGCCTTCGACGCCGTGCAGGACGGCGAAGCCGCCGACCAGTTGCTGCAGTCCAATCACTACGATGTGGTGCTGCTCGACCTCAATTTGCCGAAGCTCTCGGGCAAGAACGTGCTGCGGCGGCTGCGCCATCGCGGCGACGCGACGCCCGTCATGGTGCTCACGGCGAGCGGCTCGATCGACGAAAAGGTGGAACTGCTCGGCGCGGGCGCCGACGACTATCTCGTCAAGCCCTTCGAGGTGCGCGAACTGGTGGCGCGCATCAAGGTGCTGATTCGCCGGCAAACGCCCGCGCGCGCGAACGAAATCGGCTGCGGGGACCTCGTGTTCGACCTCAACACACGCCAGTTCACGCTGAAGGGTGCGCCGCTGAACGTGACGCCGCGCGAGCGCACGGTGCTCGAAACGCTGGCGCTGCGCCTCGGCCAGACCGTTTCGAAGGCCGCGCTCGTCGATGCGATCTTCACGCTCGCCGACGAACCCAGCGAGGACGCCATCGAAATCTACGTCTCTCGGCTGCGCAAGAAGCTCGAAGGCAGCTCGGCCGTGATCGTGACATTGCGCGGCCTGGGCTATTTGCTGCGCCGGAAGGATGAAACGCTATGACGACTTGCGCGTGCCGTCATGACGGGTAGCCTGCGCGTTCGCCTGCTGTGGTGGATGCTCGTGCCGCTCGCGCTCTACGTGAGTTTTACGGCAACCTCCGAGTATCGCGCTGCCCGCCATACCGCCGATCTGGTGCAGGACGGCCGGCTGCTGTCGTCCGCACGCATGATCGCCGGTTCCGTGCAATGGGCCGACGGCGCGCTGCGCGCCGACGTGCCGCCCGCGGCGCTCGAACTTTTCGCTTCGCCGCAGCAGGATCAGGTGTTCTACAACGTGCACGTGGAGGGCGGCTCGCTGCTCGCGGGCATGCCCGATTTTCCGCATGCGGCCTCGTCGCCCGCCGTCGATTCACCCGTGGCGTACGACGCGGATCTGCGCGGCCAGGCCGTGCGCGCCGTGAGCGTGGTGCGCTCCATGTACGACAATGGTCACATCTGGCGCGTGCGCGTCTCGGTTGGCAAGACCGGGCGCTCGCGCGACGCGATGGTGGAGGCGCTATGGCGTCCCCAGCTCTATCGCCAGATCGGCATGGTCATGCTGGCCGTGGCGCTCGCCTGCATCGGTCTGACGTTCGAGCTGCGTCCGCTGATGAAGCTCAAGAACGACGTGGCGGACCGCGATCCTTCGCACCTCGAACCCATTCGCGCCGAAGGGCTGCAT
Source organism: Paraburkholderia sp. CNPSo 3076 (assembly GCF_026343935.1). Lineage (NCBI taxonomy): Bacteria > Pseudomonadati > Pseudomonadota > Betaproteobacteria > Burkholderiales > Burkholderiaceae > Paraburkholderia > Paraburkholderia sp. CNPSo 3076. Next base: position 136,686 of record NZ_JAPMAL010000027.1, on the reverse strand, counting down.
GCCGAACTGCGGCCCGTCGTAGACGCCATCAATCAATGCATTGCGCGCCTTTCGGCGCAGACGGCGGCGCAGCGCCGCTTCATCGCCGATGCAGCGCACCAGCTGCGCACGCCGCTCACGCTGCTCGGCACGCAATTGCAGTACGCGCGCCAGCAAAAGGCCGTCGATCCCGCGCTCGACGAAGTGCTGGCGGCCATGCACGTGAGCAACCGCTCGATGGTCGCGCTCACGAACCAGTTGCTGCTGCTCGCGCAGGCCGAGGCGCTCGATCCCGCGCAGTTGCCGGGCGCACCCGTCGACATGGCGCAACTCGCGCGCGAAGTGATCGAGGCGCTCGCGCTGCTCGCGCAGACGCGCGGCATCGATCTCGGTGCGGAGCTGCCTCGCGAGGCGGGCGAGGCGGTGGTGCAGGGGCATCGCGAACTGTTGCGGGCGATGGTCAGCAATCTCGTGGATAACGCGCTGCGCTACACGCCGGCTGGCGGGCACGTCACGGTGTCGGTGCGGGCGAGCGGCGAGACGGTCGCGCTCGAAGTGCTCGACGACGGACGCGGCATTCCCGCGGAAGCGCGTGCGCGCGTGTTCGAGCCTTTCTTCCGCGCCGCCGCCGGGACGGAAGGCACCGGCCTTGGTCTCGCGATCGTGCGCGAGATCGCGCAGTCGCATCGCGGCGCGGTGAGCCTGACTCCGGGCGCGGACGGGCGGGGCGTGCGCGCCTGTGTGGTGCTCGCGCGCCGACAGCCCGCGCTTGTGGCCGAGCCTGCATAGGAGCCGGCGCGGCGATTCGAGGCCATGGCGTGCTGCCTCGCAGCCCGTGCGCGGAGCCACTTTAAGGGGCGGTACAATGTGGCCGCCTGAAGCCGCAAGCCCGCGCCGCGCCTGGCGGCCATCGCTGCGGCGACCACCCGTTCATTCGAAGATCGAGACCATGCAAAAGAAGACGGTCCGCGGCGCCCCTTTGCCCGCCTATGAGCAGATCAAGCGTCATGTGCTCGCGCAGATCGAAAGTGGCGCCTTGCGGCCCGGCGACGTGGTGCCTTCCGAAACGGAACTGGTGAAAGAATTCGGCGTGGCGCGCATGACGGTGTCGCGCGCGCTGCGCGAGCTGATGGCCGAAGGCGTGCTGAACCGCGTGCGCGGCTCGGGCACGTATGTGGCGCCGCGCCAGTACGAATCGACGGTGCTGCAGATCCGCAATATCGCCGACGAAATCGCGGCGCGCGGCCATCGGTATGCGGCACGCGTGCTGGAACTGGAGTCGAGCGACGATCCGAATGCGATCGCCGCGCTCGAACTCGACGCCGGGCCGGTATTCCACTCGCGCATCGTGCACAGCGAAGAGGGCGAGCCGATCCAGTACGAGGACCGCTACGTGAACCCCGAGGTGTTCCCCGATTACCTCGCTCAGGACTTCACCGTCGAAACGCCGAATCACTACATGGTGCGCCTCGCGCCGATCCAGCGCGCCGAGTTCCGCATCTACGCGCAGAAGCCCGACGCGCGCGTGCGGCAGTACCTGGAAATGGAAATCGGCGAGCCTTGTTTGTTGTTGCTGCGGCGCACGTGGGTGGGGCGTCATGTGGCGACTTCCGTGCGCCTGTGGCATCCGGCTTCGCGGTTTCATCTGGCGGGCACTGTTTGAACAGGGCGGCAAGGCCGCATACGGTCTATATTGAAATGCCGTAGCAAACGACGGACTCACGCGATCCGACCCAGGGGCCTTCTGTGACATCTATCGCCGACACGATTGACGAAAGTCTTTCCAGCATACGGTTCTTTGTTCAGAGGGAATTGGTCGATACGCTGTCCGGACAGGACGGAACGTTTGAGCCTAATCGTGAATGGGCCGTCATCATCAAACACACCTCGAGGATTCGGTCACTCGAGCATGCGATTCCGAACCAGGAGCGTGCTGTCCTTGAGGAAGCAATCCAGTTGCTCGAGAATCGGTTGAACAATGTTGTTGCCGTCCTGAGAGGCGTCGTCGAACGTCGCGCAGACGGGGAGGTTGAGGAACGCACTGCGCTCGCTGCGATCAACGAAGCAATCGCCGATGTGGACCGGTCTTTTGGTAAAGAACTCGTCAGATATTATGAATTGCGAGCGCGGCGGATACCGGACCCGTCTGCCGGGCAGCGCGCCGCTGCACAACCGGCAACCGCCGCAGCAAACCCGTCTCACACTCACCACTACTATGGGGCGGTGCACATGGGCGATAAGTTCGTCGCAAAGCAGGCAGGAGCGATGGGCCCAAATGCACGTGCCGACCACAATGTCTTCCAGCAAGTCAACGCCGACCACGCGGACATCGACTTGAATGCACTCGCTGCCGATCTGGCCCGTCTTCGCACGGCCATGAAGAGTGAAGACACGTCGGCGGATAACGACGAGGCCATCGGGCAGGTTGCGTCAGCCGAGAAAGCGGCCAAAAACGACGATAAGCAAGGGGCGATCGAACACCTGAAAGAGGCCGGAGCATGGGCATTCGAGGTGGCGAAAAAAATAGGCGTCGAGGTTGCCGTGAGCGCCTTGAAGCGGGCGCTCGGCATGGGCGCTTAGCTCCGCTAGCGGATTACCGCGCCCGCTCGTTTCCTGCAGTCTTGCTAAACCGCACTCCACCGGACGCTCAAGCGCGCCTTGCCGCCTGGTTCCCAGCGCTCCGTGCCTCCTGATCCCTACCTGCTTCAAGCCACCTCTTTCGCTTGCGCGCGTGGTCTGGTCGCCTCCGCGTGCCATTCACCGTGTCAGTCTGTCTGCAGACGTCTTGTCTAGACAAAGCTTTCACCGATCTTCCGTCGCTCTTCGCTCCTGTAGCCTGATTCCCGCCATTTGCGTCAGGGTAACTACTAACCCACGTTTGATCAAAAACGATGAACCACCCGAACTTCACCGACCCGCGCCTCGACCCGACCCGCACGATCCGCGCGCCGCGCGGCAGCGAGAAGGTCTGCAAGACCTGGCTGGCGGAAGCCGCCTACCGGATGATCCAGAATAATCTGGACCCCGAAGTCGCCGAGCATCCGCATGCGCTCGTGGTGTACGGCGGCATTGGCCGCGCCGCGCGCAACTGGGAGTGCTTCGACCAGATCCTCGCGTCGCTGAAGGACCTGAACGAGGACGAGACGCTGCTGATCCAGTCGGGCAAGCCCGTGGGCGTGTTCCGCACGCATGCGGACGCCCCGCGCGTGCTGCTCGCGAACTCGAACCTCGTGCCGCACTGGGCCACGTGGGAACACTTCCACGAACTGGACCGCAAGGGCCTCATGATGTACGGCCAGATGACGGCGGGCAGCTGGATCTACATCGGCTCGCAGGGCATCGTGCAGGGTACCTACGAAACGTTCTATTCGGTCGCGAACCAGCACTTCAACGGCGACCCGAAAGGCCGCTGGATCCTCACGGGCGGTCTCGGCGGCATGGGCGGCGCACAGCCGCTCGCAGCGACGATGGCGGGCTTCTCGATGATCGCGGTGGAATGCGACGAGACGCGCATCGACTTCCGCCTGAAGACGCGCTACGTGGACCGCAAGGCGAAGACGATCGACGAGGCGCTGGCCATCGTCGAGGAAGCGAAGAAGACGGGCAAGCCGGTTTCGGTGGGCCTGCTTGGCAATGCTGCCGATGTGTTCGCCGAATTCGTGAAGCGCGGCATCACGCCTGACTGCGTGACGGACCAGACGAGCGCGCACGACCCGATCAACGGCTACCTGCCGCAGGGCTGGACCGTGGCGCAGTGGCGCGAAGCGCAGAAGGTCGCGCCGGAAAGCATCGTGAAGGTCGCGAAGGAGTCGATGGCCCACCAGGTGCGCGCGATGCTCACGCTGCAGGAGCGCGGCGCGGCCACGCTCGACTACGGCAACAACATTCGCCAGATGGCGCTCGAAATGGGCGTGGAAAACGCGTTCGATTTCCCGGGTTTCGTGCCGGCGTATATCCGTCCGCTGTTCTGCGAGGGCAAGGGCCCGTTCCGCTGGGTGGCGCTCTCGGGTGATCCTGAGGATATCTACAAGACGGACGCCAAGGTCAAGGAGCTGATCCCCGACGATCTCGACACGGGATCGGTGGCGAGCCCGAACCGCGAAACGGAATCGATGAAGGACGGCTCGGACGCGGTGAGCGACTGGCCGCTGCTCAATGCGCTGCTGAACACGGCGGGCGGCGCGTCGTGGGTCTCGCTGCACCACGGCGGCGGCGTGGGCATGGGCTTCTCGCAGCACTCGGGCGTGGTGATCGTGGCGGACGGCACGCAGGCGGCGCACGAGCGTCTGGGCCGCGTGCTGCACAACGATCCGGCGACGGGCGTGATGCGCCACGCGGACGCCGGCTACGAACTCGCGCAGCAGACCGCGCGCGAGGCGGGTCTCAAGCTGCCGATGCTCGGCCGATGAGCGGCGCGACGCCGCCGTTCAAACGCGGCGGCGTCACGCTTGCGAGCGCTCGCTCAGAGCGTTTCGGGCAGCCGGTGTGAGTCGTTGTCTACGCAACAGACCAGCACCTCCGCATCCTCGGCGCCCGTGCTCAGATACACGTGCCCCACGGCACTGTCGAAGTAGAGGCTGTCGCCGGGCGACAGCCTGAAGACAGTGCCGTTTTCAAAATGCAGTTCCAGCTCCCCGCCCAGCAGGAACAAAAACTCCTCGCCGCTGTGGCGGATGTAATCGGGAAACGCGTCCATCGTGCGGGCGTGGATGCGTCCGCGCATCGGCACCATGCGCTTGCCCGTGAGGTCGTTGGCGATCATGCCGTACTCGTAGTTCGGCGTGTCGTAAATCATCTGCTTGCCCGCGCGCGTGAGCGACGGCTTCATCGGGCCGGCCGCCTTGCGCTTCCTGCGCCCGAAAATCGTGTCGAAGTCCACGTTCAGCGCGTGCGCGAGCGCCGCGAATTTGTCATAGGTGAGCGCAATGTCGCCGCGCTCGGCCTTCGAAATCGTCGAGACGGCGATGCCCGACAACTCCGATAGCTGCATCAACGTCAGCTCGCGCGCCTTGCGCGCCTCGCGCAGACGCGCGCCGACGGCCGCGTGATCGATTTCCGTTGCCGCCTGTCCGGTTGCCTGCCTGGTGGCCTGCCCGATTGCGTGATTTTGTACTGCGCTCTTTGCCATGGAAGGGACGGTTCCCGGTTACGGGTTTTGTCGTATACGAGAAATGTTTTTTTCTCGTATATGATAACTCGCATCTCGACTCCCTTTTGAAGGAGCAGCGTCGTGGCCTCAATTGCACTGGGAAAAACGGGTCTTTCGAAGGGCCAGGTCATTGCCGCGACGACGCTGGGCACGGCGCTCGAGTACTACGACTTCACGATCTATAGCTTCTTCGCGATCCAGATCGGCAAGCTGTTCTTTCCCTCTGCCTCGCCGGTCAACCAGTTCCTCCTTTCCATCGGCCTGTTCGGCGTGGGCTTCGTGGTGCGTCCACTCGGCGGCATCGTCATCGGCGCCTATGCGGACCGCGCCGGACGCAAGCGCGCCATGGTGCTCACCATCATGCTGATGGCGCTGAGCTGCGCGCTGATCGCCTGCGCGCCGCCGTACGCGGTGGCGGGCATCGCCGCGCCGCTCATCGTGCTTGCGGCGCGCCTGATCCAGGGCTTTGCGGCGGGCGGCGAGTTCGGCCCCGGCACGACGCTGCTCGTGGAATATGCGAGCGACAACACACGCGCGTTCTTCGCAAGCTGGAACTTCGCGGCGACGGCGCTGGGCCTCGCGCTTGGCGCGGCGGTCGCCACGCTCGTGAACGTCCTGCTGCCGAAGGAGGCGGTCGATAGCTGGGGCTGGCGCATTCCATTCCTCGTGGGCATTGTGGCGGCGCCCGTGGGCATGCTGATTCGCCGCCGCCTCGAAGAAACGCTGAGCACGGCGCCCGCACACGGCGCGCCACGAAGCGGCGCGCTGAAGGCGGCGCTCACCATGCATCTGAAACTGACGATACTCGGGACGTTCGCCGAACTCGGCGGCTCGGTGTCCATCTACATCACGGCGTTTTTTCTGCCGAACCACGCCGTGCGCGTGTTGCATCTTTCCTCCACGGCGGCGCTCACGTCGGGCGTGGTCAGCTCGCTCGTGCTGTTCATAGCCGCGCCGCTCGTGGGCAAGCTGGCCGACCGCTACACCCGCAAGCGCGTGCTCGTGATCTCGCGCGTCGTGCTGCTGCTCAGTGTGTATCCGGCGTTCGCATGGCTTTCCGCCGCGCCTTCCATGGCGCTGCTCTGCGCGGTGTCCGCCTTCCTCTCCGTGTTCGTGGCGGGGCAGGTGGTGCCGGTGCTCGTGATGATCCCCGAACTCTTCCCACGCGAAGTACGCGCCACCGGCATTGCGCTGACCTACGTCGTGAGCGCCTCGATCTTCGGCGGATTTTCGCCACTTGTGGCAAGCTGGATCGTTGCGCGCACAGGCAATCCGCTTGCGCCCGCCTGGTATGTGGCGGCTGCCTGCGCCATTTCGCTGATTCCGCTCGTCTGGCTGCGCGACCGTACCGGCGAGGCCATCGGCTGAACACCCCTTCATCAGGAAACCGAACGATGCTTGACAAGACCGAGCTGGTCAGCCTGTCCGCCGTCGAACTGCGCCGCCTGATCGGCGCGAAAGCCATATCGCCCGTTGAACTGCTCGATGCGTGCATCGAGCGCATCGAAGCCGTGAATCCGGCCGTCAACGCGATTACGGCGACGTGTTTCGACGCCGCCCGTGAAGCCGCCAAGGCGGCCGAGCAGGCCGTCATGGACGGCAAACCGCTCGGCCTGCTGCACGGCCTGCCGCTCGGCGTAAAGGATCTCGAAGACACGGCGGGCCTGCTCACGACCTACGGCTCGCCGATGTCGCGCGGCCACGTGCCCTCGCGCGACGTGGTGCTCGTGGAGCGCCTGCGCGCGGCGGGCGCGATTCTCGTGGCGAAGACGAACGTGCCGGAGCTAGGTGCGGGCGCGAATACGCGCAACCCGGTATGGGGTGCAACAGGCAATCCGTTCAACCCCGGACTCAATGCGGGCGGTTCGTCGGGCGGTTCGGCGGCGGCGCTCGCGTGCGACATGCTGCCGGTTTGCACAGGCTCCGACACCGGCGGGTCGCTGCGCATCCCCGCCGCGAAGTGCGGGGTAGTGGGCTTCCGTCCTTCACCGGGGCTTGTGCCCAATTCGCGCCGGCTGCTCGGCTGGACGCCGATCTCGGTGGTCGGGCCGATGGGGCGCGACGTTGCCGAAACGGCGCTGCAACTCGCGGCAACCGCGGGCGAATCGGCTGGCGATCCGCTGAGCTATGCCGTGGATGCCAATGCGTTCGCGTTGCCCGCGCACATGGATCCGTCGACGCTGCGCATCGGCTATACCGAAGACTTCGGCTGCTGCGACGTCGACCCGCAGATTCGCGCCGTATTCCGCGCGCGCATGGCGGAACTCAAGCGCATCGTCCATACCTGCGAGCCGGTGGAATTCGATCTTGGCGACGTGCATCGCTGCTTCGACGTGATCCGCGCGGAGAGCTTCGTCGCGGGCCTGCATGCCGCCTATACGCGTGACCCGGGCGCGCTCGGTCCGAACACGCGCGCGAACTACGAAATGGGCGCGAAGATGTCGCTCTCGGACAGCGCATGGGCGCAAGCGGAGCAAACGCGCATCTACCAGCGCTTCCAGAGCGCGTTCGCGCGCTACGACGTGATCGTTTCGCCCACCACGCCGGTGACGCCGTTCCGGTGGACCGAACTTTATGCGGCACAGATCGACGGCCGCGCGCAAGAGAACTACTACCGCTGGCTCGCGCTCACGTACGTCGTTACGCTCACCACGCATCCTGCGCTCGCGCTGCCATGCGGCGTCGATCACGCGGGCATGCCGTTCGGACTCCAGATCGTAGGTCCGTTCCGCGGCGACATGAAGACGCTCGCGGTCTCGCAGGCGCTGGAAACGGCGTTTTCGGCGTATCCTCTTCTGCGTCGCCCGCGCCCCGATCTCGCGCGCCTGACGCAAGCCAATCCGGCGCTGACGTCCATCGTCACGGCGCCTCCCATTTACGACCCAGCCGGTAGCGACGCTGCCGGCCTATCGGCGGTATGAACATGAGCAACGACATTCAAAGACTGCAAACCAACGCGCGCATGAGCCAGGTGGTGATCGCCAATGGCGTGGTGTATCTCTCGGGCCAGGTGCCCGATACCGCAGGCGCGCCGATCGACGTTCAGGCTACCGAAATCCTCACGCGGATCGACAAGCTGCTCGCATCGGCGGGCGTGGACAAAACGCGCGTGCTGACCGCAAACGTGTGGCTGAGCGACCCGAAGCATTTCGAGGCGTTCAATGCCGTATGGGACGCCTGGGTTCCGCAGGGGCACGCACCCACGCGCGCCTGCGTGCAGGCCTTGCTGATGCGCCCGGGCCTCGACGTCGAAGTGGCCGTCACCGCGCTCGCCTGAGTGCCTTCGAGCCAGGAACATTGCGTGATGAAATTCGATTCGGTCGTGCTTGGCGGCGGTATTGTCGGCGTTTCCGTGGCCTTGCAGTTGCAGCGGCGCGGCCTCTCGGTCGCGCTCGTGGACCGCAGGGCGCCAGGCAACGAAACATCGCACGGCAACGGGGGATTGATTCAGCGCGAGGGTGTCTACCCCTATGCGTTTCCGCGTGAGCTTGCGACGCTGCTGCGCTACGCACGCAACCGCTCGACGGACGTGCGCTATCACCCAGGCGCGATGCCAAAGCTGCTGCCTTTTCTTTATCGCTACTGGCATCATTCGCGCGCCGACCGGCACGCCGAGATCGCTCGCGCGTATGCCACGCTCATCGAGCATTGCGTGACCGAGCATCGCGCGCTGATCGAGGCGGCGGGCGCACAGGCGCTGTTGCGCACCAACGGCTGGATGAAGGTGTTTCGCAGCGCCGCCGCCATGGACGCCACGGTGGCCGAGGCGCAGCGCTGGCAGCGCGAGTACGGCGTGGGCCACGAGGCACTGGACGCCGCGGCGCTGCGCGCCGCCGAGCCCGCGCTCAGCCACGCGCTGGTGGGCGGCGTGCGCTACACCGATTCCGATTCGGTTAGCGATCCGAAGGGATTGGTGACGGCCTACTCGAGGCTCTTCGAGCAGCTAGGCGGCCGCGTGCTGATTGGCGACGCGGCGACGCTCGAGCCGTCGTGGCGCGTCATGACACAAGATGGCCCCGTGCTGGCGAAGTCGGCGGTCATTGCCATGGGGCCGTGGTCGGGTGATCTCACGGCGCGGCTGGGCTACGAATTGCCGCTCGCCGTGAAACGCGGCTATCACATGCATTACGCACTGACGAATGGGGCGAAGCTGAACCAGCCGGTGCTCGACGCCGAAGCAGGCTTCCTGATTACGCCCATGGTGCGCGGCACGCGCCTCACGACCGGCGTCGAACTCGGCTTGCGCGATTCGCCGAAAACGCCCGTTCAGCTCGAAGCCGTGGAGCCACTCGCGCGCAATATCTTCCCGCTGGGCGCGCGGCTCGATGCCGAGCCGTGGCTGGGCCGCCGCCCCTGCACGCCCGACATGATGCCGATCATCGGGCCTGCGCCGAAGCACGACGACCTGTGGTTCGCTTTCGGTCACGCACACCACGGTCTCACGCTCGGCCCGGTCACGGGGCGCCTGATCGCGGAAATGATGACGGGCGCGCCGACGGTGGTGGACCCCCGGCCATTCCGCGTCGAGCGGTTCTGACTTGGCGCGCACCGGCGCACGTGGTTAGAACCGGTAATTGAGCCCCGCGAACGCCGTGATCTCGCGGCGGCTCTCGGTGATCGGGCTGTCGGCGGCGTAATGCTGAAGGCGTCCGAACGTTGCGTTCACCGAACCGACCCAGTGCTTCGAGAAGTCGTGCGTCATGTAGAACGTCATGTGCAGATCGCGAATGCCCGCGCCCGGCGCATAGGCTGGCAAGCCGGATGCCGCGCTCTCGTCCGGCGTCACGCCGAATAGCGTGCGCGTGTAGACGCCGTTGGCCCACGTGAGCCCCGGTCCCACCGAAAACAGCCACCCCGTCAGCGGCAGCGACACATAGAGGTCCGCCGTTGCCGTCGTACCTTGCCCGTGGCCGCTGATGTCCTGATACATCGCAACGGCGCCCGTGAACGCCCACAGCGTGTAATCGGCGAAGAGGCGCAGCTTCGGGCCGTCATCGACATTGCTCAGGCCGTGCAGATGCGGGTCGTCCGACACGGTGCGCGACTGGAAGTCGAAGCTCAGCGAAGCGCCCACATGGTAGTTCTCCGCTGAAATCACGTTCACGCCCAGCACGTCCGGCCCTTGCGAGAAGAAGCGGTCGCGGTACGAGATGTCGAGCGACGGGAACGGATAGACCTTCATGTGGCGCGCGCCCGGATACTCGGGCGCGAAATAGGCGCCCGGACCGATCGAGATTTTCCACGGCGAGTCGGTTGTTGCGGTACTGGCGGTGTCGGTATCGGCCCATGCGTGCGAGGCCAGGGTCAGCGCGGCGACGCACGCCAGCCCTTTCGCTACTGCGGATTGCTTCACGTATTTTTCCTTCCCACTGCCGCCAGTTGGCGCAGACGCCGGGCGAGTGCCTTGGAGACGACCGGCGCGTCCTTCGCGCCGCGTGCGACTTCGCTTTCGCGCAGGAACAGGGCCGTTTCGCGCGCAACGATCTCGCGTTCGTTGTCCGAGGTGATCATGTGATACGAATCGTCGAGCCACAGCGTGCGCAGGAAGTTCGAGCCGATGCGGTCGATCACGTGGCGCGGGTTGCGCGGGCTCGACGTTTCGTCGTCGATCGCGTGGATCACGAGCGTGTCGTTTTCGATCGCGGCGACATCCTTGCGCGCCGCGCGTGCGAGGCGCAGCGCCTGATGCAGCGCGGGCAGCGCGATCGTCGAAGGGCCGACCTCGCTGAAATCGCTGCGCTGCATGGCGCGCGCGATTTTCTTGCGCAGCGCTTCGTTGCGCACGCCGAACGGTTCGGCCTCGCGATAGCGGTAGCGGTGGCGCAGCGGCGTGAAGTACGCCCAGTCGAGGAGGAAGCGATACCACGGGATCGCCCAGCCGTCGTAGGCGAGCGTGAGCGAGAGCAGCGCGAGCGACTGCGCGGCGGGCCGCTCGCGAATCAGACGCAGCGCGAGTGCGCCGCCGATCGAAAGCCCGCAGATCGAGACGCGCTCGTAGCGCGCCGCCAGGGCGTCGAACTCGCGCGTGGCGTTTTCGACCCATTGTTCCATCGGCAACTGGCCGGTGCCGGCGCTATAACCGTCGATGACGGGCGCGCATACCGTGAACCCTTCGCCCTGCAGATAGCGCGCGAGATAGCGCAGTTCGATCGGCGAGCTGGAAAGCCCGTGAAGCATGAGCACGGCGTGGCCGTCGCCTTCGCAGAAAAAGCGAGTGGACTGCACGGCTGTCGTTTCGGGAGCGCCCAGCTCCATGTCGAGCGTCGCCATGTCAGCTCTCCGTGCGCAGCACGAGAAAATCGCCCGCGTGAGTGGTGAAGCGTTCGCAGCTGCAATTGATGTGCCGGTACTCGCGCTTGTGCTGCTCGCTGCGCAGGCGCACGCGATGATGGCCCGGTGACAGGGCGTGCGTGAGGCGCTGCACGTCGTCGGGATGCAGCGCGTCGAAGAGCGGGCCGGGCGCGACTTCGGCGGCGGCCGGCAGCGCTTGCGACATGCTCTGTCCGACGCTTGCGCGCTGGGCGGCATTGCGCTCGAGCCCCTTGATGAGGATGAAGCCTTCGTGATGCTGCGCGAGATGCCGCAGCAGGCGATGCGTTTCATCGACGGCGCGGCGCGCCAGCGCGCGCTCGTTGTCGTGACGCAGTAGCATTTCGTAGCGGGACTGCGCGACCGAGGTGATCAACTGCGCGCGAAACTGCTCGCGCCGCAGACGCTCGATCAGCGTGATCACGATGATCGTGACGAGCGGATAGGACACCATCAGGATCACATCGCGCGTGTCGAGGAACGTAATGTAATTGTAGGGAGGCACGAACATATAGTCCGCAATGGCGAGACCCAGCACCATCACGGTCAGCGCAGGCGCGAGGCCGAGGAAGTATTCGACCAGCGAAGCGGCGATACAGAACGTCGTGCCCGGCATCATCGGGCCGAGCAGGGGATGCAGCGCGAAGCGGATGGCGCTCGCGAGCGCGAGCGCGCCAGCGGCAATGCACCACCGGCGCGGGCCTCTTGGCGCCCAGAGGCGGGCGTTACGAACTTTCATGGTTTCCCGGGTCGCCCGCCGCGTGACGGGCCGTCGCGCGCGTATTGCGCACGGGCAATCGCTGACGCTTTAGTTGTAAGCAGTGCAAGGAATTCGACAGGAACGGCAGAACCGCGCGGCGGTGACCGGCCTGTCACCGTCAGCGCTCTGACGATTTTTTCGAGTCCCGGATATTACCACTGTTTACAAACGTCGGATCGACGATACGAGGCCGCCGGGAAACCGTCGCCGGATTCAGACGTCAGGATTCGACGTCGGCCAGGCTGAATATTCCGGTCTTGTCGTTATACGAAAAGATCTCGGCATAGCGGCCCCAGGCGATCACGGCGTCGAGCGTTTCCTGCGCGGCGTCGTCGGCAAGCAGGTCCTCCAGTTCCTGTTCGAAGCGCACGCGCGGGGCGCGATGTCCGGGGCGCTCGTTAAGCACCGTGCTGATCCGCGCGGCGAGCGGCACGTTGCGCAGCAGGTGTTCGGCGAACATCAGCTTGCGCTCCTGCGTATTGAATTCGTTGAAGGTCTTGCCCGCGTGCGTGAGCACCACGTCGCCTTCGCTGACCTCCGCAAAGCCGAGGTGCTGCAGCATTTCCGCGACCGGGAAGAGCTCGTTGATTTCCAGTTGCAGCGTTCGCGAGATTTCCGGCATGTCCGCGCGGCCGTTGTAGGGCGCGGCGGCCAGCGTTTCGATCAGGCCCGCCATCAGGTTGACCGACACGCCCGGCAGCGAGCTGCCCGGCTCGAGTTCGGGTTTCGCCGGCGCGCCCGCCTGGCGTGCGGTCATCTTTGCGTAGATGTCGTCGACGAGCTTGCGGAACACCGGGTCGAGACGATTGCGCGGATGCTTGAACGGCACCGGAATTTCGGCCACCACGCGGCCCGGGTTCGACGACAACACGAGAATGCGATCGCACATGAATACCGCTTCCTCGATATTGTGCGTGACGATCAGCACCGACTTGATCGGCAGGCGGCCTTGCGTCCACAGGTCGAGCAGGTCAGTGCGCAGCGTTTCGGCCGTGAGCACGTCGAGCGCGGAGAAGGGCTCGTCCATCAGCATCAGCGTGGGATCGACCACGAGCGCGCGCGCGAAGCCCACTCGCTGGCGCATGCCGCCCGAAAGCTCGCGCGGATAGGCGTTTTCGAAGCCGTCCAGACCGATCAGGTCGATGGCGGCGAGCGCGCGCTTGCGTCGCTCGTGCGGGCCGACGCCGATCGCCTCCAGTCCGGCCTCGACGTTTTCCAGCACCGTGAGCCACGGGAACAGCGCGAAGGTCTGGAACACCATCGCGACGCCTTCCGCCGGACCGCGCAGCGGCTTGCCGAGGTAGTTCACGTTGCCGCTGGTGGGCGGAATCAGGCCGGCGATGATACGCAGCAGCGTGGACTTGCCAGAGCCCGAGCGGCCCAGCAAGCCAACGATCTCACCTTCACGCAGCGTGACGTCCACGTCGTCGAGCACCAGTTGCTCGCTCGGGTTCTTGCCGAAACCGCGGCACACATGCTGGACACACAGCACCTCCTGGCCGGTGCGGGGCTGCGTCTGCGGCATGTCGGGAGTGGTCGTTTTGAGGTTTTGCATGAGATTGATACTCAATCAAGACGAAGACAGGACTCGGCATACGCGTATAACAGCCGATTCATGGCGAAACGAAAAGCGCGTGAAAGGGAATGTTCACCTCACGGCCACGATCAGGGAACGCCTCGCTTTTCCAACGATGGCGAATCTTCGTGACCGGAGTTTGGCAGAACTTAGGAAAACCGGGACTTGATCCGGCGCCACAGGTCTTTCCAGGGGTGACGGCGAACGGGTTCGAGCGACAGCAGCGCTTCGTAGTGTGAGCGCGCCTCGTTGACGTGAGGCAGATGCGACAAAAGCAGACCGAACATCATGATGTTTCTCCGGACGTCTGGCGTGTATGGGCGAGTGCAAAGCCCGCAGACGTTCGGTCGCCGCGCAGTCGGCGCGGTTGCATGGGTCTACGTGCTTTCCTCGGACGAGCCTGAAGGCAAGCGGTAAGGGCAACTGTCACTGTCGGGCATGTCGGCTCCTGTTCATGCTGGGCGCACGCCGGCACTCGCCACGAAGGGGCGGCAGGCGTACGGCGGCCGCGGGCGCAAGCGCTCGCGAGGTTGCGTCAACGCGTACGCGAGCGGAGCCCGCGTCGGCATGGCGCTATGGTTTGGGCTGCACGAAGGAAGACTGCTACGGCGCGCACCGTCTGCCTGCTGGCAGGACGGCGGCTCGGGAAAGGGAGCGGATGTCCTGCCGGTCAGGCAGCGAAACTATTCGAAGGTCGACTACTGCTACTGTCCAAGGCGTCGGCCCCATTGAGAAGACGGGCGAATTCTAGTCTCGGTAAAAACACCAAGTCAACCAAAATTGCTAAGCAGAGCAGAGATTCAATTCTGAAGGTTGAAGAAACGCGGTTGAAAGAAATTGGAGTCTGCGGGGCTGTTGCGCAGGCCTCGTCTTTATGCTTTTTTTACTTGCGTTTTTATCTGCGTGCCCAATACAATCCGCCCCGTCATAGCAAAGGAGTCCTCCGTGGACGCATGTTCCAGCAGTGGAAGTCCGATGCCGGCCAGCGCCGGCAGCACAACCGCGAGATAGTCGCCGCAGGTTCACTCCTTCGCCGCTAACTCGCTTATGCCGGGTTAGCGCGCTTCGTTACCGACTGGTCTCAGTCGCCTTTGCGACCAGTCTCTCAGCAGCACGCTCCCTCTGATTGATTGCCATTTGCAAGCTTGCTTGCAGAAATGGCTGCGCTTTCGCATTTCGTCCGCTTATCGCAGCGGCCAACGCGGAGGGATGATGTTCGTCTTTCTCTTTCCTGTCTTTCAACTGCGCGCGTTGCGGGCTGTCTGCCGTCGCGCACGGGTTCTGGTGGCTGCAGCGGCGCTCGCCCGCCTGCACGGCTTCGCTTTCGCGGCTGCGGTTCGCGCCACGCCCGCCGGCGTGCGCCGCCGTTCGATGCGCCTCGCACGCCGCGCGGCGCACATGGCGGCACGCGGCGCGCTGCGCACCGTTCACGCGGGGCATCCGCTCACGCCCACGGGTTACGTGCTTCTCGGCGCGACCGTAGCGGCAGCCGCGCCGGTTTCGCTGCTGTGCGCGCCCGCGTCCGACACTGAGCCGGAGCATCCTTTATGGCCGCGTTTGCGCTTCGCGTAGACAACCTGCGCGCCGGACACAGTTTCATCAAGCTTCGCAGGCACGCTCTGCGCTGAATAGCGGACTCGTCCGCAACTTACTACAGCCCCACAAATACTATGAAAAACATCCTCAAGAGCAGGCTGCTCGGTTCGCGCGGCCCCATTACGCTGAGCGCTGTCCTCTCGCTGGGCGTCGTGCCTGCCGCCTTCGCGCAGACCAGCGGCGAAAATGCGCCCGCTCAACCGGCTTCGCCTGCTTCTCCTGCTTCGTCATCCGGCGCAGCGGATCAGCAACAAGCGCCCGCTGCCGATCAGAACGCAGCCGCGCCCACGGGCCTTTGGGAACGCTCGAACCTCTTTGGCGATATGGGCGGCTTGCGGCCCTGGCTCGCGCAGTACGGCTTGTCGTTCGGCCTGCAGGAAACCAGTGAGTACATGGGCAACGTGAGCGGCGGCACGAGTCGTGGAGGCGCCTATCAAGGCGTCACCGAATTCAGCCTCGGCATGGACACGCAGAAGGCGTTCGGTTTGCCTGGCGGCATCTTCAATGTGTCCGGCTTCCAGATTCACGGCACGAGCCTGACTGCGCGCAACCTGCAAACGCTGCAGAACGCGAGCGGCATCGAGGCCGATGCCTCGACCCGCCTGTGGGAGTTGTGGTACCAGCAGACGCTGCCTGGCGGCAAGGTCGACGTGAAGGTCGGTCAGCAAAGCCTCGACCAGGAGTTCATGGTCAGCCAGTACGCGAATACGTTCATGAACGCGACGTTCGGCTGGTCGGTGCTGCCGTCCGTCGATCTGCCCGCGGGCGGCCCCGCGTATCCGCTTTCGTCGCTCGGCGTGCGCGTGCGCGCTACGCCTACGGACGCGATTACCGTGCTCGGCGGCGTATTCGACGGTAACCCGGCGCCGGGCGAGGGCGACCCGCAAAAGCTCAACGCGAGCGGCACGAATTTCAATCTGGGCAACCGGGCTCTGGTGATCGGCGAAATTCAATATGCAATCAATCAGCCGCCCGCCAATAATTCGGACCCCAAACCAAGCGGAATGCCTGGAACCTACAAGCTTGGCTTCTGGTACAACAGCAACCGTTTCGCCGATCCGGCAACGGGCGTGACGGGCGTGGGCGGCCCGGTTAGCCATCGGGGCAACTACAGCATCTATGCCGTGGCGGACCAGATGGTGTGGCGTCCGAGCGCCGATAGTCCGCAGTCGGTGGGGGTGTTCGCGCGCGTGATGGGCGCGCCCGGCGACCGCAACCTGGTGGACCTCGGGGTCAACGCGGGCGTGACGCTCAAGGCGCCGTTCAAGGGACGCGACAACGACGTGGCCGGCCTGGCGGTTGGCTACGCGCACATCGGCTCGCATGCGCAGGACTACGCGAGCGCCCAGGCGATCTCGGCGCCCGGCTACCCGTCGCGCAGCGCCGAGACGGTTCTGGAAGCGACTTACCAGTATCAGATCGCGCCGTGGTGGCAATTGCAGGCGGACTTTCAGTACTTCTTCCGGCCGGCCGGCGGCATTCCGGACCCGCAGAATCCGTCGCGGCGGATTGGCGACGAGGCGGTGCTCGGCCTGCGTACGACAGTCGCGTTCTGATTGGAAAACGTCGTTCCTACCGCCGGATTGGCGGCGGCAGGAACGTGCAGGATGACGAAATGCTGTGTTGCGCGCATGAAGAGACGAGCGAAAGACGAGGGAAGACCCCGATTGGTCGGACTTGCGATTGATCTAGACTCCAAGGGCGAGTGCTGCGCAGCTTTTCGATGCGGCACCAGTTTCCAAACGCAGATTTCGTTCCATGAAGCATCCGATCCAGGGATGGCTTTTGGGTGTCTCTCTTCTGGCGCTTGCCAGCGTCTCGGCGGCCGAACCCGCCAAGGCGGCGCACACCCAGAAGCCTGTCCAGAAGCACGTCCAAAAGCACGTCCAGAAGGACGCGAGGGGCCACGCCCCGAAACACGCCGTTGCGGCCGCACCAGCGCCGGCGGCGCCATCCGTCTCTTTGCCTGCAATTGCGAAGCGCTTCGAGTACCAGTCGCCGTTTGAACGGCAGTACGACGCGCATCTGGCGAAAACCACCGCCGCAACGCCTGGCATTCCGGACGATACCGACGCCACGCTCGATCCGGGCGCGAGCGGGACGCGCACGCCGGGCGCCCAGGTCGACAGCAATGGCGTGCCGAACCAGGCGCTGCATCCGCAAACGCCGCCGCTCGTCACCGTCGGCGACTGGGATCTCTCAGCCGACGCGCATCTGCCGTTGACGCGCTCGCATGACACCGGTGCGGCGATTAGCGCCCGGCGCGGCTTCTAGAACGAACATCCCCCTGTCACCCGCTTCCTTACCGCTGCGAGGTAATTGGTAAGGCATTGCCGTTGTGACACGTTGCTCCCGGGAATGCGAATGAGGCGAGTCAGTAAGCTGACAAGCTCAACTACCGCAAAAAAGATCCTCCCCGGACCCACGCCCCATGTCACAACGACGCCCAACCTGTTCGCGCATCCTGGGTCAGCTCCTGCTTCCCGTGCTGCTCAGCTCGACGCTGATGCTGCAGGGCTGCGCGACGACCGCGGAAAATCTTGCTCTGGGTTTTGGTATCGGCTCGGTCGGTACCCTCTCCGCCCTGGGTTGCCTGCTCGCCTGCCAGATGAACGACGCGCGCTGGTAACCGGCGCTCAGTAGTACATCCAGCGCCCGTACTGCGGCGACCAGTACACCCAGCGCGCCGGCGGTTGCTGGTACTGCGCGCCCCACGGTGCGGGCGGCGGGTAGTAAGCGGGCCGGGGCTGCGCGTACATGGGTTGCCGCTGCGGGTATTGCTGCTGGGCGTATTGCTGCGCATACACCGGTTGCTGCTGCGCATAGGCGGGCGGCTGCGCGTAGGCCGGCCGCTGCTGTGCATACGCCGGCTGCTGGGCATAGCCATACGGCTGGGGCGGCGGCGCGTATTGCCGGGCTTGCGGTGGGACCTGTTGCTGGACCCGTGGCTGCGCCGGTTGGTAGTAGGGTTGGGCGTAACCTTGGCCCTGCGTCGAGTAGATCTGCGCGGAGCGCGGCGGCTCCGGTTCGTCGACGGTTTCGTCGTTCGCCAGCGACTCCGGCGGCGCGACGTCGTCCTGCGCGGGCTGCGTTGCCGCGACGGCGCGATGGTTCGCGCTCGCCTGCGCGTAGGCGTGCGGCTGCGCTTGCGGCTGCCGTGCGGCCGCAGCCGGCGCAGCGTCGGCGGCTTTCGCAACGGTGGTGCGCGCGTTCGTCTGCTCGAGAGCCGGCGCTGCCGCTGCGGCCGGAGCCGCGGCAGTGGAATCCTGGACGTCTTGCGCCTCTTGAGTGGCCTGAGTGCTTTGTTCGCTTTGCGCGCCTTGCCCATCCGCGAGTGGCTTGACCACGACCGGCACGGTCATGACCGTCGAGACCTCGCCCGCGTCGCTATACGCATGCTTGATGTCGAGGATGGGCTTCTGCGCCGCCGCGCCGGCAGCCTTCTTCGCAGGCGCAGCGGCGGGAGCCGCCGCCTGCGCCATCTCCTCCCTGGCTGCCTTGTAACCCCGGTCATAGGCCGCCTGGACTTCGCGGTCCTGCGCCGCGGCGTCGTCTTCCTTGCTATAGGCGTGGGACGCTGCCGATACTGCGCAGCCCGTTGCAAGCAATGCGATGGCCGTCGCGTGCCGTGCGGTCGTGTCCATGGAGGGACCTCTAATTCTGTTTTTCGATGACTTCATCGTACTACGCGGATGGTGACATTCAAGCGGCGGGAAACCCCCTGGGTATGCAGCCGAACGCAAGCGCTCAACCCGGCGACGCTTGCCCCAGCAACCACTGCCGGAATGCGGCCAGGCGGCTCTGCCTGATGTCGATCGTGCGGCACGAAACGAAATGCGTTTCGCGTAAAAAGCGCGTGAAGCGGTCGGCGCCCACCTCCACCAGATCGCCGCGCGCAAGCTCGCGCTCGGCGAGGCGCGTGCTTTCGAGCACGACGCCCATGCCGTCGGCCGCCGCCGAAATCGCGAGCGCCGCGCGATCGAACGAGGGCCGCGGCCGGTCGGTCAACGGCAGGCCGTTCGCGGCGAACCAGTCGCACCAGGTCACGCGGCTCAACGGGCTGTCGATCAGCGTGGCCTCCTGCATCAACGCTTCCACCGAGCCCGCGCTCGCCAGCAACGCGGGTGAGCACATCGGCACGAGCGGTTCGACGCCTAGCGCCACCGTCTCCACGCCCGGCCGCTCCAGCGCGCCGCCGTACGAAATCGCCACGTCGATTTCCTGAGCGCGCGTGAGGTCAAGCGGCTCCGGTCCGGTGGAAAGCCGCAGCGTGATGTTGGGGTGATGGCGCGCGAAGTCGGCGAGCCTGGGCCCGAGCCATTTCACGGCGAAACTCGGCGCGCTGTATACGGCGAGCACCTGGGCCTGAGGCGCAAGCGAGACTTCGGTGCAGGCCGACTCGATGACATCGAACACCCGGCTCAGGCTGTCGAGCAGACGCAGCGCCTCGGGGGTTGGATCGATGCGGCGATTGCGCCGGATGAAGAGCGGTCGCCCGAAATACGCCTCGAGATCCTTGACCTGATGGCTGATCGCCGATGGCGTGAGATGGAGTTCGCGTGCCGCGAGCGCGAAGCTCTGGAGCCGTGCCGCGGCTTCAAAGGCGCGCAGCAGCACAAAATTCGGAATTTTGCGCACGTTCGACCCCGAGATAGGTGAATGCGGCTCATGTTTTCATGAACATCCATCGTTTGTCAACGCGTCGAGAGCCGGACAAGATGTCAGCCATTGCACACAAGGATTTCAAGGGAGACGCAGCATGTCCGAAGTGATGGAGACGGCCCAGGCCACGAAGGCAATCGACCTGAACGGTCGCATCTCGATCTATCAGCCCGAGCAGAAGGATCTGATTTTCCGATGGCCGTGCACTTCTCGCAGGTCAAGGTCTCGAACCTGATTCTCGCGGACCACGAAGGCCGCGTGGTCGAAGGCAAGTACGCGATCAACCGCGCCGGCTTCGTGCTGCACGCGGCCGTGCACGAAGCGCACCCCGACATCGTGGCGATGTGCCATGCGCATACCGTCTACGGCACCGCTTTCGCGGCGCTCGGCAAGAAGATCGAGCCGATCACCCAGGACGCCTGCGCGTTCTTCGAAGACCACGTCGTGATTGGCGACGAAGCGGGCCAGGTCGCGGTGGAAGTGAAGGCCGGCCACAAGGTCGCCAACGCGTTCGCCGGCGTGAAGGCTGCGATTCACCAGAACCACGGCTTGCTGACGTGTTCCAGGCGCTGGCCCGCGCAAGTTATCGGGATTCCGAAAGAGTTGCCGATGCCGAATAGCCGAGTTGCGTCGCCGCTTTTTCCGCGAGCGCGAGGAGCGCGCTGTCGGTCGTTGGCGTAGGCGGAACGACGTAGAGATCGGCGATATCGGTCACCGGGTCGCTGAACGGCGTTGGCGCACTGCGCTGGGCGTGCAGAAAATCGCGTATCGGCGCAGGGTCCGCGAGGCCCAGGAAGCGGCTGATACTTGCTATCGTCGTGTCCGCATCCTCGATGAGATCGCGATAGCCGATCGTCAATGTCTGCTCCTCCGGGATTTCAGCGAAAAAGTCGATGATCTCGGTCACATACTGACCCCATACGCGCACACCGTCGTTGATGGACCCGATCCAGTGCTTGCGCACAAGCGAATTGGCGACCCAGCCAGGATCGCGATGAAGATGGATGAAGCGAGCGTGGGGCAGCAACTCGTGGATGAGCCTCAGGCACGACCCGGAGCGCGGCGGGCGCTCGATAGCGCCGAAGCGGCCGGAAAGAATCGTCGGATCCGCGTAAGGCGGATGCTTGTCGCCCCAGATCGGCGCCGACATGTCGAGGTCTTCGCGATAGAAGCGCTCGACCCAGGCGCCGAGCGTGCGGCGGCTAAACGCGTTGAAGCGGTCGCGGCAGGCCGCGCCCAGCAGGTCGGGGCGCTGGCTGCCCACATCCAGCATCTCCTTGACCAGCGCGAAAACGCGGCACTCGTTGGTGAGCTGGATGTGCGGGTGCGCATTGAGAACCGAGCAGAGGAACGTCGTTCCCGAGCGGGGTGCGCCGACAATGAATAGCGGAAAAGAATGCATTCTGCCCTCTCCCCTGTTGCGTCCTGCGCCATTGCTTCGTTTGCACCGATGTTACCTGCCGACGCTGGCGCGAAACTGACGCCGCGATGGCCAAGGTGACAAAGCGGTTGCGGCGGTTACGGCTCCAATGCGGTTACTGGAGCATATGCGCGCCGCGGTTTCATCAGCATGAGCGCGCCGGCGCAGGCCAGCGCCGGCAGCGCGAGCATGGCGAAGATGGCGTTGAAATTCCACCCGAGCCCGAGCAGTGCCGCGCCGGCGAATGAACCGGCCATGCCGCCCACGCGACCGATGCCCTGCATCCACGCCACGCCCGTAGTGCGGGCTTCGGTTGGGTAGATCATGGAGGCGTAGGTGGACATCGAGGTCGCCGCGCTCGTGACGAGCGAGCCGCACAGAAAGAGCGCAACGCCGAGCAACATGGGATGCTCCACGCTCGCCCCCATCACGGCGACGAGCAGCGCCGCGAGCAGGTAGCCGACGACGATCGTCCTGTTGGCGCCGAAGCTGTCCATCAGACGGCCGGCAATGAGGTTGCCGATCAGGCCGCCAAGCGGAAACACGGAAGCCATCAACGCGCCGTGCTCCACGCTGAAACCGGCCTTGCGCAGCAGTGTGGGCATCCAGTTCGTCATGAAGTAGTAGACCAGGAGGCTCATGAACATCGTGAGCCACAGCAGCAACGTGCGGCGCCGATAGTCGTGCGCCAGCAGCAGCGCGAGTGCCGGTTTGCCTCGCGCTTTATCCTGCGTTTCCGAAGGCGCGGTGCGGGCGACGAAGGTGCATCCCGTGAAGTCCCTGGCCGGCGCAACGCGGCGCAGAATGCGTGCGACACGGCGTTCGTTGCCGGGCCGCAGCGCGAGAAATTGTGCGGATTCCGGCTGAAATACGAGCAGGACGAGGGCCAGCGCGAGTGGCCCGACGCCGCCCGCCATCAGCACGCTGCGCCAGCCGAAATGCGGAATGAGCCATGCCGAGGCCGCGCCGCCCGCCATGAGGCCGCACGAGAATCCGCAGTACATGGCGTTGACGGAGAGGGCGCGCACACGCTGCGGTGCGTATTCGGACATCATGGTGATGGTCGTGGGCATCGCAGCGCCGAGCCCGAGTCCGGTGATAAAGCGCAGTGCGGTGAGCGAAGCGATCGACTGGGCCTGCGCGGCGATGAGCGTGCAGATGCCAAAGGCCGCGACCGACGCAACGAGCACGCACTTGCGACCGAAGCGGTCTGCCACCGGCCCGGCCAGAATCGCGCCGAGGCCGAGTCCCGCGAGCGCGGCACTCATTACGGCGCCCAGCTCGCCGCGCGCCACGCCCCATTCCTGGACGAGCGACGGCGCAATGAAACCGATGGCGGCGGTGTCGTATCCGTCCGCCATGACGATCAGGAATCCAAAAAGGAGAACGAGCCAGTGCAATGGAGCGAAGCGCTCGGCGTCGATGAACGATTGAACGTCGATGGGGTGGGGTATGCGATTCATCGCCGCCTGTCTCCTGAATGATTGTCGAAAAACCCGGGCGCTTCAGCCCGCGAGATAGCCGCCGTCTACCGGCAAGGTGACGCCCGTGACGTAGCCGGACATCGACGAGGCGAGAAACAGGACTGCGCCGACGAGTTCCTCCGGCTTGCCAACCCGCTTCATGGGAATGCGACACATGAAGCGTTCGAGCCTGGCTGGATCGTCGCGCGTGAAGTCGGTCATGGGCGTTTCAATCACGCCCGGCGCGATGGCGTTCACGCGTATGCCGTCGCTCGCGAGATCCACGGCGAGCGACTGGGTCAGCATCTTCACGGCGCCTTTGGACGGCGAATAGCCGAGCGTGTTGGGCTGACCCGAAAACGACGCGATCGATGCTACGTTGACGATTGCGCCGCGCGTCTTGCGCAGCGCTGGCAGGCAGGCGTGGCACACGTTGAACGTGCCTTCGTGATTGACCTTCATGACACGCTGGAGGTTGGCGAGCGCGTTCTCGCTGTCGACGCCTTCGCGAATGAGGATGCCCGCGTTGTTCACGAGCACGTCGATTGCGCCGAGCCTGGCCGCAATGTCTTCGGTCACGCCGCGGCATTGGGCGGCGTCGGTCACGTCGAGTTGGCAGGCGTAGGCTGCGTGTGCGTTGGCTTCGATGATCGCCGCGGTTTCGCGGGCGTTGGCTTCGTTCATGTCGGAGACGACGACGGACGCGCCCGCTTCGGCGAGTCCGATGGCAATGGCGCGGCCGTTGCCCTGGCCCGCGCCGGTGATCAAAGCAATTTTGCCGGTGAGGATCGGGTTCGAATTAATTTGCATGACTGAATAATAAAATAATTGAAACGGCGGAGTATTCGTCTAAAGAAGGCGTTTAGTGTGCCGCGAGCGAGACTTGCTCGAGCTTGGCGTCCGGTCCGGAGTGATCCTGACGTGCGCGGTCGGCAATATGGTTGGCCGCGATGAAGCCGAACGTGAGGCCAGGCCCCAGTGTGATGCCCGCGCCGGTGTATTCGCCGCCCATGATGCTGGCCGCGTCGTTGCCGGCGGCGTACAGGCCGGTGATGGGTGAGCCATCGCGCGAAACGGCCTGGGCATGTTCGTTCGTGCGCAGGCCCATGAAGGAGCCGAGGTCGCCCGGGACGAGCTTGATTGCGTAAAACGGGCCGTCGGCGAGCGGTTCGACACACGGGTTGGGCGCGTGCAGCGCATCGCCCTGGTAGCGGTTGTAGGCCTTGCTGCCCCGGCCGAATTCGAGGTCGCGGCCAAGTCGTGCCCCCTCGTTGTACTGCCGCACAGTGGGGCCGAGCGTGGCCGCATCCACGCCGATTGCCTTCGCGAGCGCTTCGAGCGTTTTACCGCGCTTGAGATAACCGTTGCGCAGATGCGGGCCGAGCGGCATCGGGAAGGGCTTGACGAAGCCGAGCCCGTAGCGCCGGATGGCCGCGTGGTCGGCAACGAGCCAGCACGCCGTTTCCGTCTTGCCCTTCGACGCGTCGATCATTGCCTGAACGAGGTCGTGGTACGAGTTCGCCTCGTTCGCAAAGCGCCGTCCGTCGAGGTTCACCGCGATCACGCCCGGTTTCGCCCTGTCGATGAAGTGCGGCATGATGCCCGTCGAGCCATCCTTACGCGGCACGAGCGACATGGGCGTCCATGCGGCGGCGTTCGAGAGGTTTCTGTCGAACACGGCGCCTACCGCTTCTGCCATGCGAATACCGTCGCCAACGTTGGTCTGCGGGGTAGGCGAATAGTGCGCATGTCCCGCCTGCACGTGCGGATAGGTCGACTTGCGACGTTCGAGGTCGTGCGGGAAGCCGCCGGTGGCGAGCACGACGGCGTGCCGCGCCTTGACTTCGATTCGTTCTCCTGCGCGTTCGAGCACGGCGCCTGTGACGCGTCCGCCCTCGCACAGCAACTGCGTGGCCGGGCACGACAGCCACACAGGAATGTCGAGGTCGGCGGCGGATCTGGCGAGCCGCGCGGCGAGCGCATTGCCGTTGGTGAGCGTCATGCCCCGGCCGAACTTCATTACTTCACGGAAGTGCTTCGTGAGCCGCTTCGTCACATACCAGGCCGATTCGAGTGAGCGCGTAACCCGCATGAAGTGGACGATGTCCTTGCCCGAGCCGATCGTGACGCCAAAAACCGTCAATTCCGGCAGCACCGGGCCCAGGGTCTTGAGCAGCGGCCCAAGCTCACGCGCGTCGTAAGGGCGCGTGACCATCGAGCGACCGCCTTGCGCCGCGCCGGGCGCTTCCGCGTGGTAGTCCGGAAACGTGAGCGGCATGTCGAACTGCACCGCGGTGTTCGAGGTGAAAAATTCCACCGCCTTCGGGCCGTTCGAGAGAAAGGCGCGCACGCGTGCTTCGTCGAAGCCGCGCCCGGCCTGGTTGCGGATATAGGTGAACGCCTGATCCGGCAATTCATGGTGGCCCCACGCCTGCGCGAGATACGTGTTGGGAATCCAGAGCCAGCCTCCCGAGCGCGCGGTCGTGCCGCCGTAGTACGCGGCTTTTTCGGCCACGATCACCTTCAACCCGCGGCTCGCGGCGGTAATGGCTGCCGACATGCCGCCCACGCCCGTGCCAATCACGAGCACATCGCATTCTGCTTGCGTCAAAGACATCGACCTCTCCGTTCTGGTGCGGGCGGCGTCGGGCAACGCCGCCTCCGTAGCCGCTAGATTAAATCTAGCTCGCTAGAGAATATCTTATAGTTAACCCTATGCAACTGAATTAGATAATGCCTAGTGCTATACTGAGTCGACCTTTGAATAACGGGGACGGACGTGGAAAGCACCGAAGGCCAGGCGGCGCCCGAGCGAGAGCGCCGCGGCATACAGTCGATCGAAGTGGGAGGGGAGATCCTCAAGGTGCTGGCCGATGAGGCGCGGCCCCTGGCGCTGCGCGATCTCGTGAAGGCGGCAGGCATGCCGTCGGGCAAGATTCATCCGTACCTGGTGAGCTTCGGCAAGATCGGGCTGGTCGCGCAGGACCCGGCCACGGGGCACTATCTGCTCGGGCCCATGGCGATCCAGCTGGGGCTCGCGAGCCTCCAGACGCAAAACCCTATCCGCGAGGCCACGCCCTTTGCGGAGACGTTGTCGGAACAGACCTCGCATGCGGTGGCGATCGCCGTGTGGGGCAATCTGGGCCCGGTGATCGTGCGCCTGATCGATGCGTCCTACCCCATCCACACGAACATCCGCACGGGCACGGTCATGTCGCTCGCGAACACGGCGACCGGCAGGGTCTTTTCGGCGTTTCTGCCGCGCAGGCTCACTGAGACGCTGCTGCTCGACGACCGCATCCGGCTGGGCCCCGACATTGCGCATCCGCTAGAAGCGTCGGTGGTCGAGGCGATGATCGAGGAGGCGCGCGAGCGGCATATGGCGCGCAGCATCAATCATCCGACACCGGGCATCGTGGCGTTCTCCGCGCCGGTCTTCGACTACTCGAAGAACATTGCGCTGACGCTCACCATCATGGGACCGACCGGTACGCTCGACACCGACTGGGACGGCACCGTTGCCGCCGCGCTGCGCGATTGCGTGCAGGCGATTTCACGGCGGCTGGGCTACCGGGCAGCGTGAAAGCTAGTGCAGATTCGCCTGGAAAAACGCGAGCACGCTTGCATCGAACTGCTTATGAAACGCGACCCGGTCGAACCCGTGCTCATCCACGCAGATCTCCGGCACTCTCTTTTTCATCGGAGCGGGGCAGGGCGCGAGAAAGGCGAAATGCGCCGAATCGGGCACGAAGTGATAGTCGGGTTTGCGAGGCAGCGTTTTGGCAAGCGCGGGCGCGTTGTGGGGCAATACGCCGTCGCCGCCATACTGCGAAGCCCACACCTGCATGGGTGCCGTCACGTTCTTCAAGTCGCTCGCGGCGGGGAATTCGTTGAGCGGATCGGCGAGCACGAACGCCTTGATGCGAGCGTCGACTGGCAGCGGCTGCGGGGGCACCTCGCCACGCGCGACCTCGTCGCAGACCGGCGGCCTCGGGTCCGGGCACGGCACTTCGGCGTGCTTGAAGTCCGGCACGCCGCCCGCCAGCACCAGCCCCGTATAGCCGCCGCGCGAAAAGCCAAAGAAACCGATGCGTTGCGGGTCGATGTTCGCGGCGTCAGGCGCGGCGCCCAGCATGTAATCGATCAGGCGTTTGATATCGGTCGGCCGCTCGACGAACACGGACAGATCGCCCGAGCGGCTCGGATCGGCGAACGAATCGCCGGGATGGTTGATTGCGGCCACAACGAAGCCCGCATCGGCCAGCACTTCGGCAAGGTCATGGTGGCCCAGAAACGAGCCGGTGTGGCCGTGCGAAATGACGATCAGCGGAAGTTTGTTGCCAACCGTCGGACAGTCGCGCCGCCCGTGCAGGATGTATGGGCCGAACGGCACGTCTTCCGCGGGCTCGGCGCAAGGCGTCCACACCATGGCTTTCAATGCCGGGCCGTTCGCGTCGGCGGGAATGTCGAGGCGCTTGACGCCTGCCGCGTGTGCGACCGCGGTGAACAGGCACAAGAGTACGGTCAAAATCGAAGCAGCGGCGTACGGAAGTGTTTTGCGGGTTGTTGTCATGGCGCTTCGGGTGGGAGTGATCTCAGTGCGCGGGCGTTCGGACTTTGCCGTCCACCAGCAAGGTGCGTTTGTCTTGCCTGACGTCGTATTCGACCGATTGCTCGCGCGTCACGGCGCCGTACGACAGGTCGTTCACGTAGACCTTGCCGTCCCTCAGTTCGACCGCATCGCCCTGTACCTGCGCGGACGCGTGTTCGCCCTGTAGCACGGTGCCAGCGCAATCTCGCGTGGTGAAGGTGCGGACCGACGAGCTGGGTTTCACCGGCTTGCCGTTCTGGTCGGGAAGAAAGAACTGCGGATACGAAGAGCCGGCATGCGCGGCACTTTCCGCACTGCGAGGTGAGTCATCCTGACTTCCTGCTGCGTGCGCGACTGCGCAACTGATCACGCCGCCGAAAACCACAGCAATCGTCGATACAAACCGGCTTTTCACGACAGTTGCGCCTCGATCGCGGCCTTGTCGATGACCGACCAGACCTGCGCAATCTTCCCGTCGCGCCAGGCGTAGAAGACATTTTCCGAAAATGCGATTCGCCGGCCGTCGACAGGTAGGCCGAGAAAGACTTGCCGGGGCGTGCAGTCGAAACGTAAGCGGCTGGCAACGAGCGGCGGCTCGGCGGCCAGCAGTTCGATTTCGAAGCGCAAGTCGGGAATGTCGCGAACGTCCTGCTCCAGCATGGCGCGATATCCCGCGAGGCCAAGCGGGCGGCCGTTGTGGATCGTGTCCTGAGCGACGAACTCCCCGAGCGAAGCCCAATCGCGCCGGTTCAGGCAGTCGATGTAGCGCCGGTAAAGGGTGCCCAGATCGTGTGCGTCCATACGGCCTCCTGATCGGATGACGAAGCACACGCGATGGTAGACGAAAGCGGCGTGAGGGGCCTCGAACGCGCCGTATGGGCATGCGGACTGTGCGCGCCTGGACCGTCGCACCCTGGCACCCTCCTTGCGCATGCAGGATGCGACGAGATCGGGAGGGCATGAGCAATGAAAGACTTATCGGCACTCGCAGTAGTGCGAAGAGAGAACGCGTGCACGCTCGACGCCCGTATTCTGCTCGACGAGATGAGCGCCACGCTGGCGCTCTACCGTGGGGACAGCGTGCAGCCGCAGTTCTACCTGGGCGACCTGGGTTCGGCGCGCAGCGCCTTTGTCATGGCGCGCACCATGGATGGCCTCGCGATCGGCTGCGGCGCGCTGTGCCGCTTCTCGTTCGAGGTGGCCGAATTCCGCTGCCTCTACCGGCGGCCCGAATGGCCGGGGACCGGCACGGCGATTCTTCGTTTTCTCGAGACGGTGGCGGCCGGGGCGGGCTATCGCAGCGTAATTCTTCAGGCGCGCGAAGCCAACCGGCGCGCGATCGCGTTCTATCAACGGCACGGTTACGGGCGGACCGAGCCGTTCGCGGATTGCGCCGGCCTGAGCGACGTGCGGTGCTTTGCGAAGGCGCTGCCGCTCCTGGCGGACGAATGACGCGATCGTGCCGCCCGCGTGACGAGCGGCACAGAGGTTGCGTAAATGTGGGGTTCGTGCGCGGGCAGCGGCCCACGCACCGCCGCAACGATCGACGAGGAGGGAAGTCTGCCGATGCCGGAGGAAGCACTGTGGTTTTTTCTGATCGGCGTGCTGCTGATGTTCGTGGCGCTCGCGCGGGGTCCGATCGCGCGCCTGCCGCTTACGGGCGCGATGATCTATTTGGCCGTGGGCGTGATCGTCGGGCCGGGTGTGTTCGGCCTCGTGCACGCCGACCTCGCGCAGAACGTGCGCACGCTCACCGTGGTGGCGGAAGCCGGGCTCGTGATTTCGCTGTTTTCCGTCGGTATGCACCTGCGCGTGCGGCTGCGCGACCGGCTCTGGTGCTTGCCGCTGCGCCTGGGCGTGCTGGCCATGGCGTTCAGTGTCGGGCTGATGTACGCGTTTGGCGTGGCGTTGGGCGCGGCCACCGGCGTTGCCTTGTTTCTTGCCGCGGCGCTTGCGCCGACCGACCCGGTGCTCGCCAACGAACTGCGCGTCCATGAGGCCGGCGACGCCGAGCCAGTGCGATTCGCGCTTTCGGGCGAAGGCGGTCTCAACGATGGCGCTGCGATGCCGTTCGCGCTGCTCGGTCTCGCGCTATGCGGCGTGCACGGCACCGGCACGCAGAACGCGGCAGCATTCGCCGCGTGGGTGGCATGGGGAATCGTGGGCGCGCTCCTCGTGGGCGCCCTGCTCGCCACGATGTGCGTGCGGATCGTGTTCCATCTGCGTACGCGTTACGGCGAAGCCGTGGGCCTCGACGGCTTTATCGCGATCGGCCTGATGTCCGTGACCTACGGCGTGGCGCTGCTGTTGCACGCATACGCGTTCGTGGCCGTATTCGCCGCGGGCGTGGCGCTGCGCCACGAGGAACTGCGCGCAACGGGCGAGCGCCGCCCGGCAGAAGCGCTCGAAAGCGTGCAGCTTGGCGAGCGCACTGAAGTCGCGAAAGATCCGCAGCGCGCGCACGCCTGGCTTGCCGAAGGCATGACGGGATTCACGCTGGAAATCGAGCGGCTGGCCGAGTTCTCGGTACTGCTGATCATCGGCTGTGTGATTTCCGCGCATTGGCGCGAGATGCTCGACCCGCGTGAGGTGCTGTGCGCACTGGTGCTGGTGTTCGTTGCGCGGCCATTGGCCGTATTCGCGGCAATGGCGGGCTCGCACGCTGACGCGCCGCAGCGCGCCCTGATGGCATGGATGGGCATACGCGGCGTGGGCGCGTTCTATTACGCGGTGTGGGGTATCGACCAGGCCGGCGACGTGCTGCGGCCCGTGCTGCCTGCGGCACTCGACGCGATCGTGCTGTCCGTCGTGCTGCACGGCGCGACGGCGGGCTATGTACTCGAGCGCTATTACCGGCGCCAGGAAGCGCTCGCGGCAGCGGAGCGCCGCGTGCGCGCGAGGGAAGCATTCGACTAGCCGTCGGGTGACGCGGCAGGCATCGACGTAGACCTGAGCCGTGCCGCATCCAGCCCGATCGTCAGGGCACGCGCCGCTGCGAAATGTCTTCGAGCGTGTTGGCGATGCGCTCGCGCTGCGCGCCGTCGCAGCGCGTGGCGATGTCGCCGAGCGAGAGCGTGCCCACCAGCTCGCGTTCGTGGTTTACCACGGGCAGCCGGCGCACCTGTGCCTCCGCCATGCGGCGCTGGACAACGTTCACGTCTTCGTCCTCGTAGCACCACTGCACGCCCGAGGTCGCCACGTGCGAGACCGTTTCCTCGCCCGTGCAGCCCTGGGCGAGCCCGCGCATGGCGAGGTCGCGGTCGGTCACCATGCCCACGATCTGGTCGCCGTCGCATACCGGCAGCGCGCCGATGTCATGGTCGCGCATGAGTTCGGCGGCGTGCCGGATCGTCGTGTCAGGCGCGATATGGACGACCTCGCGTGACATCACTTCGTGAACCTGGGTCATTGTCTTCTCCTTTCGTGGTCGTATCGTCTCTTCTCATGCGAAACGCGCCGCGCGCTCGAGGCGCTCCGGCGACATGTGCGGCGGTGGGTCGCCTTCGGGCAGCGTGGGCGGCGGGCGGTCGTCCGGTTGCGGCGGCAGCGGCGCGCGTTGCGGGTCGTCCAGCGGATCGGGCGGCGGCAAGTGAAACGACGTCGTGAAGGCGTACAGCATCGGCGGCATGAAGAACTCCTGTGGAGAGGCCATGGCGGTTAGACGTGAGACGTTTGCGGCATTACTGCGGTTTGGACTCTTTCAGGCCGGCGAGGCCCGCGCGCAAGGCGCATTGCAACGGGTACATGACTGCCTCCTTCGCTTTGGGAGCCACAGCCTGCTTCTCCCGCAACAGGCGTGCCGCAGGACTCAGCGCGTCTCGGGACGCCGGTGCGCTCGCGAAAAGCCGGCTCGGGCACAGCCGGTGCGCGTACGCCGGGAGACACTTTCAAAGGAGCCGGCAATGCTTTACTACGCGATCGTTTTCTTCGTGATAGCCATCATCGCGGCTGTCTTCGGGTTCGGCGGGATTGCGGTGGGTGCCGCGAGCATCGCCAAGATTCTGTTCTTCATCTTCGTGATTCTCTTTCTGGCGAGCTTGTTGTTTGGCATCACGAGGCGGTAAACATTCTCCGGCGTCGGTCAAGGCGCACCGCTTCATCTGGGCATGAACGATGCGCGCGCCGGGGAAGGAATGAGATGGATCGAGAGGAGCAGGTTGGTTGGCAAGAAATTCAGGAGTCCAACGATCATGAACATTTCCTTTCCAGAAGGCCCGGTCGGGTACGACACGGAAGAATTCGCGCTAACCTTTGTCGCGGTGGCGGATTCCGTCGCTGTGGACTGTGCCATTACGGCTGAAGCGCTGGAAGATCGCTTCGGCGCGAGATCGCTGCGCGAGCCCGACCTGCGCCAGGCGTTCCACCGCAACCGCTCCGCGATCGAATCGGCGGCCGCCCGGCTCATCGAGGAGACGGACGGCAAGCCGGTGATGCTTCACAGCGGCTATTTGCGCATGTACGGCACCGGCAGGCACTAACTACTCACCCGCGCCTGCCTTGCAGCGCGCAATCTGCTTCTTTGCTTCTTCGACCACGCGCTCCGGCGTGAAGCCGAATTTGGTCTTCAGCGCCTTGAACGGCGCGGAGGCGCCGAACGTGTGCATCACGATCTGCGAGCCGAAGCGGCCGACGTAGCGGTCCCAGCCGAGCGTCGCCGCCTGCTCCACGGCCACGCGTGCGTAGATGTGCGGCGGCAGTACCGACTCCCGGTACGCCTCGTCCTCCTGTTCGAACAGGTCCCACGAAGGCATCGAGACCACGCGTGCCGCGATCCCCTCCTGTTTCAGCGTCTCATAGGCGGAAATGCATAGCGAAACCTCGCTGCCCGTAGCGAGCAGCAGGACTTCGGGCTGCTTGCCATCGGGTGCGTCGGCGAGCACGTATGCGCCGCGCCTCACGCCTTGCGCACTGGCGTATTTCGTGCGGTCGATCGTGGGCAGCGGCTGGCGCGTCACCACCATGCAGGCCGGTTCGTGCGGCCGCGTGAGTGCAACGCGCCACGCCTGTGCGACTTCGTTGGCGTCGGCCGGGCGCAGCGTGAGCAGGCCAGGCACGCTGCGCAGCGCGGCGAGCTGCTCGATCGGCTGGTGCGTCGGCCCGTCCTCGCCCAGGCCGATCGAATCGTGCGTGAACACGTAGACCACGGGCAACTCCATGATCGCGGCGAGCCGGATGGGCGGCTTCATGTAGTCGCTGAAAATGAGGAACGTCGACGCGAACGGCCGCAAGCCAGAAAGCGCGAGGCCATTGGAGACCGCGCCCATGCCGTGCTCGCGAATGCCGAAGTGCAGGTTGCGCCCGTCGTAGTGATCGCGCTCGAAGCTGCCCGCGCCTTCGAACTTGAGATTGGTCTTGGTCGAGGGCGACAGGTCGGCGGCACCGCCGATCATCCACGGCACGCGTTGCGCAATGGCGTTGAGCACCTTGCCCGACGACTCGCGTGTCGCGAGGCCTTTTTCGTCGGCTTCGAAGGTGGGAATGTCGGTGTCCCAGCCCTCGGGCAGCTTGCCTTCGAGCATCAAGCTCAGATCCTTCGCTAGCTCGGGGTAGCGCTTCGCGTAGTCGTCGTAGCGTTGCTTCCATGCTTCGTGCGCCGCCTTGCCGCGCGCGCCCATGCCCTGCGCGAAACGTTCGTACACGCCATCGGGTACGAGAAACTGCGCGTCTTCCGGCCAGCCATATGCGCGCTTGGCGAGCCGCACTTCTTCTTCGCCCAGCGCCTCGCCGTGCGCTGCCGCAGTGTCCTGCCGGTTCGGCGCGCCCCAGCCGATGATGCTCTTTACCACGATGAGCGTCGGCTTGTCGGTCACGGCCTGCGCTTTTTCGATGGCGGCTTCGATGGCTTTCGTGTCGTTGGCGTCGTCCACGTGCAGCGTGTTCCAATGGTAGCCGCGAAAGCGCGCTTCGACGTCGTCGCTATAGGCGAGGTCGGTGTGGCCCTCGATCGTGATGCGGTTGCTGTCGTAGAACCAGATCAGATTCGACAGACCCAGATGGCCCGCGAGCGAAGCCGCTTCGTGCGAGATGCCTTCCATCATGTCGCCGTCACCGCACACCGCGTAGACGCGGTAGTCGAAGATTCTGGCGTCGGCGCGATTGAAATGCTGCTCGAACCAGCGCCCGGCCATGGCCATGCCCACGCTGTTGCCGAGCCCCTGGCCGAGCGGCCCGGTGGTCGTCTCGACGCCCGTCGTCATGCGAAATTCCGGGTGCCCCGGCGTCACGCTGTCGATCTGGCGAAAGTGTTTGATATCGTCGAGCGAGACCACGGGCTTGCCCGTGAGCTTGCCTTTCTCGTCTATGGCTTGCACGCCCGTGAGGTGCAGCAGCGAGTAGAGCAGCATTGAAGCGTGGCCGTTCGAGAGCACGAAGCGGTCGCGATTGGGCCATAGCGGCGCGGCAGGGTCGTAACGCAGATGACGCTGCCAGATCTGGTACGCGAGCGGCGCGAGCGCCATGGGCGTGCCGGGGTGGCCGGAATTGGCCTTTTGCACGGCGTCCATCGACAAGGTGCGGATCGTGTCGATGGCGAGACGGTCGAGATCGGATGGGTCGGCGTTCGTGGGCCTGGCATTCGACGATGAATTCGATGACATGAGCTGGGACTCCTCGGCAGGGGCGCGCGGCAAAGCGGGCGGCGGTTCGCAAACAGATCGATGCGCAAATGCGGTGCCGGCCCCCGCACCGCATTTGGATGCCAGACAGGCATAGGCATTGCGGGTCGACACTATCACGTCTTCCCTTTTCGAATACTGAGCCGATGCATCGAAAGCTGCGCCACAAGATCGTTGTCGTGACCGGCGCGGGCGCGGGCGCGGGCGCGGGCGTGGGCCGCGCCGTTGCTGAAGCCTTCGCGCGCGCGGGCTACCACGTCGCGCTGCTTTCGCGCGAACCCGAACGGCTCGCGCGCGCCGCCGCGCAGTTACAGGCCGCTTACAGCGGTGTGCGCGCGTTCGCGGTGCCCACCGACGTGGCCGACGCACAGGCCGTCGAAGCGGCGGCAGCGCGCGTGGAGCGCGAACCGGGCGAAATCGACGTGTGGGTGAACGTCGCCATGCGACCATTTTTGCGCCGCTCTCGTCGATCTCGCCGCGCGACTTCGACGCGACCCAGGTCACGTATCTCGGCCAGGTGCACGGCACGATGGCGGCGCTCGCGCGCATGCGCACGCGCAATCGCGGCGCGATCGTCAACGTGGGGTCGGCGCTCGCCTCGCGCGCGATCCCGCTGCAATCCGCGTATTGCGGCGCGAAGTTCGCGGTGCGCGGCTTTACTGACGCCGTGCGATCGGAGCTGATTCACGACGGCCTCGACGTGCACCTCTCGCTGGTCGATCTAATTGACGGGCAACCCGCGCGCGCCCGACGCGCCCGACAACCTGCATGCGCCCGTGCCGGGCGAGATCGGCGCGCATGGCCGCTTCGACCGTGAAGCGCGCAATGGCGGCGCGCCGCTCTTCACCGAGCGCCATGTGCACGCGTTGATGGGCGATGTGGCGATTGGCGTCCTTGGCGTGGCGATGGCGTTTGCGCATTTGCGCAGGCAGGCGCGCTCGCGCCCGTGATCGTTGCACTTTTGCGCACGCTCGCCGCTCACGAACGCGTGAGGGCGCGGTTCGCGAGGCATGCGTTCTGCGCGCATCGTGGATGGGGATGCGGCGTCACAAACTGCGCGGCATCGAACGCATCGACAATACAAGGAGCCTGCCATGAACAGCACGCTAGACCCCGACAACGATCTTCCCGAATCCCGGCCGCCGGGGCACGACACCGGCTCGCTGGGCCCGTGCGATTCATCCGATTCCGGCAGCGACACCCAGGGCGCGAAGCGCCACGAATTCGACCGCGACACCGAACTGGACAATCACGCGCTCGAAGCGGGCGAGGACGAAGCGCAGAGCGACACCGATAGCGCAGGCACGGGCGAACGCGCCGCGGCAGACGGCGACGAATCGCAGGAGCCCGGCAGCGATGTGCTTCCGGATCGTATCGACGATTCGGGCGATGTTTGAAAAAGTGGGCGCCCGCGATATGGCTGTCGTGCCTGGCGCCCGCATATCTGCTGCACATGCCGCCCCAGCACGGCCACTGTTACCGACGCGCCGTGTCTTTTCCGTCAGGTCGGTGGCATAATTTTCCGCATCTTAGCGTCCTTGTCACGCCGCAGTTGCTTCGGTGTACGAAGTCATGCGATGCTCTCGTTGCCCGGGAAACGGCGATGCCAGCGTGCATCCAGCCGAACCCGCACGCCGCAGACAAACGGCGTGAACGGGTCGGTGTGAGGAGACCAGCGAAGTGCCCCAACACCAAGGAGGCAACATGAGCACGCAGCTGCAATCTCGCACCCACGCCGCATCGCCAAACGATGCGCATCGCATTCAAGCAAGCTTACAGTCACTCCCGCCCCGAAAGTCGCCGCAGCGATCTCGCACTGCGATCAGTGCGATCAGTGTCGCCACGCTTTTGCTTGCCTGCGCAAACTGTTTCGCCGACACGCAGGTGGGCGCGCCGCTGCCGCCTGCGCCCGATATTCTGTATGGCGATCTGTTCGTGGCAGTGCAGACCGCGCAGATCTTCTCCGACCAGAAGACCTTCGTCGATTCGACGCCGAACACGGACCCCGCAACCATCGTTCAGCTCTACGAAGCGCAGAAGAACCAAGCCGGTTTCTCGTTGCTGAATTTCGTAAATCAATACTTCACGCCGCCGCCGGACCAGAGCATCACGCCGCCGGCGGGGCAGACCCTGCGCCAGCATATCGACTGGCTCTGGACCGGGCTCACGCGCACGACCACGTCGGCGCCCGACAACAGCTCGCTCGTGCCGCTGCCGAAGCCGTATGTCGTGCCGGGCGGGCGCTTCCGTGAGGGCTATTACTGGGACACGTACTTCACGATGCTCGGGCTCCAGGAGTCGGGCCATGAAGATCTCGTCGACGACATGCTCGACAACTTCGCGTACATGATCAACACCTTCGGCCATATTCCGAACGGCAATCGCACTTATTACTTGAGCCGCTCGCAACCGCCGTTCTATTCGTACATGGTGGAACTCGCGGCGCAAAAGGAAGGCAACAGCGTGTATCAGAAGTACCTGCCCGCGCTGCGCAAGGAGTACGCGTACTGGATGCAGGGGGCGAGCAGCACGCCGCGCGGGCAGGCCACGCGCAACGTGGTCGTGCTGCGCGACGGCACCGTGCTCAACCGCTACTGGGACGAACTCGACACGCCGCGCGACGAGTCGTATATCGAAGACGTGCAGACCGCGCAGCAGGCCACGGGCCGCCCCGCCAACGAGGTCTACCGCGACCTGCGCGCCACCGCCGAAAGCGGCTGGGATTTCAGCTCGCGCTGGTTCGGCGACAACCAGAACCTCTGGACCGTGCGTACCACGTCGATCATTCCGGTCGATCTGAATAGCCTCCTGTTCCATCTGGAGACGACGATCGTGCGCGCCTGCACGGTCGCGCGCGATTTCGGCTGCGTGGGACAGTTCGCCGGCTACGCCGCGCGCCGCGCCGAGGGCATCAACCGTTACCTCTGGAACAACAAGGGCTACTACGGCGACTATGACTGGCGGCTCGGCAAGTCGCGCGACAACCAGACGCCCGCGATGATGTATCCGCTGATGGCGGGCGTGGCGTGGCCTGAGCGCGCGAAGAAGACGGCGCAGACCATGCAAAGCGTGCTGCTCCAGCAGGGCGGCCTCGCCACGTCGACCTACAACACTGGCCAGCAATGGGATGCGCCGAACGGCTGGGCGCCGCTGCACTGGATCGCCATCCAGGGCCTTAAGCAATACGGACACAGCGATCTCGCGCAGCCAGTCGGCACGCGTTTTCTCGCCGACGTCGAGAACGTCTATAACACGCAGCAAAAGCTCGTCGAGAAATATATCGTCGAGGGCGCGGGCGAAGGCGGCGGTGGGGGCGGCGAATACCCGTTGCAGGATGGCTTTGGCTGGACCAACGGCGTGACGCTGATGCTGCTCGATATGTACGGGGGCGGGCAGTAGGTGTGAGAGCGGACCGCTTCTAAACTGGCGGCTAAGGCTGATTGAGTGCCGAGAAGCGGTCCACTTGGTTTCATTCCAATGGGCCGGCATGCTCGAGTTCGAGCAGCGCCGCCTTGCGATCCACGCCGCCTGCGTAGCCGGTCAGCGCGCCGTTTGTCGCGACGACACGGTGGCACGGAACGATCACGGAAACAGGGTTGCGGCCTACCGCGCTCCCCACTGCGCGTGCGTGCCCCGAGTCCAGGCGCAAGCGCTTCGCGACCTCCGCATAGGAGATCACACGTCCATACGGAATCGCTTCAAGCTCTTTCCAGACCCGCCGCTGAAACGGCGTGCCACGCAATGCAATGGGAAGCCCGAAGTCCCGTCGCTCGCCGGAAAAGAACTGCGTGATCTGGCGCTGTGCGTAAAGAGCGAGTGGCGGCGCTCCGGTTCCGATGCGCGTGAGCGAGATGTGCGGAAAGTACTTCTGGCCCACGAAAAAGAGGCCGGTCAGGAAATCGTCTTCTATGCGCAGCGCGATATCGCCCAATGGACTGGGAATCAGGTAGCCGGGTGTCATTTGAGTTGGCCTTCGAGTTGGCTCCACATGTGGAGGGTTGCGTAGGCGCGCCACGGTTGCCATTGTTCGGCATGGCGGCCGAATACGGATGCGCGCGCGTAGCCCAGCCGCTTTTTCAGCTTCAGGTCGCACGGCGGAAAGGCATTGGGCCACGCGAGCGCGCGCATGGCGATGTATTGCACGGCCCATTCGCCGATGCCGTGAATGTTCCGCAGCGCATGGAGCGTTTCCTCCAGCGGCGCTGCGGGCTCGAGCCTGATGCGCCCCGACGACACTTCGCTTGCGAGCGCAACGATCGTCTCTGCACGCTTGCGCGCCATACCCGTATCCTCGAGTGCGGAGACTGGCTCGCGTGCAAGCGTGGCCGCGCTGGGAAAGACGCGCGTCAAAGCGTTCGGCGCGCTGACCGGCGTGCCAAAGCGTTCGGCAATGCGTGAAACGATGCCTTGCGTGCGCGTTGAATGTGGTGATTGCCCGGCCAGGGCGCACACTGCGATCTCGAAGCCGTCCATGGCGCCCGGGACGCGCATGCCCGGTGAGCCGTCCGCGAGATCGCCGAGATGCGGATCGATCAGATCGGGGCGCGAGTCCAGATCGAACAGACGCCTGACGCGCGGCAGAAGCTGCCCCACGACGGGCATCAGCGACATCGGCAAGGTCACTTCGAGCGCGAAGCGCTGTGGCGCGTGCCGCACGCTGATCCAGCCGTGGATATCGCGGCCGTGATGGCTCAATGCGAGGGTGCGCGTATAGATTTCGTCGCCGATATGCTCGACGCTGGCTATCTGCCGGCGTGCGAGGAACGCGAGAATGCCGGACCAGCAAAACGGCGGCCGATAGCCCAGCGGAAAGGTCATGCTTTCTGCATTCGAAGCATTGGGGACATCGGTTTCTTTGCGGAACCGCAGTGGGTTCAGGCCGTACTGTTTCAGGAACAGGTCGTTGAACCGCCGCACGCTGCCGAATCCCGCCGCGAGTGCAACGGCGTTCATCGGCAAGCGGGTATCGGTCAACAGCCGCTTAGCCATCAGTAATCGCTGGGTTTGAGCGAACTCCATCAGCGACACGCCGAATTGCGCGTCGAAGATCCTGCGCAGGTGCCGGTCGGTCACGCCCACGCGTGCGGCCAGGTCAGCCAGGCTGCCCGTGTTGAGGCAACCCTCTTCGATCAGCGTGGCGGCGGCGTGCGCGAGCCTGCTCGAAACGTCCAGCAGGCCGTTGCCTGGGGCCAGTTCAGGGCGGCACCGCAGACAGGGGCGAAAGCCCGCGCGTTCCGCCGCTGCGGCGTTGGCGAAAAAGTGGCAGTTCTGGCGCCGGGGTGTGCGAACCGGGCAGACCGGGCGGCAGTAAATCCCGGTAGACGAAACGCCGACGAAAAACCAGCCGTCGAAACGGCGGTCCTTCGAGAGCATGGTCTGGTAGCAGGTGTCGGGATCGAGGCGCATGTCGAGACTTTAAAACAGATTCAGGGGGGAATCTGGCCAGATTCGGACATGAGTATTCGCGCCCGGTGCGCCTCTGCGACTTGTGTCGCCGTATGCCTTAACAGCGCCTTTATGACTCGAACGGATAAACGTATCGGATTTACTTCGTTGTCAGGCGGCGGGCGGATCACGTAGATTGAAGCCATTGCTTACCTGAAAGGCTTGCTGCGTGACTACCCCTGCCACATTCACCGCTTCAGCCGCATCGAGCGCGCACGCGTCCCAACGCTTCGACATTCTTCCCCTGGATGCGCCGCTCGGCGCGGAAGTGGTCGGCCTCGATCTCGCGAAGCCGCTGTCGAGCGAAGACTTCGCGCGAATTCATCGCGCGCACCTCGATCACCATGTGCTGGTGTTTCGCGACAAGCGCATCACGCCGGAGCAGCAGGTCGAATTCAGCCGCCGCTTTGGGCCGCTGCAGATCCACGTGCTGCACCAGTTCGCACTGGCGGGCCACCCTGAGGTGCTAATCGTTTCGAACATCGTGGAGAACGGCAAGCCCATCGGTCTTGGCGACGCGGGGCACTTCTGGCACTCCGATCTTTCATACAAGGAGAAGCCGAGCCTCGGTTCGCTGCTACACGCGCAGGAGTTGCCCGCAGAGGGCGGGGATACGCTGTTCGCCAACATGCATCTCGCATGGGAGACGCTGCCTGCGTATTTGCGGAGCGCCGTGGAAGGGCGGCGCGCCGAGCATACCTATCTCGCGCGCTATGCGGAACTTCAGGCGCGCAGCCCGTGGCGGCCGAATCTCACGGCGGAGCAGATCGCGCAGGTGAAGCCCGTTGTGCATCCGGTCGTGCGCACGCACCCGGAAACGGGCCGCAAGGCGCTGTTCGTGAGCGAGCACTTCACGACATGCATCGTCGATCTACCCGAGGACGAAAGCCGCGCGCTGCTCGACGCGCTGTTCGCGCACAGCGTGCGTGCGGAGCATTGCTACCGCCACGCATGGCGTGAGCACGATCTCGTGTTCTGGGACAACCGCTCGCTCATGCATCTCGCGGCGGGCACGCCCGATCATCTGCGCCGTAAGCTTTATCGCACCACCATCGAAGGCGACACGCCGTTTTGATGCGCGCCGCGGGGCATTTTTTTGCACGTTCGATATTAAACAGAATAAGAAGGAATCCATAGTATGTTGCTTTCCATCGGTAACGCGCTCGCGAAACGCGCGAACGTGTGGCGCCGTGCGGGCGTTGCGTCACTCGCCATTGCGCTCGCGTCGTTTGGGCTGGGCGCGCCGGCAACCGCGCGCGCAGAAGGGCAGATTCGCATTGCGGAGCAGTTCGGTGTCGTGTATCTGATGCTCAACGTCGCGCGCGACCAGCATTTCATCGAGCAGGAGGGGCGCAAGGCCGGCGTGGATATCAAGGTCGACTGGCTGCGTCTTTCTGGCGGCGCGGCCGTGAACGACGCGCTGCTTTCCGGCGCGGTGGATGTGGCCGGCGCGGGCGTGGGCCCGCTGCTCACGGTGTGGGACCGCACGCATGGCAGGCAGAACGTGAAAGGCGTGGCATCGCTCGGCAACCTGCCGTATTACCTCGTGAGCACGAATCCGAACGTCAGGACCATTGCCGATTTCACGAGCAAGGACCGCATTGCCGTGCCGGCCGTGGGCGTTTCCGTGCAGTCGCGCGTGCTGCAATACGCGGCGGCGAAGCAGTGGGGCGAGAAGCAGTTCGACCGGCTCGACCCCTACAGCCAGGCGATTCCGCACCCGGATGCCGCGGCCGCGATCATCGCGAACAGCAGTGTGATCACGGCGCATTTCGGCAATCCGCCGTTCCAGCAGCAGGAACTGGCGGCCAACCCGAAGGCGCATATCGTGCTCAACTCGTACGACGTGCTGGGCGGACCGGGATCGGCCACGGTGCTTTACGCCACGCAGAAGTTCCGCGAGGAGAACCCGAAGACCTATCGTGCATTCGTGGCGGCGCTCGCCGATGCGGCGAACTTCATTGCAGCGCACCCCGAGCAGGCCGCGGATATCTATATCCGCGTGAACGACTCGAAGATCGACCGCAACCTGCTCCTTAAGATCCTGCGCGATCCGCAGGTTCAGTTCAAGACAGCGCCGCAGAATACGCTCGCGCTCGCGCAATTCATGTATCGCGTGGGTGCGATCCGCAACGAGCCAAAGTCGTGGCGCGATTACTTCTTCGACGACCCGGCGGTTGCCAACGGCAGTTGAGCCAGCGCGCCCTCAGCGTCGGCGAGCGGGCCCCTTTCGGGCCCGTTCGCATTGGTGGCGGATAGCCAGCGCTTATGAGCAGGCCTGGTTTGGATATGTCGATTCATTGGTTGGGCGGCACACCGGGTGCCCGTATGTTGACGTTTTATCCGCTGGATTTGCGAAAAGTGAACGTCACCTCCACCAGATTCTGGGAGCGCGCTCCCGCAGCGCGCCGCGAAGCGGGCGCGGCGGAACGCGTCGTTGTGAGCGAGCGGCCTGCGCATACCGAACACACCGTCGACGCCGCACGACACAGCGAACGCCTGCTCGCCATCGAAAACGTCAGCCTCGAATACCGCAGTCGCGAGCGCATCGTGCGCGCCACGCAGGACGTGAGCTTTGATGTCTACGGCGCCGACCGTTTCGTGCTGCTCGGGCCTTCGGGCTGCGGCAAGTCCACTTTGCTCAAGGCGATTGCGGGCTTTATCGAGCCGGTGTCGGGATCGATCTCGCTGGCGGGCGGACCGGTGCGCGGGCCGGGTGCGGACCGCGTCGTAGTGTTCCAGGAATTCGACCAGTTGCCGCCCTGGAAAACCGTGGCCGAGAACGTGGCGTTTCCGTTGCGCGTCGCGCGCAAGCTGCCGCGTGCCGAAGCGCGCGAGCGTGCGCTCCATTACCTCGACAAGGTAGGCCTCGCCGCCTTCGCCGATGCGTATCCGCACACGCTTTCGGGCGGCATGAAACAGCGCGTGGCGATAGCGCGTGCGCTCGCCATGCAGCCGCGCGTGCTGCTGATGGACGAACCCTTCGCCGCGCTCGACGCCCTCACGCGCCGCAAGATGCAGGAAGAACTGCTGCGCCTTTGGGACGACGCGCGCTTCACGCTGCTGTTCGTCACGCATTCGATCGAAGAGGCGCTCGTGGTCGGCAACCGCATCCTGCTGCTCTCGCCGCATCCGGGACGCGTGCGCGCGGAGGTGAACAGTCACGCGTATTCGCATGCGAGCATGGGCGGCGTGGATTTTCGCGAAAGTGTGGCGCGCATCCATCGCCTGTTGTTCGATACCGATATTGAAACCGAAGCTGAAAAGGAGGCCAGCCGATGAGCACGCCACACCCTACGCTGCCGACCTTGCCGCCCGTGCGCGCGGAATACGAGCGGCCCTTGCTGCCGGTGCAGGCGGGAGCCGCCACCGCGCCATTGCCGCTTGCGCGGCGCGTGCTCGATGCGGGCTGGTTTCGCCGCACGCTCATCGCGCTGGTGCTTGTTGCAGTCTGGGAGACCACGGCGCGCGTGGTTGCGAACGATCTGCTCGTGCCGACCTTTGGCGCGACGCTTGCCGCGTTCGTGCAGGGCATTGCGAGCGGCGAATTGCTCGTCAAGACCGGCATTTCGATGTCGGTGCTGCTGCGCGGCTATGCTATTGGCGTGGTGCTCGCGTTCGTGCTCACGTCGCTCGCGGTTTCTACGCGCGTGGGGCGCGATTTGCTTTCCAT
Source organism: Paraburkholderia sp. CNPSo 3076 (assembly GCF_026343935.1). NCBI lineage: Bacteria > Pseudomonadati > Pseudomonadota > Betaproteobacteria > Burkholderiales > Burkholderiaceae > Paraburkholderia > Paraburkholderia sp. CNPSo 3076. Next base: position 93,449 of record NZ_JAPMAL010000027.1, on the reverse strand, counting down.
GCTGACTGCGATGTTTAATCCGTTGCCTTCCATTGCACTCCTGCCTATTGCGTTGCTCTGGTTCGGGCTCGGCACCGGTAGCCTGCTGTTCGTGCTCGTGCACGCGGTGCTGTGGCCGCTCGCGCTCAACATGTACACGGGCTTTCTCGGCGTGCCGGCTACCCTGCGCATGGCGGGGCGCAACTACGGGTTGAGCGGCCTACGCCAGGTGGTGCTGATACTCGTGCCTGCGGCGCTGCCCTCGATCATTGCGGGCTTGCGCGTGGGCTGGGCCTTCGCATGGCGCACGCTGATCGCGGCCGAACTTGTGTTTGGCGCTAGCGCAGGGCAGGGTGGGCTTGGGTGGTATATCTTTCAGAACCGCAACGAGCTTTATACCGATCGTGTTTTTGCTGGGCTTGCTGCTGTGATCGTTATTGGGCTGCTCGTTGAGCATCTGGTGTTTGATACGCTGGAGCGGTTGACTGTGCGGCGCTGGGGTGTGCAGGTTTGAGGTTCTGGGCTCTGCGAGGCGCTTGATTTGCGAACCACAACAAAAAAAGCAAACCGCAGATGTGGGCGCGGCTACACTTTCACGGCGGCTTGCGCTTCAATCTGCGCAGCGGCTTGGGGTTCGCGCTTGAGCGCGAAAAGCGAAGCGACGACGATCAGCATGCCGCCGATCCACGCGGGCAAGGTAAGCCGCTCGCCGAGCCACACGCAGGCAAACAGCGCGCCGAACACCGGCTCGCTGCCCATCAGCAATGCCACGCGCGTGGGGCTGCTGCGGCTCACGGCGTAGTTCTGCACGAAGAAGGCGAACAGCGTGCAGCCCGCCACGAGATAGATCACGCTGCCCCAGAACACGCCATGCCCCTGCCAGTGCGGCAACGGTTGCCACTGTTCGGGCGCGACAGTGATCGCAAGCGCGGCGCAGCCGATCGACACGACGGCGGACTGGACCGCTGTCACCGTGAGCGCCGGCACGGCGCCCGACTTCATCACGCGCTTGACCGCGCAGGTCGCCAAGGCGCGCAGCAGCGCGGCCAGCACGACCAGCAGATCGCCGGGGCTCGCCGCCACATGGCCGCCCGTCAGGAGCAGCGCGCCAAGCAGCGACACGCCGGCCGCCGCCCATTCCACGGGCCGCGGCGCGCGCTTGAGCCACGCCCACTCCACGAGCGGCGTGAGGACCACGCACAGGCTGATGAGAAACGCGGCATTCGAAGCGTTCGTGAGCGACACGCCAAACGTCTCCGCCAGAAAGATGCCGAGCAGCAGGAGTCCCGCGCCGAGCACGCCGATCTGCTCGCGCCACGTCACATGACGCAGACCGCGCAACGCGGGCGACAGCAGCACGAACGTGATGCCAAAGCGCAGCGCGAGCAGACCCAGCACCGGGTAGACGAGCAGCGCGCCCTTCACCACGCCATAGCTCGTGCCCCAGATGAGCGCGACGGCCACGAGCAGCAGATCGAGGGTGCGGGAAGAACGGGTCAGAGCATTCATGGGGAACGAGCCTGCAAATAAGCCGGGAACGGACCCATTGTCCGATAATGCCTTCGCAGCGATAATCCGCTTAGACGGAACATCATTTATGCCCAGAATGCACAGATGATTTCACCCTTCCTGCCATGAATCCCGCCGACCTCTTGCCGCTGCTGCCCGATCTGGCCACCTTCGCCCGCGTGGTCGACGCGGGGAATTTCTCGGTCGCGGCGCGCCAGCTCGGCAGCACGCCTTCCACCGTGAGCCGCCAGATGCAGCGGCTCGAACGCGCGCTCGGCACGCGCCTGCTGGAGCGCTCCACGCGCAGCCTGCGGCTCACGGAATCCGGCGCCGAGGTCTACCGTCACTGCACCGACATGGTCGAAGCCGCCGCGAGCGCGGCGCAAGCCGCCAGCCGCCTGACCGGCCGCCCGCATGGCCGCGTCGGCATCAGCGCGCCTATTTCCTTTGCGCAAAGCGTCATTCATCCGCTGATTTCCGGCTTCCTGCGTGCGTATGAGGAAGTCGCGGTGCAACTCATCTTCACCGACCGCGACGTCGATCCCGTGCGCGACAACGTCGATATCGTGATTCGCCCGACGCCCACGCCGCCGCCGGGGCTCGCGGCGCGGCGGCTCGGCACGCTGCAGTGGATGCCGTGCGCGTCCCCCGCCTACCTGCGCGCGCACGGCACGCCGACGCACCCGAAGGATCTCGCCCGCCACGACTGCCTCTATCTTGGCGAAACGCCCGACGACAACCGCTGGACCTTCCGGCGCGGCGCGCAGACGCATGCCGTCGAGGTGAAGGGCCGCTATATCGCCAACGACGTGGGCGCGCGGCGCGATGCGGCACTCGCGGACTGGGGCATTGCGAGCCTGCCTGAATTCGCCGCGGCGGATGCGCTGCGCGACGGGCTGCTCGTGCGCGTGTTGCCCGAGTGGTCGCTGGAGCCGCGCGCGTACAGCGGCCCGGTGTGGATGCTCTATCCGCCCAACCGGTTTTTGCCGCCGAAGGTGCGCGTGTTGATCGACTGGCTTGCGCAGCAGTTGCCCGAGTGACCGGCCGTCCCGCCCCGCTGCCCGTGAGACGATCGGGCATGAACTTGAGCAGCGCCGACATTCACCCTCGCGCGTGGACCTCCTAGACTGGGTCATGAAAACGAATGCATGAACCCTTCAAGGAAACACGATGCAAACCCTGCGAACGGATGTCGCCATTATCGGCGCCGGCACGGCCGGACTTTCCGCTTACCGCGCCGCGAAGGCGGAAGGTGCAAGCGCAATCATCATTGAAGGCGGCGCTTACGGCACGACCTGCGCGCGCGTGGGCTGTATGCCCTCGAAGCTGCTGATCGCGGCGGCCGAGGCGGCGCACGCGGTGACCATGGCGCCGCGTTTCGGCGTGAATCCGCTCGGCATGGAAATCGACGGCCGGGCCGTGATGGAGCGCGTACGCAGCGAGCGGGACCGCTTCGTCGGTTTCGTCGTGGACAGCACGCTCGCACTGCCCGAAGCGGACCGCCTCGTTGGGCACGCCCGCTTCATCGACGACGGCCTGCTCCAGGTTGGCGAGCACACGCAGGTGCGCGCAAAAAGCGTAGTGATCGCAACGGGCTCGACGCCCACGGTACCCGAGTCGCTGGCCGGACTTGGCGACCGGCTGATCGTCAACGACGACGTGTTCGCCTGGGAGGACTTGCCGCGCAGCGTGGCGGTGGTCGGTGCGGGCGTGATCGGTCTGGAACTCGGCCAGGCGCTCGCGCGGCTCGGCGTGCGAGTGACGCTGTACGGCGGCTCGCACGGCAGCGTGGGGCCGCTCACGGACCCGCGTCTGATAAGCGAAGCGCACCGCGTGTTCGGCGCGGAAATGCAGTTCGAGACGCAGGGACGTGTCGTATCGGCTACGCGCAGCGATGCGGGCGTGACGCTGCGGTACGCCCGCGCGGACGGCACGCAGTCCGAAGCAACGTTTGATTACGTCCTGGCGGCAACTGGCCGGGACCCCAACGTGGCGAATTTGGGCCTTGCAAACACCTCGCTCGAACTCGACGCGCACGGCGTGCCGCGCTTCGACCCGGCTACGCTGCAAGTCGGCACCGCGCCGGTGTTTTTGGCCGGCGACGCGAACGACGTGCTGCCGCTGCTGCACGAAGCCGCAGACGAGGGCCGCGCAGCGGGCCGCAACGCGGCTCGCTTTCCCGTAGTCGAACCCGTTGCGCGCCGTGCGGTGCTTGCGATCGTGTTTTCCGATCCGCAGATCGCCATGGTTGGCAAGTCACATCGGGATCTGGTGGAAGGCAGCGTCGTGACGGGCGCCGTGAGCTTCGAGGACCAGGGCCGCAGCCGCGTGATGCTCAAGAACCACGGCCTGGGCCACGTGTACGTGGATCGCGCGACACGGCGCTTCGTGGGTGCGGAATGGTTCGGACCGGCGGCTGAACATATCGGGCACCTGCTCGCGTGGAGTGTGCAGATGGGACTGAGCGTGGACGACATGGTGGCGATGCCGTTCTATCACCCGGTGGTGGAGGAAGGCTTGCGCACGGCGTTGCGCGACGCTGCTTCGCAGCTGAATCACAAGGGCTAAGGCGAATATCGCCTGGTTATCCTTTCCAGCTCGCAACGGCGCACACACCGACAATGAAAGCACTCGTCCTCAGCCAGTACGATGGTCCGCTCGAACTGGCCACGCTCGATCGCCCGCAGCCGCAAACGGGCCAGGTGCTCGTGCGCGTCCATGCTGCGGGCCTCAATCCACTCGACGTCAAGATTCGTGCAGGGAAGGCCGATCATGCGAAGCATCCGCTGCCGCTCGTGCTCGGCATCGACATGGCGGGCGTGGTGGAAGCGGTGGGCGCGGGCGTCACGCGTTTCGCGCCGGGCGACGAGGTGTACGGCATGACGGGCGGCGTAGGCGGCATTCAAGGTTCGCTGGCCGAGTACGCTGCCGTCGACGCGGACCTCCTCGCGCGCAAGCCCGCGAATCTCTCGATGCGCGAAGCCGCCGCGCTGCTGCTTGCGTTCATCACGGCGTGGTCGGGCATCGTCGATCGCGCGTACCTGGCGGCGGGACAGAGCGTGCTGGTTCAGGGCGGCGCGGGTGGCGTGGGCCACGTGGCCGTGCAGATTGCGCGCGCGCTCGGTGCGAATGTCTTCGCGACGGGGAGCGCGCGCAACGGCGATGTGATTTCGCAGTTGGGTGCGACGCCTATTGATTATGGCGCGCTAAGCGTCGAGCAGTATGTTCAGGCGCATACGGCCGGTGCAGGGTTTGATCTAGTGGTGGACACGGTGGGCGGCAAGACGCTCGATGCTTCGTTTGCCGCGGTCAAGCATTTTGGGCACGTGGTGAGCGCGCTCGGGTGGGGCACGCATGCGCTCGCGCCGCTGTCGTTTCGTGAGGCGACTTATTCGGGTGTGTTTACGCTTTATCCGCTTTTGAGCGGGAAGCACCGTTTGCATCACGGTGAGATGCTTCGCGAGGCCACGCGGCTTGCCGAGGCGGGGCAGCTCAAGCCGCGGGTGGATTTGCGGTGCTTCGCGCTGGGTGAAGCCGAGCTTGCTTATGAGGCTGTCGCCGATGGTAGTGCGGCTAGCAAGGTTGTCGTTGAGATTGGTTGACGGTGTGGTGTCGGGTGCTGCACCGCTGCGGGCGGGATTTCTCGCGCTTTGGCGTTTCTTGTGTTCGCGTCGGTATGCAGGCGTTGCCCCTGTGCGGGGCGGCACCTACTTTTCTTTGCCAGCGGCAAAGAAAGCAACTGTATTGAAGGTCAAGGCGCTCATCCTTCCGGCGGCGCTCCGCGCGCCGAAGGGCATAGTCAAAAACCGGCGGGGCACATGAGTTCTCGCGGATGCCCAGGCGTGCCACCCGGTTTCCCTTGCAGACCCAACCGCAGCGCGCGTAGCGAGCAGCGGGATGCATGACTGCCTTGTCACTCACTTTGGTGGTGCGAGGTGACAGACGCTCCGGAGCCATTCACCATTAGTGGTGCGAGGTGAACCGTGGCGGTCGCTGGCGGTTTGAGCGGCTTTCTTTGCCTCCTTTCTTTGCCGCGGCAAAGAAAGGAGGTGCCGCCCCGCACAGGGGCAACGCCTGCACACCGACGCGAACACAAGGAAAGCCAAAAGGAAAGCGCAAAAGCGCCGACTAGCCGCGAACAAAAAGCATCACGGCGCCCCCACCGCATACCCCCTTACTGCTGCGGAGCACCTTGCCAGGCAGGCAGCGTCGCCCCGTGATACACGGCAATAATCTCAGTAGCGACATTAGCCTGCTGATAACTTTCCACAAGCGCACGCACCCATCCCGCATTGGCATCCTTCTCATTCACGGCAATGAAGTTGCGATAAGGGTTACCCGTCACCTTCTCCTGAGCAATCCGCTCCTGCGGAATCTTGATCCCCGACTTCACGGCCCAGTCCGTATTGACAACGGCCGCATCCAGATCGCCAATCGCACGCCCGACAATACCCGAATCGAGTTCCTTGATACGGATATTCTTCGGATTCTTCGCGATGTCGCGTGCGGTCGGCAGCAGGCCGACGTCGTCGCGCAACGTAATGAGCCCCTGTGCCTGGAGCAGCAGCAGCGAGCGGCCTTCGTTGCTCGGATCGTTCGGCACGCCAATGGTCGCGCCCTGCGGCAGGTCCGTTAGCGACTTCACCTTGCGTGAATACAGCCCGATAGGCTGCACGTAGGTAAAGCCCACCGGCACGATCTTGTAGCCGCGCGCCTTGATCTGTGCGTCGAGATACGGCTTGTGCTGGAACGAATTGGCGTCGAGGTCGTGGCTGGAAAGCGCTTCGTTGGGCTGCGTGTATTCGGAGAACGTGGTCACCTTGATCGTGAGGCCGCGCTTCGCGGCGTTGGCGGCGACCACGCGCCATACGTCCTCGTCTTCACCCGACATGATGCCCACGCGCAACGTCTGGTCCGCCGCGTGCGCGAGCGTCACGCCCCCGAAACTCACGGCCATCGCGAGCGAAGCCAGCATCGTGCCCAGCAAGGTTCTTTTTTTCATAGGATCCGTTATTCGAAGAGTTGTGGATAAAGCGATGCTAGAGAGCGCGTCGCAAGCGGACAACCAATTTTGGGAGGATTGCTTATCTATATTCGTCGTTTTGCGGCGCGCAACCGCGTGGCCAGCCCTCGGGCTACGAGATCGATAGCGAAGACTACGCGGATGAGCCTGACGCCGCGCTTCAACGCAGCTCGGCATAGCCCTGTCGAGCCGCAGTGCTGGCGAACGCCTCGATCTCGGCGTACGCCTCGCCAGTGAGCCTGGCGAACCCGCGCAGCCGCAGCTTGTGTGCACGTTCAGGATCGGCTGCGAGCGCGGCGTCCAGCGCATCGCGCAATCCATCGGCTTGATTCTCGCCGAGCGCGCGTGAGGCGATCAGCGGAAGGCCGGGGGCGGAGGCTGTCATGCCGATGGTTTGCACGCCGTCGAACCGTTCGGGCTGCGAATCGTGCAGCAGCGCGAACGTGACGCAGTCGATGGCGCCCACGTCGGCCGTGCGGTTCGCCAGCGCGCGTAAGGTGGCCGCGTGCGAGCCTGTCCAGCGCACCGAGGCGAAGAAGCGGCCGTCGCGTGCGAGCGGCGCGACCGCGTGGCGAAACGCGTTCATGCCGCTATGCGAATCCGCGCCGTTGCATGCGGCGCGCAAGCCGCGGCACGCTGCCAGCGTTTTCGCGCCGCGCTCCCACGCCTGCGCCGAAACGACGAGCACGCTGCGATAGCGCGGACCTTCGCAACCGGGTGCGTCGAATATCGGGGTCGCAATCAGATGGACATCTTTGGCGAGGCCAAGCATCCGGTATGGATACCCGCAGGTCTGCGAGAGCAGCAAATCCTCGCGGCGCCAGTAGGGCATGAGTTCGCCCTCCGGCGCGTTCTCGATCGCGATGTCGCCCAACTTGAACGACCGCGCAACTTTGGCCAGACAGTCGCTCAACAGCGAGCGCCACGACGCCGCATGTTGCGGCGTCACGTTGTACATCGGCAGGGAGGCGATCCAGCGGGTCATCGGCGCATTCTACGCCGCACATTCGTGGCGCGTCGTGCGGCGCGGTGAAATAAGCAAATGGCAATTCGTTGGTTGGTGAAGCGCCGCGCGTTCGGTATGGTGAGGACCTGCGTTGCTTTGCTCTCCGTATGGAGTGGCACCATCCTTCATCGCGGGAGCTGGCGAACATGGCCGAATACTTCGACGCAGATCACGCGCGGGAAATCGCCGCGCTCGCCACAGGGTTCACCGCACGCACGGAATGGCCCACGTGGCTGCTGATTGCCGTGATCTACGGCGGCTGGTTTGCGGTGCTGGCGTTCGTGCGCTCAGGTCTGGTCACGCTCGTGTCCGCCACGCCATGCCTCATCGTGTTGTGCGCATGGCATATGTCGCTCCAGCACGAATTGCTGCACGGTCATCCCACCCGTTTCGCATGGCTGAACATGACGCTGGGCTGGCCGCCGCTTGCCGTCTGGTTTCCCTATGCGGTGTACCGCGAGAGCCATATGGCGCATCATCGCGACGAAGCGTTGACTGTGCCTGGCATCGACCCCGAAACGAACTACGTGCGGCACGAGCGATGGGCTCGCCTGCCGCGCTGGCATCGCGTGCTATGGCACGCACGCAAGAGCTTCGTGGGCCGTGTGGTGATCGGGCCGCCCATGAGCGTGGCCGCCATGCTCGCCGGCGCGGCGAAAGCGCTGCGAAGCGGCGACTGGCGTGACGTGCTGATGTGGCTCGCGCACTTCGCGGCCGTTGTGCTGCTGCTCGCGTGGGTGCAGCGTTACGCGGGCGTGCCGTGGTGGTGGTATCTCGCCGCCGTCACCTGGCCCGCGCTCGGGCTCGCGATGGTCCGCTCGCTGTACGAGCATCGCGCGGCGTCGCATCCCAAGGCGCGTATCGCCATCAACGAGGCCGGGCTCGTCATGCGCTTTCTGTATCTGAACAACAACTACCATCTCGTGCACCACGATCTGCCGCGCTTGCCGTGGTTTCAGCTGGCGCGCGCCTACCGCATGCGGCGCGACGACTATCGGCACAAATGCAGTGGTTTCGTGATCGAAGGCTATGCCGCGCTCCTCAGGCGTTACGCGTGGCGCGCGACGGATGCTCCCGCGCATCCGTTCGGCGATAGCACCGCGCAGTGACGCTCACTGCCGGAACCGTTTAAAGAAGCGCCGAATGTCGGCAGCGAGCAGATCGGGCTCTTCCATGGCGGCGAAATGGCCGCCACGCGGCATGTCGGTCCATTGCGCGACATCGAACACGCGCTCGAGCCACGACCGCGGCGGGTGATTGATCTCCTTGGGAAAGTGCGCGAAGGCGACGGGCGGCGCCACGCGTTGCCCGGCCGCGAAGCGAAACGGCTGGAGACGGTTCTCCCAGTACATCTGCATGGATGTGCCGATGCTGCCCGTGAACCAGTACAGTGAAAGGTCCGTAAGCAACGTGTCCTTCGAGAACCGCCGCTCGATGTCACCGTCGCAGTCGCTCCACGCGCGAAACTTCTCGCCGATCCATGCGGCCAGTCCAGCGGGCGAGTCGTTGAGCGCCGCCGCCGCGGTTTGCGGCCTGGTGCTGTGCATATGCGCGTATCCGCCCTCCAGTGCTGCCCAGTCGGCCTTTTCGCGCAGATAGTCCTGTTCCACCGGGGTGAGCGGGGCTTGCGCAGCGTCGATTGCGGGTTCATACGAGCTGGGCAGGAAATTCAGGTGGATGCCCTCCACGGCCTGGGTGTGCCGCGCGGCTAACGCGATGGACGCACCCGCGCCGAGGTCGCCGCCCTGCGCGCCGAAGCGCTCGTAGCCGAGACCGCGCATGAGCGCGGCCCACAGGTCTGCGATCTGGAACGCGGAGGTGCCGGGCGCTGCCGGCGCGGGCGAAAAGGCAAAGCCCGGCAGCGACGGGACGACGACATCGAACGCATCGGCCGGGTCCGCGCCGTATGTCGCGGGATCGCAGAGCCGGTCGAGCAGCGCGTGGAATTCGATGAACGAGCCCGGCCAGCCGTGCGTGATGACGAGCGGGTAGGGCTTCGGGCCCGCGCCGCGCCGATGCACGAAGTGCACACGCTGGCCGCCCGCACCACCCGCACCACTCACTTCGGCCATGAACTGCGGCAACTGGTTCAGCGCGCGTTCGGCGGCGCGCCAGTCGTATTCGTCTGCCCAATATGCGACGAGCTCGCGCAGCCATGCACTATCGGCCCCTTGTTGCCACGCCGGCGAGGGCGTAGCGTTGGCCCAGCGCGTGGCGCGCAAACGCCGGCGCAGGTCGTCGAGTGCCTCTTCGGGAACGCGAATTTCAAACCGGTCGATATGCATGATGGTTCATCCGCACGCTGGCAGGCCGAGGAGCTGTCCATTATGAGCGAATTCGCCGCCGCGCATCGGCCGCCCCCAGCGACCCTTCGAATTCCATCCATCGCTTACCAGATGTTTATCGAGGCATCGATTTAATTTATCGGCGTTTGGCAAGCGCGGCGGGGCGGCGCGACGCCTCAGTCGGGCAACGCGGCGCGGCGCAAACCCCACGGCGTCCGTGGTTTGCAGTATTTTCAGCCGCCGGCTGCCGCACCCGCTTATTGCCATGAGCGGTATTTTTTGCACAATCTAGGTAATAGCCCTGGCTACTAGCGCGGTGGGGCCAATTCGTACCGTAGCGCAACGATTCGAATCAGCAGCAGAGGTCCCAATGATCATCGACATTCACGGCCACTACACGACGGCGCCCAATGCGCTGGAGGCGTGGCGCAAACGCCAGATAGCGGGCATCGCCCATCCGTCCGAAATGCCGAAGGCATCGGAGCTGAAGATCAGCGACGATGAATTGCGCGAGTCGATCGAACTCAATCAGCTCAAGCTGATGCGCGAGCGCGGTCTCGATCTCACGATTTTCAGCCCGCGCGCGAGTTTCATGGCCCATCACATCGGCGACTTCGAGGTGTCGAGCACGTGGGCCGCCATTTGCAATGAGCTGTGCCACCGCGTGAGCGAGCTTTTTCCCGAGCATTTCGTGCCGGCCGCGATGCTGCCGCAAAGCCCGGGCGTCGATCCGGCCACGTGCGTGGCGGAACTCGTCAAATGCGTGGAGCAGTACGGCAATGTGGCGGTCAACCTGAATCCCGATCCCTCGGGCGGCCACTGGACGAGCCCGCCGCTTTCCGAGCGTCACTGGTACCCGATCTACGAGAAGCTCGTCGAATACGACGTTCCCGCGATGATCCACGTGAGCACGAGTTGCAACGCGTGCTTCCACACCACGGGCGCGCACTACCTGAACGCGGATACGACCGCATTCATGCAGTGTCTGACGTCGGACCTGTTCCGCGACTTCCCCACGCTTCGTGATTCCGCACGGCGGCGGCGCGGTGCCTTACCACTGGGGGCGCTTTCGGGGCCTCGCGCAGGAGTTGAAGAAGCCGCCGCTCAGCGAGCATTTGCTGAATAACGTGTTCTTCGACACCTGCGTGTATCACCAGCCCGGCATCGATCTGCTCACGCGCGTGATTCCCGTGGACAACATTCTGTTCGCGAGCGAGATGATCGGCGCGGTGCGCGGCGTTGACCCAGAAACGGGCCACAACTACGACGACACGAAGCGTTATATCGAAGCCGCACATGTCGACGCCGCCGATCGCTACAAGATCTACGAAGGCAACGCGCGCCGCGTGTATCCGCGCCTCGATGCGCGGCTCAAGGCAAAGGGATTGTGAGCGCACACGCAGCGGCTCGCAATCTGTGCAATACCGGCGAAGCGCCCTATAAGGCGGCCTCGCTCACTCTCGACCGAAACGGAAGTCAATGACAAAGGACGATGTGAAAAGCAACGCCGCGCTGGCGGGGGTCGGGTCGATGGCGACGCGCCTCCTGCTCGCGGGTCTCGCCGAGCAATACGAGCGCGAGACGGGGCAGCGGCTGACTGTTGCCGCGATAGGCGGCGTGGAAGCCGCGCGGCGCGTACAGGCGGGCGCGGCGTTCGATTTCGCCGTGCTGGCCTCGGCTGCGATCGACCGCCTGGCGGCGGGCGGGCACCTTGTTGGCGCGCGCATGGACGTGGTGCGCTCCGGCATGGCGGCGGCCGTGGCCGCCGGCGCGGCGCACCCGGATATCGGCACTGAAGACGCACTGCGCGAGACGATGCTGCGCGCGGCGCGCATCGGCTATTCGACGGGGCCTAGCGGCGACCATCTGCTGCGGCTCCTCGAGCGCTGGGGCGTAGCCGAAACGCTCGGGCCGCGCCTCGTGATGGCGCAGCCGGGCGTGCCTGTCGCGAGCCTGATCGCGCAAGGCGAGGTCGAGATCGGGTTTCAGCAATTGAGCGAGCTAAAGGATGTGCCGGGCGTAGACGTGATCGGGCCGCTGCCGGCCGGGGCGCAACTCGTCACGGTCTTCTCCGCGGCGATCTGCGCGGTGTCGCAGGAGCGGCAGGCGGCGGCGGACTTCCTGGCGTTCCTCGGATCGGAACGCGCCGTGGCGACCAAGCGGGCGTTTGGCATGGAGCCGGCAGGCGGCGCGGCGCACGGGCGGTAGCTGGGCAGCAGGGCACGAGCAAGACGGCAATCAGCGGAATAGAAGGAGCAATAAGGCGATTGGATTGGACATCTCATGTCGCACGGTTCACGTATCCAAATTAATTAGGTTTACTAATCAGAAAAAACAGAATCGGAGGCATGAAAAGTGAATCAGAACAACACCAATACGGACAACCTCAGGAGGCAAGCATGAGAACCCTGCATATCCGGCGGCTTTTCACGAGCGTGCGCGCTCGTGCAGCCTCGCTGCTCTCGCTGTGCGCCCTCTTCGCGGCGGCCACGCTCGTGGCCGCGTGCGGCAGTGGCGGTAGTGGCAGCAGTAGCGCCGATGCGTCGAAAGCGCCGCTCGCGGTCGTCGCGCCCGTGGTGGATTGCTCGAAGCTGACATCGGTCGACATCACCGATATTGGCGGGGCTGGCAGCGCGATTACTTCGGCCAGCATGACCACGGCGACCATCAACGGTGCTTCGGTCAACTTCTGTACGGTGAAGGGCACGCTCGCGCCTTCGAATACGTTCGAAGTGGCGCTGCCGGTGAGCACGTGGACGCAGCGCTTTGCGGCGCTAGGCTGCGGGGGTCTATGCGGCAACCTGAGCGACCCGACCCAGCAGTCGTCGTTCAGCTTCAGCTACAGGTGTCCGCTCGTGCAGGAAGGCGGCTTCGTGACGGCGGCGACCGATATGGGCCACTCGGGCAACGACACGACGTGGACCACGGACCCGCAAAAAACAGGCCGATTTCGCCTATCGCGGGCAGCACATCACGACGCTCACGGCGGAAAAGCTCATCAAGGCCTATTACGGGCAAACGCAGAAGTACGCGTACTTCATCGGCTGCTCGGACGGCGGCCGCGAAGCGCTGATGGCCGCGCAACGCTACCCGAACGACTATAACGGCATCGTCGCGGGCGCGCCGGCTGCACACTTCCAGATCCAGAACTCGCTGTATCACGGCTGGAGCGTGGAGTCGCAAAGCACGACCGGCGACAGCACCGGCAACGCGACCCTTTACGCCGACAAGACGCTCGTGCTGCACAAGGCAGTCGTCGCGGCATGCGGCGGCCAGGCGGGTGTGCCCGATGGTCTGATCGCCGATCCGCGCACTTGCAATTTCGATCCCGCATCGATCCAGTGTGCGCAGGGCGCGACGAACACGAGCAACTGCCTGACCGCAGCCGAAGTCGCCACCGCGAGCAAGATCTATGGCGGACCGGTGGACGCGACAACGGGCGAGCGCATGCTGGCGGGCTCCCCGCAGATGGGTTCGGAGGAGAACTGGGTCGGCGTGGAAGTGCCGACGACGAATTCGACGGCCGCGCCGGTTTCGGTGAAGAGCCTGTTCAGCTACTTGATCGTGACGGGTGCCTATAACCTGATCTTCACGGGCTCGCCCAGCATGCCGACCATCGACACCTTCGGCTACACGGATGCGAGCTTCTACCCGACCTACCTGCAGGCCAACCATCCGCTGATGGACGCGACGAACCCCGATCTCTCGGCGTTCAAGAAGGCGGGCGGCAAGCTGATCCTGTGGCACGGCTGGGCGGATCAACACATTTCGCCGCGCTTCACGATCCAGTACTACGAAGCGATGCAGAACACGACGGGTGCTTCGAACGTGAGCGATTTCGCGCGCCTGTACCTCGTGCCCGGCGTGGCTCACTGCGGCGGCGGCGAAGGCTTCCCGAACATCGACCTCGTCTCGCAGATCACGGCGTGGGCCGAGCAGGGCACGGCGCCGAACGCGGTTATGACGTATCAGACCGATTCGTCGAACAACGTGACGGCCAGCCGCCCGGTTTATCCGTACCCGGCAGTCGCGCAATTTACGGGCACCGGCGACTGGCACCTCGGCGCGAACTGGACCCAGGGCACACCGCTGTACAACCAGCCCACGCATGCCTGGGCAGGCTCGAGCTTCTATGCGACGTACACGCCGACTACGCAGGGTGTTGCCGCGCCTTAACGGGTGAGCTTCGGGCACACTCGCATGATTCACCGTTGAACCGGCCAGCCCTTCGGGGCTGGTTTCGTTTGTATTGCGATAAATAAATCGCATGGAAAATTCGGGCAAGGGCGGCGGCGCGAGGTGCGCCGCCGCCTCGAAAAGCGGCGCGCATAGGAGCGCCGCCCGGCGATGTAGCGGCAACTGAATTCCGCACGATCGTCCGGCGCGTTTGCGAATCCTTTCGGAGAGCATCGATTTTGCTTATCACGCTGGATTCGATTCCAGCCCCGGGCCGTGTCAGGCAAAGCGCGGGCTGATCGCGCCCGGCCTTTACGCGGCGCGGCTTTCGGGCCGGTATCGCAAGTGCGGGCGTGCCGAAATCGCCCATGCAGACGGGCACGGACGCATCCAATATGTGGTTAACCCGCACTTTCGGGCGAAGGGTTGGCCACCTATCGTGCCCCCGACGGATAGCAGTTCGTAGAAATTCGACTCGGGCAGGAGCGAGCGGCAGACCACAGAACGGACAGGAGACTACAGATGTCTGGCAGCAAAACAATCGATATCAAGGCGTTCATCGACGAACGCCACATTTCGGCCTACCAGTGGCTACTGGTGGCGCTGTGCTTCCTCGCGGTGACCGCCGACGGCATGGACGTGGCCATCATGGGCTTCGTCGCGCCCTCCATCATTCACGATTGGGGCATTTCGCGCCCCGAGTTCGGGCTTGTCATGAGCGCCGCGCCCATCGGTCTCGTGATCGGCGCGCTCGCCGCGGGTCCGGCCTCGGACCGCGTTGGCCGCAAGTGGGTGCTCATCACCTCCGTGTTCCTCTTCGGCGTGTTCACGATTCTCACGGCATTCACGCAGTCGCCGGTGTCAATGGCGGTGCTGCGCGTGCTGACCGGTGTCGGTCTTGGCGCGGCCATGCCGAACTCCACGACGCTGCTCTCGGAGTACTCGCCGCAACGCCGCCGCGCGCTGCTCATCACGATCATGTTCACGGGCTTCAACCTCGGCTCCGCACTGATCGGCTTCGCGGCCGGCTGGCTCGTGCCGAACCACGGCTGGCGCGCGGTGCTGATCTTCGGCGGCGCCATTCCGCTTGCGCTCGTGCCGCTGCAGGCCTGGCTGCTGCCGGAATCGGCGCGTCTGCTCGCCGTGCGGGGCGCCACGAGCAAGCGCATTGCCGCGACGCTGAACCGCGTGACCGGCGCGAACTTCGCGGGCGACGAGAGTTTCGTCTCGACGGAGCCGCCGCTGCCCACGCGCAAGCCGATCGGCGTGCTGTTCTCGGAAGGCTATGGCGTGATGACCCTCGCGCTGTGGGTCACATATTTCATGGGCCTGCTCGTCATCTATCTGCTGACCGGCTGGCTGCCCACGCTGATCAAGGACGCGGGCCTCTCCATTACGGTGGCGGCGAACGTCACGTCCATGTTCCAGATCGGCGGCACGATCGGCGCCGTGCTGGTGGGCTGGATCATGGACAAGGTGCGCCCGGCGCGCGTGATCAGCGCGGCGTATGTCGGCGGCGGTATTTGCGTGCTGGCGCTGGCCGGCGTGGGCGCGCTGTCCTCGTCGCTCGCCCTGCTCGTGTTCGCCGCGGGCTTCTGCATGAGCGGTGCGCAAACGGGCCTGAATGCCTACGCACCGGGCCGCTATCCGACGGTTGCGCGTGCAACGGGTGTGAGCTGGATGCTGGGCATGGGCCGCTTCGGCAGCATCTTCGGTTCGGCCATCGGCGGCGCGCTGCTGGGCCTTGGCTGGGAATTCGCGGCGATTCTCGCGATGCTCGCCGTACCGGCGGTGCTCGCGGCCATCGCGATCCTGGTTTCGCAGCGTGCGCGTCAGTCGGAACCGGCTACGCAGGTGAGCGCGGCACACTGAGTTTGATCTAGCAACAGCGCTGGACTGGTCGGCGCGGCGGTGCGGTTTGCACTGCCGCGCCGTTTTTTTTGTCTGGCGTGAGAGCGGAGACACAGCCTCCGCTTGATTGCAGCGTCAAATCCTGAACGCGCTCACCGTTTCGATCACGGTCTGCGCATTCCTGCCAAGCGTATTGGCCGAAATCGAAAAGTGACTCACGAGTGCGCTGTCCTGCTGCGTGAGCGCTTCGATATGATCGAGAGCCTGCTTGATCTCGGCAATGCCGGCGCTTTGTTCGCCGGTCGCGGTATTGATCTCGTCGATTGGCACGTTCACGTCGCGCACTGCCTGCACCGCCTGCTGCATCTTTTCGCGGGCCGTTTCGGTGAGTTGGCAGCCTTCCTGAACCTTCTGGCCTGATCCACATCACCGTCGCCCGCCGCCAGCACAGAAAGCGCGAGATGGCATTCGAGCGAGATCGCACGCGCCTTCTGCATGGCCAGCGGCAGCAGCATGTCGCGGGAGAGTGGACGCCGTCTGGTCCTGGTCATCGTCTGTGTCGCCGACTCATCCGTTACTTCGTCAGGCGAACCACATACAGCCCCGTCCGGTTCGGAATGCCGGCGACGCTGTAATTCGGGCTGACGGTGAACAGCGCTCCCGGAATTGTTGGAGAATAGGTCACGCCCGCAGCCGTAACGGTCGCCAGTTCGAGTGCAGGAGTGCCCGTCACAGGCTGCGTTGTCGAGAAATTGAACGTCAGCATCCGGCTGTCCATCTGCGTGATATCGCCAGCGCCGCCTTCCGTGATTTCGTAGGCGAAGGGCGTCGTGACGCCAGCGGGGACCGGGTCAGGTTTGCCCAGGCAGAGCGTCAAGGCGCGCGTGACGCCACCCGTGGGGGCCTTAAATTTCAGGGTTGCGATATTGTCATTGGAGACCATCGTCATCGCCGTGCCCGCAGCGGTACCCAGGGCGATATCGAGGCGACTGTAGTTGACCGGACAGTTGAACGTGGTCGATTGCGGCGATGAGGCCGCATCAGGCGCAGAGGCCGCACCTGGGGAGGATGCGCCCGCTGAGGCCGACGAATCCGCCCCTGACGCTCCGCCACCGCCGCCGCTGCCTCCACCACACGCGGCCAGCAGCACGGCGGCGCCAATCAGACCCATTGAAGATTTTCGGCTCATCAACATTGTTAGCTCCTTATGGTCAGTGAATCGCACATCAGAATTGTCCCGTCACCTGAAAGCCCAGCGTCACGCTCGGCGCGGGGAAGCCGCGCGGCGCGTAGACCGGCGTGCCGGCGAACACGTCATAGCTGAACGCGCCCAGGCGCGAGGGTACGGAACCCTTGAAGCCGAGGACCGCGCCCGCGAGCTGCGTCCCGGCAAGAAACGCCGTAGATGGTCCCCAAAGGCGGCCGTAGTCGAGGCCCGCATAAAGCAGCTGGCCCGTCTGGCCAATCGGATACTGGAGTTCGTTGCGCCAGTAGAAGCCCTTCTCCGCGGCCAGCATCGTTTCACCGCTGAAGCCGCGAACCGTGTAGCGGCTGCCGATGGTCAGGTCATCGATATAGTTCAGTTCGTCGTTGGTGAACTGCCCGTGCAGCGTACCCACATAGCGCAGAGTCTTACCGGCCACAGCGAACGGAACCGAGAGATTGGCGTCGAGCGTCGCCATGTGGAAATAGTACGTAGGCCCACTCGCTGTATTCGGCATCGCCCCGAGCCAGCCGATACCCTGGCGATAGGCCAGCGTGCCGTCGAACTGCGCCGCGCCGAAGTAATGGCGATTGGTCAGCCCCGCCTCGATGAACGTGTTGTCGCGCTTCTGCTGTGGGATTTCGACGTCATCGATGAAGCTCGCGCCAAAGCGCTTGATTAGCTGAAACTCGACGCCCGAAACATCGTTCTGGCTACGACGAATGACGCGCTCCAGCTTCAGACCCGCTGTCTGCGCGTTTCCGCTCGAAACGAACGTCTGGTTGACCCCGGCAATCTGCTGGTAGTACGTGTTCGTGTAGCCGAACATCGTGCCTGTCCAGTAGCCCCACGGCACCGCATACGAGGCATTCCAGCCGTGTGTACCGAGGTCGTGGTTGCCGAACTGCAAATCCTGGTTGTAGCCGCCCGAAAGCACGTCGTTGATGCCCAGGAGGTTATAGAGCGCGAGCGACACGTTGCCGATGTAACGGCCCGTCGCGTCGGTGCCCGAGTTATCCGCCGAGACGACGAGCGACCATGGCTTCGTGCGCTTGACCGTAACCACGACATCACTCTGGCCGGGCTCGGTACCGGGCACAATCTCCATGGAGGCGTCCTGGTTCGGGACGCGCTTCATCTGCTCCAGCCCCTGCTCAAGGTCGCGCAACTGGAGGATGTCGCCGTCGCGAGCCGGAAAGGCAGTTTTCAGCGTGCCCCGCGTACCGGCGTCGGCAAACTTCAGGTTGCGGATCACGCCCGGTATGAGCGTGAATTTCATCGCCCCTTTCGAGAGGTCCTGGGTCGGCACCAGCACACGCGTCGTGATGTAGCCGTGGCTCAGGATGACGCCTTGCAGGCCCTTCGCCAGCATATCGACGCCCTGTTTGCCGACGCATTGCCCCTCGTAGTGCCGCAGCCAGTCATGCAGGAATGCGAATGGATCGAGCGGCAACGCCGATGCACCCTTTACACGAACTACCTCAGGCAGCGTATCGGGTACCTCGACCGTGAACGAATCGATACGAAAGCACGGCGTCTCGACGGGCAGCACGGGGTGCTCCCCGACGACAGGGGCAGTCGAGCGTACAACGGGCGCGGCGACAGTCGCCGCACGCTGCTGTGCGTCGCGACGCTGCTTAACCTGCTGTTGCTGTTCGGCGTTGGTGCGGGCCGCAGCATCGGGGGCAGTTTGCGCAAACACATCAAATGAAATCAGGCATGCTAACGAGACGACCGTCAGCTTCAAGCGGTGGTGCATTCTTTGTTCTCGTTTTCTTGTTGTCCGTCCTACAGTCCGGGCTTGGGCGCAATATGGCCAGGAATCCAGACCCATTCCGTACCGCTCCATTTCCAGAAACCCATAACCCAAAATCCATTGGAGAGAGGTGGTAGCACGGGCTGCATCTCAGGTTTTGGCGGCGGCATGGGCGGCGCACCGGGCGGCACGTTCTGGCATGCCGCCAGCAGCGCGAACGCTGACAGCGCATATAAATTACGCATCGCTCTATAGCCTATTCTTAAAATAGTCAATCGACGCAACAATACAAAAGGCGATCGTCAGCAGGGCTCCATTCACAACGATGTACTTGGCATCCTGCCATTCCCACTGATGATGGCCGCCATGCGACCATGTAATCACGAAAATTGCCCATACCTTTACGGCAGCGGCGCCAGCAAACGACAAAGCAAGTACCTTGATGCCCGCTGATGCTAGTTCGATTGTCTGCACTGACGCACTGTCCCCGCGTTGTACTCGAAACGCATGCTGTAGGTAAAAATTCCCCGAGCGGGAAAACCCCCCTTCTTAGTCGATATAGTTGCAAGCACACCCAATCGACAAGCTTGCCAGACATCGCCAGCAGCGTTTACTTGAGACCATCCTCGTTCGTACAAAGCCGAGCGATATTTCTTGAAAAGATCGTCGCTCCATGAATCGGCACTAATGTCTCGCATCACGAATGCGGCGCTACTCCTATTTAGATCGTTTCTTAATACGAAATTCGCGCCGTTCGAGAGCATGTAGCTCATGTCGGCTTCCATGAAAGCAAATTTCGATGAAACGTCCGTTGGAATGTTCGGGAAAACATTCCTGAATAGTAAGCACACGAAGATGGCTATAACTACGACGCCAATCAGGGGCTTCAGTCTACTCATAGACTTTTCCTCAATCGCGCTACGACGACTATACGCCGACACTTCCATGTCATCAAAGGATGGAATAGCTATCGCAGCGTCAATTGCATATCCGTCCAGCTATAACGATCCTTTAAACGATAGCTGCATAGCCACCCCAATACATGCCGCCCCGACCCAAGAACCGAGAAAATAAATCAAAGATTTATATAGATTCGAACGTGCATCCCTACCTTCATTGTTCAAATATGCGTCGGAAAAGAGTGACTTTCCTTTGAACATTCTGGCGTCGAATACTGTTTTCCCCGGCTGCGGACTGTTCACCATTTTCAGAAAGAAGTAACCGCATGCGAATAGCGCCGCCGCGGCCACCGCGCACAGTGTGGCCAAGATACCTACCCCGATACTAACGAGAAGCCGGGGTGTAGTTGCGCTCGTTGCGAGGAACGTCGCATCGCGAAAAAGCGAAATGGTCACCAGCATTGCCAGAATCACAGCACCACCGACCGCTGCGGCTTTCATACTTACTTTCATTGTGGGATCACCTTCATTTGCAGAGTGCTTGGGTAAAGCCACTCCTAGCGTTACTAATTCCAAATGTGCATGTTGTCATATTAGTGACGGACGTTGTCCCGCCTGCGACTGAGGGAACCCCCTTGATTCCTATTCCGTACGAAGCGCCAGTAGCCTGACCGTTACTATAAGTTACGGAACCACCAACGCCAGCGTCGGCAAACGTCACGGCGGCGTTCACATTGGAGGCGACTCCGCGAAGATCAGCAGCGCTGCCCTTATTAAAGCCAACCGAGCCACCTAAGGACGGGTCGAATCCGTATCCAGTCCCGTATGTAGCATACAAACCGGCGTCGAATGGCGTCTTTCCTGAGCCTGGAGTAGCGTAAACGCCAACGCCTGCGGACCCACCGTAACCGATTACGATCGTACCGCCAACGCCAACGGTATAGGTCACAGTCGGCAACCCAGGTTGCAAGGCTGCGGTAGCAGCTTGTGAGGCACGTTGATCGGCTTGCGCGTCGGAGGCGCTATAGTGGAAGAGCGAGGCCCCCGAGGTTTGATGCACCATACCACCATAGGTCCCAGCAGAAGCGAACGTACCGCTGTAGTTTTGCAGATGCGCTTGTTCGCTCGTATAACCCGCGCCCTCAGCCTGCAAAGCAGAATATTTCGCATAGTCTGCTGTTCCGGGCGCATACTGGGCTGCGCACTGAACGAGTGCGCAAGCAGCAGCTTCAAGTCGATGCTGTTCGGTTGGGTCACCATTAGCCAGGTTCTTGATGACCTGCTTTTCGCTCTGATCAAGCTGCCGGTTGTAAACCTCGTTGTTCGAGGCTGAACCCGCACCAGCCAGCGCGCCCGACGAACCACCGCCAGCCAGTGCGCCGCCAGCTGCACCGCCCGCCGCGGCGACAACCTCATTGAGCGCATTGCGCAACGCTGCCTGATTTTCGGGCGGCACCTGCGAAACGGCCTGGTCGATAATCGGCTGCGCCAGCGACTGCAACGCATCACCACCGAGCGAACCGCCCACCGCGCCCGCGATATTGCCGCCCGACAGCGCCGCACCAATTGCTGCGACCGCTGCATGCATTGCATCGCGTGCGACGCCGCCCTCGGCGAATGCCGGGTTGCTATTTTCAAGCTGGTCCGCAATCTGCCCCGCTGCGTAGGTTGCAGTCTTGCCAAACGCCTGAGCAAACGCGAGGTTGTTCTGAACCTGTTGCAGGTTAAACGTGTTCTGTACGGTCTGGTTTGCATTGGCCGTGTCACGCGACAAACCCGCCGTGCTGTCCGAACCGCTCTGCTGGTCGGACTTCACCGTAATCGTGCCCGGGCTCACCGCTGCATGCGTCGTACCACTTGCGCTGTCGCTAGTCTGCGCAAAGCTCGGCCCACCCGAGAGCGAGAACCCTTGCGTCGAGCCGGAATACGACATCGTATTCTGAACGTCGGTAAAGCCAAGGCTTCCCGTCGTCAGGCTGTTGTTTGCTGCCGGAGCCGCGCTCGCAATCTCGGCGCCGTTAAGCTGCGTATGACCCGCCACGTTCACATCGAAGCCGCCCGTGCCCGCCACGATGCCCGTCTGCTGGTTCACGGATGCGTAGTTGCTATCGATGCCGGTATGGCTGACCGAGGCATCTACGCTGCTGCCATAGCCATAGGTCAACGTGCCGCTGATACCGCTGCTATGCTGGTTGGCCCCGTAAGTAGACGAATCCTGAAGGCTCGTCATCATCAGGTCGCCACCGACATCCACGTTGGCTGTGTTACCTGACACCTGCGCGCCCGCAAGCGTCGTGTCACCACCGGATTTCATCGTCAGCGTATTGCCCGCTGCGATGGTCGTGTTGTCCTGCGTCACGCTGCATCCATTGCCCTGGCCGTGCGAGTTCTGCGCGCTGGCAAAGACGCTGATTCCGGTGCTCTTGCCTACGCCGATTCCGACACCCGCATTCCAGCCGCTCGAACTGTTCGAACTGGTGTCCTGTTCGGTGCTCTGTGCGCTTTGCAGCGTAATCGCATTGTTCGCAGCCAGCGTAACGTTTTTCCCCGTCACGGTTGCCCCGGTCATGGTGATGTCACCCGTGCCCGCCTGCGCGTTGCCGTTTGCGTCCGGTGCGCCGGTCGCCGTCACGGTCACGTTGCCGTTACCGATAATCGAGGATCCCTTCGCGGTGGTAATCGACGTGCTGGAATTGCTGCTGCTGTGGCTCGACCCGACGCTGATCTGCAACTGGACGCCTTGGGTCGCCGCACTGGCGTCGCCGTTCGCCAGGCCGCTTGCCGCATTGCCGATAGCACCGCGATTCTGGTAAGCCATTTCGGCCGCCGCCACACCCTGTACCGCTGTGAGGCGCGAATCACCTGACTGGACACCCTGGCGCACGGTGGATGCCATCTGCTGCTCGAGGCTCACGAGGCCGCCGCCCAGGCCCACACTCAGGCCCGACTGGCTGGTCTGCTGCGTCTGGTTGTCCTTATAGGTGTCGTAGGCAGCGTTGACGGCGACATTCTGGGCGGTCAGCGCCACATCACCGCCCGCTACGACCTCGCTACCGGGAATGCCAACATTGTGTCCTGCCGTAATCGAAACGTTGCCGGTCGATGAGCCGATTACGCTGGCGTTATTCGTCACGGACGATTGCTGGTCGGTGGTTGCGGTTTGCCTGCTGCCAATCGTGACGCTCAGGCCGCTTGTCCCCAGGCCCGAATCCTTCTTCTGGTAGCTGCTCGACGACTTCATGGTGTCCTGCGACGTGGTGATATTCACGTCGTGCGCAGCGCTCAATGCCACGTTATTCGTGCCGACGATAGCGCTGCCTGCGACGTTGATATCCTTGCCGCTGGAGATTGCCACGCTATCCGCAGATATCAGGCTGCCCTGTGAGATCGTCGTCGTCGTATCGCTCGAACTCGAAACCTCCTTGCCGCTCACCACATTGCTGAGACTGTGCTGCTCCTGTGAATTGTCGACATGCGTTTCGGTGGCTGCGCCGATGTTGACATTGTTCGTTGCCGCAAGTGTCGCGGTCCCCTGGGCGAGGCTGATCGTGCTACCGGTGACGTTGATGTCGTTGCCGGAGGCCACGACAAGCGAGTTCCCGGCCTTAAGCGTCGTCGCAGTCAATGTATCGTCGGAAGTATGCTGCGACGCTGAATAGCTGCCGTGATGATCGCTACCCGCACTGCTGCTATCGACGGTGGAGGTTGTGGTGGCTGCCTGGAGCGTCACATCGCCCTTCGCCGCGACGATACCGCCACCGCCCAGGTTGATGTTCGCACCGGTCGCAGTCAGGTTGCCGCCGACGCCAATCTGCGACACGCCACCCACGTTCACGGAACTGCCGGTCGCGCTATTAATGTTCGTGTCCGACACGCCGTTCGCGCCATGAACCACCTTCTGCTCGCCGGTCTGCACCGTGCCGATGTCGTAGTTGCCGCCAACGGCCATGCCGAGGTTCCCGCCCACGTTCAGGTTGGCCCCGTTCTGCTCGAAGTTGCCGCCCGTCACGATTGCGGCATCGCCCTTGACATTGAGGTTTGCAATGGGGCCGAGCGTGGTCGTGGTTCGCGTGGCACCCGTTGCGCTGACCTGTTTCACCGTGTTCGTTGCCGTGTTCAGCAGCAGATTGCCGCCTGCGCTCAGCGCCAGGCTTCCGGCGTTCACCGTCGCGGAGGTGAAATTCACGTCGCCCGTTGTCGTCAGCGACATGAGGCCACCGCTTTGCAGCGTGCCGAACGCGTTGACGATCGACTTGCCGTTGATCGTCAACGAATTGCTGGCCTGCATCGTGCCACTATTCGTGAAGGTCTGCGCGTTCTGGAGGTCGATGTCGGTCGCTGTGATGAGCGGCCCGTTCATGTTCTGCTGGCTGGCCTGCGCGAGATAGACGACCGGCACGAGCACCGATTGTCCGTCAACCATCTCGGTCTGCATGATGACGACGTTGGTCGTCAGGGCCGCAACTTGCGCGGGAGACAGTGCCATGCCCAGCGGAAGGTTCAGGGATTCGGAAAGCGATGCGCCCGCTGCCATCAGCGACTCATACATCGACTGCGTATCGGTGTAGGGGCCAAGCACGGCCTTGCCGGTCAGCGACGTGATCTGGTTCTGCACGAGCTGCTGCTCGTAGAGACCATCGCCCAGGCGCTTCTCCACCGTCTGCGGATTCAGGCCAAGCTGCTGGAGATAGTAGTCGCTTGAAATGAATGATTTCGCGCTCGTAAAGGCAGGGTTCGACTCGATCAGATACGGCGCGTTCGGTGCCGTATCGCGACTGAACAGGCCGCCCTGGGGAACCGACAGGTTGCTCAGGACGCTCACCGCCGTCGCGTGTGCGATGACCGGATCGACCTGGGTCGCGTTGCCCTGGACAGATGCCGCGCCGCTCTTTGTGCCGTTCGCACTGCCGCTCACCGAACCGACATTGACGCCCGAGATCGACTGACCGTTGACCAGGCCGAGCGACGGAATTCCAGCGTTACCGGCGGTATTGTTGATGCTTACGCCGTTACCGGAAATCGTGCCGCCCGCACCCCAGGTGGATTCGTAGTCGGGCAGACCGTAGAGCTTGACATCCGCCGGGGCCACCTGGTAGCCGCCCGGATTGGAGGTGACGAATGTCGCATTGCCGAACGGCAACTGCCAGTTATGTTCCGAGTTGTCGTAGTTGTCGTAGTGGTACTGGCCCGAGTAGGTCATCTGCACGCCCGGTGCAAGCTGTCCGGCCCAGCTATTCGCGTCGAGGGAGGCCGGCATCGCAATGTTGCCCACGGCAGCCACCGCGCTCCAGTAGTTCTGGAACAGGCCCACATTCGACAGGTCCAGGTTGCCACCCGACATGATCTGCGCCTTCGGGCTGATGGCGGTAATCAGGTTACCGAGCGCCACGCCCGTATAGGTCGTGTACTGGTACGTACTGTTCCACTGGCCGCCGTGCGGCGGATCGATCGGCATGCCGCCTGGCCCGGCCTGCAATGCGGCGATGACGGCGGGATCGTAGTTGGAAGCATTCGGATCGAACTGGACGCCCATGACCTGCGGATTGCCAGGACCGCATGCGGCCATGTACGCTGCCGTACACCCCGACAGGCTGATACCAAGCTGCTCGATGATCGACGGATCGACTGCTTCGATGTAGGCCCCGTCGGTCGTCATCACGCGGCGCGTGTTCGTGACCTGATTCGAGTACATCGCCATGTCAGCCGAGGACTGGATGAGCGCCGATACGTTGTCGATCAGGTTCGCGTTGGTGTAATTGCCGTTCGCGTCCTTGCCGCCCGCGAGCACGACCCGGCCAAGACCGAAAATCGCGGTGGTCGCCTGCGTGTCGGTGGCCGTGGTGTCGTCGCGGTTCTCGATGTCGGGCGCGAGCAGCTCAAGCAGGCCGTTACTGTCGGTGGCGCCAATGAGCGCGGTCGGACCCACGTTCGAAATACGGGTGGTCGCGTTCAGCGATACGCTGCTGCCCACAATCGCGCCCGAGTTTTCGAGCGTGTTCGAGTGCGTTGAAAGGGTACCGCCCGCCATCATGGCGCCGCTGTTGTTGATGTCGTTCGCGTTGACATTCAGGTTATCGACCGCCTGGAGGGTGGCGGAATTGCTGAATGTGCCCGGCAGTGTGAAGGTGAGGTCGTGACCGGCCGTGAACTGCATGGCCGACGTCGGCGCGAAGTCACCCTGCAGGTTTGCCGTCACGTCATTCGCTGCGCTGTATGCGCCTCCACCCGTGAGCGTTGCGGCACTGATCAGCAGGTCATGATCGGCACCGATCTGGCCGTTGGTATTCGACACAGCCCCTGTGGCCGTAATATCGACATCGCCACCCGAACCGGTAAAGGTGCCAATCTTGCCCGCAGTGTCATCGAGCGTGCCCGTCTGGATCGAGACGGCCGCGCCGGCCACCTGGCCGTTCTGCGTGTTCGAGATGGACGACGCGTTGAGCTTCACGGCCCCGTTACCCGCAATGAGCCCGTTACTGTTGACGATCTGGCTGCCGCCCTGCACGGTGGTATCGCCCGTACCGAGGTTGCCGATAAGACCATTTGTGGAATCAATCGACGTGGCCTGAACACCGAGTGTGCTGGTGTCACCGGACGAACCCGTGCCGGACTGGATTTGCCCGTTCACGTTCGTCAGCGCACCGCCGCTCGCGAGGTCAATCGAGGACAGCGATCGCACAACGCCCTGGTTGTTGTTCACGTTCCCCGCAACGGTTGCCGAGATGCCCCCCTGTGCCGCGAGCGCTCCGGCCTGATTGTTGACGCTGCCAGCCTTGACCTGAAGCTGCCCCGCCGTGAGGACCTGGCCGCCCGCATTCGAGAAGGAGCCCGAGCCATTGCCCGGATCAATCGTGAGCGTGCCAGTACCCGCGTGCGTGATCGTGCCGCCATTGTCGTTGATGAGAGTGGCAGGGGCGAGCGTGAGGTCCGTACTGTTGGTCTGGATGACACCATTCGCGGAATTGTCCAGCGTATCGCTGACATCGAGTGCCATCGGTGATGCGCCAAACTGCGTAATCGTTCCGCCGTGGTTAAGCAGATCCGTCGCTGACAACGCAAGCTGATTGGCCTGCGTTTCGCCGCCACTGTTATCGAACGTGCCACCGGTCGTGATCGACAGGTTCGGTGCCACAAAAACGCCGCCGCTGTTTGTGACTGAGCCAGCATGGATCGTTTCGTTCGCACCCGCGCCAGCCTGGCCGCCATTGTTGTTCAGTGTGCCGCTTGTGAGGCTCAGGTCCGCATTCGACAGCAGTTTGCCGTTTGTGTTGTTGAGCGCGCCGCCCACCGTGGCAGTGAGACCGTTCTGGCCGACAACCTGGCCCTGGGTGTTGTTGAACGCGCCTGCCTGGGCAACCACTTCGCCGTTGCCCTGAATCTTGCCATTGACGTTCGACAGCGTGCCCGCGCCATTACCCGCGTCGAGCGTCAGGGTGCCTGTCCCTGCATGCGTGATTGTGCCGCCATCGTTTTCAATTGCAGCGGAGGCGAGCGTGAGGTCGGTACTGTTGGTCTGAAGCGTGCCGCCTGCCGAATTGTCGAGCGTATTGCCGACATTCACGCTCATCGGCCCCGAACCGCTCTGCGTGATCGTGCCTGCGTGATTGACAAGGTTCGTTGCGTTGAGGGAGAGTTGCGCGGCCTGGGTGACGCCCCCACTGTTATCCAGCGTCCTCGCGCTCAGGCGCGCGGCCTGGCCCGCAACAATGGCACCGCCGTTGTCGGTGAGCTGCGCTCCGGCGTTGATCGTTGCATTATTCTGCGCCTGAAGCGTGCCCGCATCGTTATTCAGGGACTGCGCATC
Organism: Paraburkholderia sp. CNPSo 3076; assembly: GCF_026343935.1. Lineage (NCBI taxonomy): Bacteria > Pseudomonadati > Pseudomonadota > Betaproteobacteria > Burkholderiales > Burkholderiaceae > Paraburkholderia > Paraburkholderia sp. CNPSo 3076. The sequence goes on along the minus strand of NZ_JAPMAL010000027.1, from coordinate 65,957 downwards.
AACCTGGAGGTTTGTTTGTGCGCTGACCGCGCCGTGGTTGACAATGCTCCCGCCCTGCAACGTCACGGCACCGTTGCCGCCGATTACGCCACCCTGCGCGCCGCCAGCCGTGGTCCCCGCTGCGTTCAGAAGCTGCCCGGTTGTGGTGACCGACAGCCCGTCGCTGGAGAGGGAGGTGATGCGGCCCGCCGTATTGTCCAGTGACGCGCCCGCGACCGATACGCCCGCAGCACCCTGCATGACCCCCGCGTTATTCGCAATGGCACCGCCGCTGCTAACCTGCATTGCGCCCTGCGAGACAAACTGGCCGCCCTGGTTCGCCATCTGTCCCGAGGTCTGCGCGACGAACGCACCCTGAGAAGACATCTCACCCTGGTGGTTCGAGATGCTGCCCGTATCAAGCATGATGCCGCCGCCAGCACTCAGGGAGCCCGAGTCGTTGACCAGTGCGCCGGTCGCCTGTGCGTTCACGGCGCCGCCAGCGCTAGTGGTCGCGCCAGCAAGGTTCACGTCCCCGGCATAGGCCGCCAGCGACAGGTTGCCGTTCGCGGCTGTCTCGCTGCCCGCAAGATTCACGCCGCCGCCCGTAAGCGTCGCATTGCCGCCCGCCAGGTTCAGCCCGGTGGCGTCAAGCTGTCCCGACGCGGAAAGCAGCAGGTCACCGCTGTTGCCCACCGCGCCGTCGCCATTCACACCCGCACCGAGTGTGCCAGTCGATGCGATATTGCCAGCGGTAATCGACGTGCTTTGTTGTGCAGCAAGGGTCCCGCTGTTCGAAACGGTTCCCGCCGTGCTAATGGCGGTATTGCCCTGCGCGTAGATGGTGCCCGTATTCGCGACGCCCGTCGCACTGATTCCGACATTGCCGCTCGCATTGACCTTGCCGGACTGCACAAGCTGACCTGCGCTCGTGAGGATGAGGTCGCCCGCCTGCGCCGCGATGGTGCCCGCATTCGCGACACCCACACCGTTCTCCGTGCCAACCAGAATGATGCGGCCACTGTACATACCACCCAGTTGCGATACGTCGATGGCGACGCCGGGTGCGGGTCCGCTACCCGCGACAGGCGTGGGAACGAGGCTCGTGTAATCGATGTTGTTGGCGCCCGTCACGACATGAAGTGTATTGTCGCCGTATATGGCCGCATTCACTTCGAGGGCTCGGGACAACAAATCGACCTCATCGATATTCGAGGCGTTCAGGCCCGCGCCCTGGACAGTAATCAGGCCGCCCGTTACACTGAAGCCCGTCAGATTTCCGCTGCCATCGATAAGCGGATTACCAGTCGTTAAAATTCCACGTGCGCTATTGATAAAGCCGCCGCCATCGACCACGATCCCGGAACCGTTCGAAATCACGACATCGGCTTTTCTCCCGGCGACCTCGACGTAACCTCTCAACTGGGATGGATTATTGCTGTTAACCTGGTTGACGATAATCTTCGCTGCGTCATTCGGGCGAAAATTCGGATTCCCCGATATTTTCCCGGCGAGTTGCGTTCCTGTAATAACAGGCGAATTATTGAGAATTGTTCCGTTTTTCTGGACGTCGAATTGGGAATATGTGTTAAGTGACACACCAGCCGCGGAGGGCTTGGTAACGTTCACTTGCGGGAGCCCGTTTGCCGTAGTGATTACGTCTGGCGCGTGCGCGCCGGACGGCACAATCTGCGCTTCCGAGAGCTCTGGCGCGAGACCAAAGAGAACGAGCGCAGCAAACGCTGCATGACGCATTGAAAAGAGCGTAAAGGACTGAAGCGCGCACGCCGGGCCGGTTTCTCCATGACAGGTGCTGCTGTTTCCCGTCGCTGTTTCTGAAACTGCGACCAGCATGCCCCGCACCTTGCTGAAGACAAGCCGATAACAACGGTCATTCATTTTTATTAACCCTTGAGGCCAGATGATGCCAGGCATTGCAGGAGCGAGATCCGGCAGTTTCACGCGATACCGGTCCGGCATCGCTACAAATTAAGGCGCGCGCGGAAGGCTAAATCATCGCCTGGGCGGCAGATAAAATCCGTCAAGAATCGTTAAGCGAAATGACGATCGACAACAATTGAGGTCAATCAAATTTTGAGATACCTGATTAGCATTACTTACGCTTCGCTGGCGATGTGCATGCCCCGTTCTGTCAGTTGTGCTGAGCAGATTTTTCGGACGGCGGCTCAAGATGTGGGTAACGGCTTCAGTGCAAACGGCTGGACATCGACGCGCGGTAGGTGTCCATTACGGCGCTGAGTTCGCCGGCCACTGGCGGCAGCCGGACACCGGAAAGGTGCGCCTGGGCGATTTCTTCACCCAGATTCGCAATGAGGTGGTCAAGTGACGGCCGCATGGCCTGCGCAAACTGCATATGCTCCCCGGCCGGCGCACGCGCACGACGTTATGAGGCTGCCCGATCAGGGCTTCGCGGGAAAGGCCGCTGGCTTCGATGAACGCGTCGTTGCAGTGGGTGTCACGCCGCGTGTGTCGGTCGGGAAACGAACTGTTTGCCGGGCCGGAGAGCGGCTTCTCCCTGATGGTTCGGTCGGGTCGATGATTCGGTATGCGTGATCTCCGTCGTTTTTCGATTGGGTTGTCCCGCTGACCGCTGCTTATCGGCCGGTGTTTTCGATCATGAATGGGGCCGTTCGAGGCCAAAACTCATCGCCGCGGCGAAGGAGAGCGATAAATGGAGCGGAGCGCCGGGGCGTGGGCCGGGGCACCACGGCTGAAACCCGCACCGCATAAGGCTTGCAGCCAGGAACGCAAAGGCTTCGAGGCGTTTGAGCGGGTGTTTGCATGCACAATACCCGATAACTTCTTCGCAAGTCCCTCAAGGCAGATTCGATACGACCGTTCGAAATGCATCCCGCAGGAGCTGGGCGGCCATGCCAGGCGCGCCGCCCGGACGCGCAGCAAGCGGCACAACGCATACAATTGAGCCGGACGCACTCAGAACTGAACGGCGATGCGCATTCTTGTGATCGAAGACGAGCCGAAGACCGGCGCGTATCTGAAGAAGGGATTCGAGGAATCCGGCTATGCCGTGGACGTTGCCGCGGACGGCGCGGAAGGCCTGATTCTCGCGAAAGAGGCCGCCTACGACGTGATCGTGCTCGACGTCATGCTGCCCGAAATGGACGGCTGGACGGTGCTCAAAACGCTGCGCGCCACGCACACCACGCCGGTGCTGTTCCTCACCGCGCGCGACGATATCAGCGACCGCGTGAAGGGCCTGGAGCTCGGCGCGGACGACTACCTCGTCAAGCCGTTCGCGTTCGTCGAACTGCTCGCGCGCGTGCGCACGCTGGCCCGCCGCGGCCCGCCGCGCGAGAGCGACGTGCTGCTGCTGGGCGACCTCGAAGTGGACGTCACGCGCCGGCGCGTGAAACGCGGGAGCACGCGCATCGACCTCACGCCGAAGGAGTTCTCGCTCCTGCAACTGCTCGTGCGCCGCCAGGGCGAAGTGCTCACGCGCACGCAAATCGCCTCATACGTGTGGGACATGAACTTCGACAGCGACACCAACGTCGTGGAAGTCGCCATCCGCCGCCTGCGCGCGAAGGTGGACGACGCGTTCGACGTCAAGCTGATCCACACGGTGCGCGGCGTGGGCTACGTCGCTGAAATCAAAGGGAACGCCTGATGCCGCGCATGGCTGTGCGCTCGCTCGCCACAGGCCTCGCGCTGAGTTTCGCGGGCACTACGCTCGCGGTATTCGCGCTCGTGGGCAGCACGCTCTATTTCACGCTGGACCGCGAAGTGAAGCAGCAGGACGATCTCGATATCGTGCTGATCTCGCGGCATACGCGCCGCCTCGCCCAGGAGCTGCACAACGAGCACGACGTGCGTGAACATGCGGAGCGGCTCACGAGCCAGGTGCTCGGCAATCCCGCGCTTTCCATGGAAATACTCGGCACCGGCGGCGCGCAACTGGTCGAGCACAACACGGCGGCCATTGCGGACGCGGCGTTTCCAGAAGCGGCGCTCGCACGGCGCCTCCCTCCGACGCAACGCATTACCGAAGGCGACGTCGTGGAGTGGCGCAACGCGCGCGGCGTACCCGTGCGCGGACTCGCCACGGATGCCGCACTGGCGGACGGCACGCCCGTCACCATCGTCATCGCGCGCGACATGACCGACCGCTGGCGTCTGCTCGACCACTATCGCGAGCGGCTCTACGGCTTCGGCCTGGCGGGCATGCTGCTCGCGTTCCTCATGAGCTGGATGCTCGTGCGCGAGTCGCTGCGGCCGCTGCGCGAGATGGCGGCGCGTGCTGCTACGGTCACGGTGGACCGGCTCGATACGCCCATCGAAGTCGAACGCGCGCCGAGCGAGCTTGACACGCTCACGAAGTCGCTCAACGCCATGCTCGACCGTTTGCACGGCGGCTTCGAGCGGATGTCGCAATACACGGCGGACCTCGCGCATGACATGCGCACGCCGCTCGGCAACCTGCGCGGCGCGAACGAAGTGGCGCTCGCGCGTGAGCGCACCACGGCCGAATACGAAGCGCTGCTCGAATCGAATCTCGAGGAATGCGAACGGCTTTCGCGCATGATCGAAAGCGTGATCTTTCTCGCGCGCGCGGAGCACCCGCAGTTCATGACGACGCTCGCGGAGTTCGACGTGCACGATGCGCTCACGCAGATCGCCGACTACTTCGAAGGTCTGGCCGACGAGGCGGGCGTGCAGATCCGCGTGCAGGGCGAGGGCCGCCTGCGTGCGGACAAGGAGCTGTTCCGGCGCGCCGTGGGCAACCTGCTCGCCAATGCGCTGCGCTATACGCCGCGCGGCGCGGAGATCACACTGAGCGTCGAGCAGACGCCAGAGGCCGTCGAGGTCACGGTGGCCAATCCGGGCACGCCCCTCGAAGCCGCGCTGCTGGAGCGCATTTTCGACCGCTTCTATCGCGCGGATGCGTCGCGCCATCGCGAGCCGCGCGCGGGCGCTTCGGCGGGGCTGGGGCTCGCGATCGTGCGCACGATCATGGCGCTGCACGGCGGCTCGGCACGCGCCGAAAGCGACGCGGTGCTCACGCGTTTCATCCTGACGTTCGCCCGCCCTTAGCGCTCAAGTTGCCCAGCGCCGCGCGGTCCCAACCGCCACCGAGCGCCTCTAGCAGATGCACGCTCGCATCGAGCCTTCTGCCCGCGACCTGCTCCTCGTTGCGTTCGTTCGAGAGCGCGATGGTCTGTGCCGTCACGACATCGAGATAGTTCACCGCGCCCGCCTGGTAGCGGTTGGTGGTGAGCTTGAGCGAGAGTTGCGCGGCGGCTGTGGCGCGCTGCTGGCTTTGGGCTTCGCTGGCCAACGTATCGAGCGCGCTCAGATTGTCCTCGACTTGCTGAAATGCCGTCAGCACGGTTTGCCGGTAGCCGGCCACGGCCGCGTCGTATTGCGCGTTCGCGCCTTTTAGGGTGGCGTCGCGCCGGCCGCCGTCGAAGAGCGTGCCCGCCAGCTGCGAGCCGAGTGACCAAAAGAGGCTGGGCGCGCTGAGCCACGGCGCGAAGAACGTGCTTTCAAGGCCCGCCGTAGCGGAAAGCGTGAGGTCGGGGTAAAAGGCCGCATGCGCTTCGCCGATTCTCGCGTTCGCCGCCGCCACGCGCCGTTCTGCTGCCGCGATATCGGGACGCCGTTGGAGCAGCGCAGAGGGCACGCCTGCGGGGATCGGCGGCACGACGACGGGATCGACACGCGCCGGCAGACTGAACGTCGAAGCGGGCACGCCAATCATCGTGGCGATGGCGTGCTGAAGCTGCGCGCGCTGCACGTCGATGTCTCTGTCGGCCGTGCGCGCGCTTTCCAGTTGGGTTTGCGCCTGGGCGACGGCGGAGGCGTCGATCGCGCCATCGGCAAGTTGCTGCTGCACGATGCGCAGCGCGGCCGTGTAGGCGGTCACGGTGTCGTCGAGTAGCTTCTTCTGGCGATCGAGCGAACGCAAATCGAAGTAGTCCGTAGCAAGCTGGCTCGTAATCGAAAGGCGTACCGATTCGAGGTCGGCTTCCGCAGCCTGCGCGTTGGCATGCGCCTCCGTGGTTGCGTCCTTTACGCGCCCAAACAAGTCGGGTTCCCAGCTCGCCGTGAGGCCCGTCGAATAATCGGGAATCGTCTTGCCCGCAAGCGAATGGTCCACGAGATTCTGCGAGGTCCGGTAACGCTGCGCCGCCACGCCCGCCGTGACGGTAGGCGCATAGCCCGCGCGTTGATAATCGATCATCGCGCGCGCGGCTTCGAGATTGGCGACGGCCTGGCGCACGCTCTGATTCGACACGTCCACGCGCGCCTCGAGCTGGTCGAGGTCGTTGTCGCCGAAGAGGGTCCACCACGGGCCGCGTGGTTTGACGTCGGCGGGCGTGGCGACCGTCCAGCCGGGCGCCGCCGCGAGTTGTGTTGCCTGTGTGGCGTAGTGCGCGGGCACGTCTAGCGGGGGCGCGCTGTACTGCGGCAACGTGGTGCACGCCGCGAGCGAGGCTGCCGTGCAGGCGACGACGATCCGGCGCAGCGCAGGGAGAGGGCGTTCGAACATGATGAGCCTCGCTTACGCTTTCGCTTTCGTAGCCGTCGAGGGCGCCGCCACGTGCACGCTCTGGCCGCTGGCAATGGCGTCGCCGGGATTGTTGATGACGCGATCGGTCGGCGCGAGGCCGGTTGCGACTTCCACGTAGGTGCCGAAGTCGCGGCCGATGGTCACCTTGCGCAATTGCACCGTGCTCTTCACATCCACCACCGCGACGCTCACGCCGTCCGGGCGGAACAGCAGCGCGCTCACAGGCAGTTCGAGCGCCGGCGCGGCCGCCGTGAGCGCAAGATGCACCTGCGCGTAGGCGCCGGGCATCAGCGCGCCGTCGTGGTTGTCCACATCGACTTCCACCCGCAACGTGCGGCTCACGGGATCGATCACGTTCGCGCTGCGCGCCACGCTCGCCTCGAAGCGGCGGGCCGGATATTGCTGCGTCGTCAACCAGACGGTCGTGCCCGGCGTGACGAGGCTCGCGTCGTCCTGAGGCACGTCCACGTACACGCGCAGCCGGTCGGTCTGCGAGAGATGAAACAGCTCGCCTGGCATCGTGGCGAGGCCGGGCGTGCCGCCCGCTGTGACGAGCGCGCCCACCTGCACGTTGCGCGCCGTAATGACGCCATCGAAAGGTGCTGTCACGTTCTGGTAGGAAACCAGCTCCTGCAGCCGCGCCACGTTGGCCTGCGCCGCCTGGAGCGTGGCGAGTTTCGCGGCGGCGTCGCTCGTTTTCGCCTGGGCGTCCTGCTCGGAAACCGATTGCGTCTGCAGCATCGTCTGCCAGCGCTGCGCCGTGCTGCTGGCGAAGCGATAGTTGGCCTGTGCGGTGGCTTCGTCGGCGCGCGCCTGCTGGAGTTGCGCGTCGAGTTCGGGCGTGTCGATCTGCGCGAGCGTCTGGCCCGCCTTCACGTGCGCGCCGATATCCGTGTACCAATGCTGCACGTAACCGCTCGTGCGCGCATAGATCGAGGCGTCGGCCCAGGACATGACAGAGCCGGGCAGCAACAGGTCCTGCGTGGCGGGTGCGCGAGTGGGCGTGAGCGTGGAGACGATCAGCTCGCGCTGCGCCGCGACCTGCCGGGCTTGCGCCGTGCGCGCTTCGAGGCGCGGCACGATGCCCGCCGTGAGGAGCGTGACGGCGATGGCGAGGCAGGTAAGGCCGACGACGACAGCGGTGCGACCTCGCGTTGCGGTTGGCGCCGCGGCATCGCGTCCTTCGTGCGGTGTCTGCGATTTCATCTGGATTCCTTATTCAACGTGAGTGGTTGCACTGGCTTGCGCATCGTTGCTGGCATGGCGCGCGGCGCGGCGTCGCGCGAGCCAGCCATGCACCATGCCGAACACGACCGGCACGAACACGAGCGTGGAGAGCGTGCCGATCGCGAGGCCGCCAATCACGGCGCGTCCGAGCGGCGCGTTCTGTTCGCCGCCGTCGCCGAGACCCAGCGCCATCGGCAACATGCCGATCAGCATGGCGAGCGCTGTCATGAGCACCGGGCGAAAGCGGTTGAAGCCCGCGTCGAGCGCGGCGGCGAGCGGTTCCATGCCGGCGGCAAGCGACTCGCGCGCCGTGTTGATGACGAGAATGCTGTTGGCCGTGGCGATGCCCATGCAGAGGATCGTGCCCGTGAGGGCCGGCACGCTGAGCGTGGTCTGCGTGACGAACAGCATCCACGCGATGCCGGCAAGCGAGGCCGGCAGGCCGCTCACGATGATGAGCGGATCGAGCCACGACTGGAAGTTCACGACCATCAGCAGGTAGACGAGCGCGATGGCGAACACGAGGCCCGCTGCGAGGCCGCTGAACGAGGCGTTCATCGACTGCACCTGGCCGCGTATCACGATCGATGAGCCCGGCGGCAGTTGCGCGCGCGCGGCGTTCACGAGGCGGTTCACGTCGGAGGCGACGCCGCCCAGGTCGCGTCCTTGTGTCGACGCGAAGATGTCGAGCACGGGCTGCACGTTGTAGTGAGAGACCACGGCTTCCTGCGAGCTGCGCGAGACCGTGCCGAGCGTCCCGAGCTGGTTCTGTGGCGTGAACGTGAGGGATTGAGACGTCGTCAGCGGAATATTGGCGAGCGTCTGCAGGGAATGAATATCGTATTGCGGCACCTCGGTCACGAGCGGGTAGCTCACGCCGTTCTTCGGATCGAGCCAGAAGTTGGGCGTGGTTTGCGAGCTGCCCGAGAGCGCGATGAGCAGGTTTTGCGCCACGTCGTGCTGCGTGAGGCCCGCTTGCAAGGCCTTCGTACGGTCCACGTCGACGTTGAGGGTGGGCTCGTCGCCGGGCTGCTGGATGCGCGCGTCGACGAGGCCGCGCACGCCGCGCATCTGGTCGAGCAGGCGGTTCGCCACGACGCGATTCTGCGCGAGCTTGTTGCCGACGATCTGCACGTCGATGGGCGCGGGCAGGCCGAAGTTCAGGATCTGGCTCACGATGTCGGCAGGCAGGAACGCGAACGTCACGCCGGGAAACGACGCGTTGAGCACGTTGCGCAGTGTCGCCACATATTGCGCGGTGGGTTTGTGCTTCGGCGCGAGCGTGATGAGGATGTCGGCGTCTTCGGGGCCGATGGGGTCCGAGGAGTCGTACGTGAGGTTGATGCCGCTCACCGGCACGCCGATGTTGTCGAGCACCGCGGCCTGTTCGGCGGGCGGAATCACGCTGCGGATTTTCGCTTCGACTTCGTCGGTGAGGCGGGCCGTCTCCTCGATGCGCGTGCCGGTGGGCGCGCGCAGATGCAGGCGGATTTCGCCGGTATCGACAGCGGGAAAGAAGTCGCGGCCGGTGAACGGCACGAGCACGAGCGAGCCGAGGCACAGCGCGACCCACAGCACGACGAATCGGCGGCGCTGCGCTATCGCGGCCTGAAGCAGCGCGCGATAGCGGTTGCGCACCGCTTCGAAGCGTCGTTCGAAGCCCGCCTGAAAGCGCGTCAACAGACCCGCGATGCCGCGCCTGGGTGCAGCGTCAGGCTTGCGTGTGCGCAGCAGATACATGGCGAGCGTGGGAATCAGCGTGCGCGAGAAGAAGTACGACGCGCACATCGCGAACACCACGGCCTCGGCGAGCGGCACGAACAGATACCGCGCCACGCCCGAAAGCAGGAACATCGGCACGAACACGATGCAGATGGAGAGCGTCGAAACGAACGTCGGCACGGCGATCTCGCCGGAACCGTTGAGGATGGCGTCGTGCAGCGGCGCGCCGCGCTCCAGGTGATGCGTGATGTTTTCGATGGCGACGGTGGCGTCGTCGACGAGGATGCCGACCGCGAGCGCGAGGCCGCCGAGCGTCATGATGTTGATGGTCTCGCCGAGCGCCGCGAGCGCGATGAGCGACGTGAGCACGGCGAGCGGAATCGTCACGGCGATGATGAGCGTGGCGCGCCAGCTGCCGAGAAAGAGCAGGATCATCGCGGCGGTGAGGCAAGCCGCAATGAGCGCTTCGCGCACCACGCCCGAGATCGCCGACTTCACGAATACGGACTGATCGGAGAGCGGTGTGATCCTGAGCGCGCTCGGCAGGCCCGCCGCGATCTTCGGCAGCATGGCCTTCACCTGCTGGATGATCGTGAGCGTCGAGGCGCTGCCGGTCTTTTCGACGGTAAGGAGTGCCGCGCGTTTGCCGTCGGCGCGCACGATGTTCGTTTGCGGCGCGTAGCCGTCGATCACATGCGCGACGTCGCGCACATATACCACGCTGCCGTTCACGGTCTTGATGGGCAGGTCGTTGAGCGCCGCCACGGTTTGCGTGCTGCCGTTCATCTCCACGTTGTATTCGCGCGAACCGATTTTCGCGGTGCCGCCGGGCAGGATGAGGTTCTGCGCGTTCACGGCGTTGACGACGTCCGCGGGCGCGAGACCCTTGGCCTGCAACGCTTTCGGATCGAGCTGCACCATGATCTGGCGGATCTTGCCGCCATAGGGCAGCGGCACGGCCGCGCCCTGGACGGTCGCGAGCTGCGTGCGGATGAAGCTGTTGCCGAGGTCGTAAAGCGACTGCTCGGGCAAGGTCGCGCTGGACAGGCCCAGTTGCAGCACCGGCACCGTGGAGGCGTTGTACGTGATGATGTTCGGCGGCAGCGTGCCCGGCGGCAGGACGCGCAGGATCGAAGCGGAGTTCGACGCCGCCTCCGCAATCGCGCGGTTGATGTCGGCGCCCGGATGGAAGAACACCTTCACGACCGAAACGCCGTTGAGCGATTGCGATTCGATGTGCTCGATGTCATCCACGTCCGAAGTCAGCGCGCGCTCGTAGTTCGAGGTGATGCGGTGAGCCATGTCCTCGGCGGAGAAACCGTTGTAGGTCCAGACGATGCTGACCACCGGGATATTGATGTTCGGAAAAATGTCCGTGGGCGTGCGCATGATGGCGAGCGGCCCGAGGATGAAGAGCAGTATGGCCAGCACGATGAACGTGTAGGGCCGTCTGAGAGCCAGTTTGACGATCCACATGACGGGGTCCGGGTTGAGGCAGGAGTGGCGCAAGTATCGGGAGGGCGCGCTTACCCGGTGCTGACCTCGACATTACGGATTTGTCATCTTCGCCGCGCAGGCGCGTTGGCCGCTGTGAGCGCGTTGCGCCCAGATAACGAACTCGTAATCAGCAGGTCAGCTTTGCGTCAGCGCCGCGCGACCAGAATGCGCTCAACCTTCGCGACATTGCCGAGGGCGGCTGCGGCGGCATCCTTTCCCGATGCGGCGGCCATTCTTTGAGAGGTGAACATCATGAAAGCACTCGTTTCCACATTGCTCGTTGCCTGCGCCCTGGCCGCGCCGGCTGCCGCTTTCGCACAGACCGCCAACCCCGCTAACGCGCCGGTCACGCGTGCTCAAGTGATCGCCGATCTCGTGCGGGTGGAGCAGGCGGGGTATCGTCCTGTGGCCAAGGATGTCAACTACCCTGATGACATCCAGCACGCGGAGGCGATCGTGGCTCAGGAGCAGGCGCAAAAGACCCAGCAGGCCGCGCCGGGCAACACGGCGGTCGGCGGCGTGGCGATGACGGGCAGCTCGGACGCGGGCGCACCGGTCATGGCCAGCGTCGGCGGGCGCTCGATTTATGCGGGCCACTGAGCGAGCCACAGCGCGGCGCAGCCGCCCCGGCGACAACGCCGGGCGCCGCCGCGCATTTCGATTCGCTTGATCAAACGTTTGCGCGGACGCAATTCGCCCCATTCGCGCGCAAAAAAGCGTTATTCATTTTTATTAAAGTCGCGAACTTGCCCCATTAATAGCGGCGGCGTTAAATCAGTTGCATTGGCAAATTCACCACAATTTCGCGCGTTTTTACGGTGTCATCTTTCAGACGCACGCAAATTCATAGTGCGCTGGTAAGATACGCGCGAATATGGGATGGCCGCTCTCCATTCCGGACTATCGGCGCGAATCCAGACCACTCGCGCTGCCGGAAAAGGAGTCCGCGTCATCAGGCCGACGGGGAGCGGCCGTCTTGCACTACGAATTGCGCTCCATGTTTAAAAAAAGCGCGTACGTTCGGATTGTGTGTTTAATCGCAAGCGTTTGAGACTCGCGTTTCGCCTTTCCGGCGAATCGTCTGCCGCCGCTTGCCGCTGTTGCGCCTTGCGCAGACGGTCATTCCCCTCGCGGTCTAATCCCGCCGTCATGCCAATCAGGCGTATCAAACAGTCGCACATACTGGCCGAACCCGTCATGTCCACCCAGTCGACCCACCATCACCGCCTCTTTATGGCGCTGGTCGGTGTCATCAGCGCGGCGCTCAATACGGGCGCGCTCGTCGCGCTGCTATTGCTGCGCGGACAGAGCGGCGACACGCCGTACACGCGTGCGTTGACAGGCGCGTTCGCCGTGGCCGCGTTCGTCGTGTTTGCGCGCTTTCACCTGATTGCCAGCGCGCGTCATCTATGGTGGATGCTGGGCCGCGGCGCGTGGCGGTGGTGCCGGCTGCCGATCGCGCTCATGGTGCTGCTGTTCGTGACGCATGGCGATAGCGGCACGACGGCCCTGCGCACGCTGGTCGCGCAGTGGGCCGTCATTGCGCTGCCGCTGCAACTCGTCGGCCTCGCTGTTTTGCGCGGCGTGGCCCACAGCGTCAACAACGCGCCCGGCAACCTGCGCCGTGCGGTGTTCTTCGGCATGGGTAGCGAGGCGCGCAAGCTGAACCTGCGCCTGCAGCGTTCGCCGATTCTCGGCATTCACGTGAAGGGCTATTACAACGATGCGCCCGCTGCGCCGCGTGACGGGGAAACGCTGCCGCCGTATCTCGGCCGCTATGAAGACGCCGCCGCGCGCATCCACGCGAACGACTACGAAATCGTGTTCCTCGCCATGGGGCAGGCCGGGGTGGTGCGAGCCGACGCGACGGCAGTGAAGGACATCACGGCCGACATCGTGTCGCGCCTCTACGATTCAACGGCCGCGATCTATCTCGTGCCCGAGCTGCATTATCTCGAAGACGTCGCGACGACCGGCGCGGACCTCGCCGGGGTGCCGCTGCTCGCTCTGCACGACGTTCCGATTCTGGGGCTTTCGCGCATGCTCAAGCGCGCGGTCGACATTGCCGGCGCGGCGTTGCTGCTCGCGCTGCTGTGGCCAGTCATGCTCGCGATCGCTCTGGTGATCCGGCTCGATTCACCGGGTCCGGTGCTGTTCAGGCAGCGTCGCAACGGCGAGCACGGCCGGGCGATCGTCGTGCACAAATTCCGCTCGATGCGCGTCGCGGCGCAGAGCGAGGAAGATGCAGAAGAGCAGGGTGTGCGCCAGGCACGCAACGGCGACGACCGGATCACGGGCGTAGGGCGCTATCTGCGCCGGACTTCGCTCGACGAGTTGCCGCAGCTCTTCAACGTGCTGGGCGGTTCGATGAGTCTCGTGGGTCCGCGTCCACACGCGGCGGAGCACAACGAAGAGTACCGGCAGCTGATTTCCGGCTACATGCTGCGCCATAGCGTGAAGCCGGGCATCACGGGGTGGGCGCAGATCAACGGGCTGCGCGGCTTGACCGATACGCCCGACAAGATGCAGCGCCGCGTGGAGTACGACCGTTACTACATCACGCACTGGTCGCTATGGCTCGATCTGCAGATCCTGCTGAAGACGATCCCGTCGATCGTCTCGGGCCGCAATGCGGTGTGAAGCGTGCGCCGCGCGAGACGTGGCCGGACCTGAGCCGGCCGCGCTCGCATCGGCGACCTTACGCCGCGCGCTGCTGCGTGCGCGCCATGCGCCAGTGACGCCAGAGGATGGCGAAGAAGCGGCGGTCGTCCACGAGGTAGCGGCGCCACAGGCGCGCGGGGTCCTGTTTGATGCGCCAGCACCATTCGAGGCCGCAGCGCTGCATCCACACGGGGGCGCGCTGCTGCAGGCCGACGGCGAACTCGACGGCCGCCCCCGCGCACAGCATGAGGCCGCCCGGCAGCTTGCTGGCGTGATGCAGGGCCCAGCGTTCCTGCTTGGGCATGCCGAGGCACACGAACACGATATCGGGCGCGGCCGCGCGCACGCGCTCGGCCACCGCATCGCCCTCGGGGCCGGTCGGAACGAACGTCATGGAAGGCGCGATCACCTCGACGTCGAGGCCAGGATAGTGCTGCGCGAAGCCATTCAGGAGCGTGGCTTCGTGGCCCGGACGACCGCCCACCACCACGACTTTCCAGCCGCCCGCGCGGGCGCGCTCGCACAGCGCGGGCAACAGGTCCGAGCCGGTCACGCGTTCCGGCAGCGGCGCGCCGAACAGGCGGCTCGCCCAGACAACGGGCATGCCGTCCGCGAACAGGAAGTCGGCGGTGCGGTAAAGGCGTTGAAGGTCGGGCTGCGTGTCGAGACGCACCACGTGATCGACGTTCGGCGTGACCGCCACCCGCGCCCGGCCGTCGCGCTGCACGGCGGCGGCACAAAGCACGTCGAGCGCGGTGTCGAACGACACGGCGGCGATATTGAGTCCGAACAAGGGAATGCTCGGCTTGAAGACACCCCGTGCGGCTGCCTGCGGCGCCGCCGTTATGTAAGGCGTGCTCATCCTGTTTTTGTGACCCCGACGTGCGCACACGACGTGAGCCACGCACGGCGCCCGTTGAACCGGCGTCGTGCCACCCCGTCATGCGTCGAACGTTATGTTTTTTTCTGGTCTCCTGGCTTTTGCCAAGGCGCTTTGGACTTCAGACAGAATCTTACTGCTGTGTCGGTGCGGTGGGTAACACAACAGTGTTTTTTTAGAGACAAAAATCGGCATGCGTCTGAAATTTCTCTGCTTGCGCCGGCGGTTGCATGCGTGCGATCGGCTACTATCGCCGCGGCCCGTTTTTCCTTTACCGTTCATGACAGACGATGATCACCGACGCCCGTGAGATTCCCGCCGGCACGACGCTGCGCGCGGACCTGTGCATTGTGGGCGCCGGTGCCGCCGGCATTGCGCTCGCGCTCGCGCTGGAGGAGAGCGGGCTCGACGTGATCGTGCTGGAGAGCGGCGGCGATGCGCCCGAGCCCGCCACCCAGCAGCTGTACGCGGGCACGGTGGCGAATGCGGCGCTTCACCCGCCGCCGGACAACTACCGTGTGCGCCGCTTCGGCGGCTCGACCACGCTGTGGGGCGGCCGCTGCATGCCGCTCGACGCGCTCGACTTCGAGGCGCGCGACTACGTCGCGCACAGCGGCTGGCCGATCGCCTTCGCCGATGTGCTGCGCCACTACCCGCAAGCCAACGCGCTGTGCGAAGCGGGCGAATTCGCCTATACGGCCGAAGGCGCGTTCGCCTCGCCGCTGCGCCCGATGATCGGCGGCTATGCCAGCGACGTGTTTTCGACGCACACGCTCGAGCGCTTCAGCTGCCCGACCGATTTCGGTCAGCGTTACCGGGCGCGCCTCGCGAAAGGCCGCGTGCGCGTGCTCCAGCATGCGAACCTGTGCCGCCTGCCGATGCTGGCGGGTCCGACGCGGCGTGTCGGCGCGGCCCAGGTGCGCGTACTGAACACGACGGGCGCGACGGACGCGACGGGCGGCGCAACGTTCGAGGTGGCCGCGCGCGCCTACGTGCTCGCGGCCGGCGGGCTAGAAGTGCCACGCCTGTTGCTCAACAGCCCTGGGCCGAGCGGCCGGGGACTCGGCAACGCCCATGATGCGGTGGGCCGCTATTACATGAGCCATCTTGCGGGCACGATCGGCACGCTCGATCTCGCGGCGGCGCAGTCGGTGTGGCACGGCTACGAGGTGACGGAAGAGGGTATCTATTGCCGCCGCCGCCTCGCGCTGCGCCCGGAGCAGCAAGCCGCGCTGCGCGCGGGCAACTTCATTGCGCGCCTGCATCATCCGCGCATTCCGGACGCCGGGCACGGCAACGGCATCCTCTCCGCGCTGTATCTCGCGCGCGGCATCGTGCCCTACGAATACGCAAAGCGCCTCTACGACGGCACGCCAGAAGGCTATGCGGGCTCCACGCTCGCGCACCTGAATAACGTCGTTGCCGACGCGCCGAACACGGCGCGTTTCCTGTGGCACTGGCTGCGGCGGCGCACGCTGGCCGCGCGCAAGTTCCCCTCGGTGATCGTGCGGCCCGCGAATCTGTGCTTCTCGCTCGACTTCCACGCGGAGCAGGAGCCCAATCCGGCGAGCCGCGTCACGCTCGGCGACGAAACCGATACGCTCGGCCTGCGCCGCATTCATGTGGACTGGCGCTACACGCAACAGGACGTCGCGACCGTGAGCCGTGCGCTCGCCGCGCTCGCGCACGAGGTCGAGCGCGCGGGCGTCGGCCGCTTCAGCTACGACCCCGCGCAGGTCGAAGCCGAAATGACGCGCTACGGCGCCTATGGCGGCCATCACATCGGCACGGCGCGCATGGGGCGAGACGTGCGCACGAGCGTGGTCGATGCCGACTGCCGGCTGCACGAAGCGGACAACGTCTATGTGACGGGCGCCGCGGTGTTCCCGACTTCGGGCCAGGCGAATCCGACCTTGACCATCGTCGCGCTCGCACTGCGGCTCGCCGAACACCTCAAGGGCGCCGCCGATATCGGCGCGCTGTCCGTTCCCACTGCAAACCATTCCGAACCCGCGTGATGAAAGCCCGTATTCTCGTTCTCGGTGCGACCGGCTTTGTCGGCCGCCATCTGGTGAAAGCGCTAAACAGTACCGAATGGGCCGAGCCGGTTGCCGCCTCGCGCAGGCAAGGGAGCGGCTTGCGCCGTGTCGATGCGGCGGACCCCGCGTCGCTCGCCGCCGCGCTGGCCGACGTGGACGGCGTGGTCAACTGCGTGGCAGGTGCGCCGGCGACGATCGTCGCAAATGCGCGTGCGCTGGCTGCCGCGCTGGAGGCACGCGGTGCGCCGCTGCCCGTGGTCCACTTCAGTTCGATGGCGGTGTACGGCGCCGCCGAAGGCCGCATCGACGAAGCAGCCGTGCTCGACGCCGCGAGCCCCTATGGCCATGCCAAGGTCGAGTCGGAACGACTGCTCGCTTCGCTGCCTGCGCTCACGATATTGCGCCCGGGCTGCATTTATGGAGGCGGCAGTCCGCAATGGTCGGCACGCATTGCGCAGCTGCTGCGCGCGCGGCGCCTGGGCGACCTCGGCGCCGCTGGCGACGGTTGCAGCAATCTCGTGCACATCGACGACGTCGTGCAGGCGGCGCTGGCTGCGCTGCGCACGCCGGCTTCGGGCGC
This sequence comes from Paraburkholderia sp. CNPSo 3076, assembly GCF_026343935.1. Taxonomy (NCBI): domain Bacteria; kingdom Pseudomonadati; phylum Pseudomonadota; class Betaproteobacteria; order Burkholderiales; family Burkholderiaceae; genus Paraburkholderia; species Paraburkholderia sp. CNPSo 3076. Next base: position 48,819 of record NZ_JAPMAL010000027.1, on the reverse strand, counting down.
ACAGGCCTACAACCTGGCGATGGCCCAGGCGCCGCGCTGGAACGAGTACTTCGTCGCGTACGCACGTATTTTGGGGGCGACGCCGGTGGAGCGGATCGGTGCGCGGCGTCTCGCGCTCGAAACGAAGGTGTGGGCGCCTGCGCTGAAGATTGCCGAGATCGCGGGGCGCAAACTGGGCGGTGTGAAGGTGCCGGCGCCGCTGCCGCCTTCGCTCGCGCGGCTGTGGCAACAGGACATCCGGCTCGATGCGCGGCGCGCGGAAAAAGCTTTTGATATGGCGTGGACGCCGTGGCGCGTCGCGCTGCAGGCCGAAGCGTTCGTGGCGGCGGCGTCGCGCACCGACTGAACCGGTTGGGTTAGCCCGGGTGTCGGTTCGTCGACATTTCGGGCTGCGGCGCGCCCGTTATCGTTCGGATTCCTATTAATAGAAATCGCGAAACACTTGGCGGCGAACATTGACCGGTTCAGGTGCGCTGCGAAGGGAGACCGTACGCTCGTGTTGCCATGACTTAGTGGTTCCGGATCGCGGTGCGACGGCTATTCAGCGTCGGCATAAAAAGGCGCGCGTTGCGATCGGCAAATCGGCGAATTGAGGCCATAAAAAAGGCCTGTTCGCGACGCAGACGCACGCGCGCGCCCCATAGAATTTGATCGTAGATGCACTCACGCAGCGTCAGGCGACCGATACCCGTCGGATCGCTTTCCCACATCGGATTTCCGGTTAATTCAGCATGACACGGCTTGCACGGCACTACGTCCCAGAACAACCGCAGCACGTTATCTTGCAGGGGCTCACGGGGCCCGCATTCCTCGACGAAGGAGACTACCTTTACTTCCTCGCCTGCCTGGCGGACGCCGCGCGCGTCGCCGATCTGGCCATCCACGCGTGGGTGCTCATGCCCGACGCGGTGCAGTTCCTTGTCACGCCTTCATACGAATCGAGCGTGGCCATGGCGATGCAGGCGGTTTGCCGCCGCTATGTCGAGACGTTCAACCGCCGCCACGGACGCCGCGGTGCGATGTGGCGTGGCGAGTACCGGGCAACAATCGTTGAACCCGACCGCTATTTCCTGCTCGCGAGCCAGGTCATCGATCATGCGCCGGTGCGCAACCGCCTCGTGGCCGAGCCGGGCAACTACCCGTGGTCGAGCTACACGCACCACGTCGGGCTGCGTGTCGACAGGTTCATCAAGGATCATCCGCTCTACCGGGCGCTCGGCAATACGCCGTTCGAGCGCCACCAGTCTTACCGCGATCTGGGCGCACAGCCTCCAGACGAATGCGAAGTCAACAACCTGATGCAGGCGACGCTCGAGGGCTGGGTGCTCGGCAGCGCCGCCTATTGCGAGTGGGCGGCGCAGACGGCCAACCGGAGGCTGATGCCGCTGCTGCTGCGCGACCGGCCGCCCAGGGTTCGCACGACTAGCGCCCTCGCATGATGAGGCACGACGGGCTCGAAATCACGAGCGCGCGCCTCCTTGCTGGAGGCGCATAATAAGCGCTCGGCGAGTCATCCAGCTATTGTTCACGCGCAGGTGGGAAGTGTGACCCTCCCGTTCTTCACGATCGGCCATTCCGACCGCACCCTCGATGAATTTATCGGGCTATTGAGGGGTGCGGACATCGGCATGCTCGTCGACGTGAGAAAAATGCCCAGGTCGAGAACCAACCCGCAATTCAACGAGGAAACCCTGCCTGCTGCGCTTGCGGCATGCGATATCTCGTATGAACACGAAACCGTACTCGGTGGGCTGCGCGGAAAATCGCGAACCGTATCCGGAGACGTCAATGGCTTCTGGATCAACAGCAGCTTTCATCATTACGCCGACTATGCGCTTTCCGAAGCGTTTCACGCGGGCATCGATCATCTGGTCGAACAGGGGCACGACAGGCGTTGTGCCGTGATGTGCTCGGAAGCCGTGTGGTGGCGGTGTCACCGACGCATCATCGCCGACTATCTGATCGCGCGAGGCGAAACAGTCATACACATCATGAGTGCGCAACGACACGAACCCGCGCGGCTGACGGCGGGTGCGGTCGTTCGACCTGATGGGTCGATCGTCTATCCACCGGTGGACCAGGCGAAAACCTGAATTGCCATCCGGGCGATGTCTACGGCACGCCCGCCTGCCAGGCCCGGAGCGCCAGCATCAACGGCCGCGCCCATCGCAACTGACGGCTAGCCGCCCAGCGCGATGATCGCCACCGTCAGCACGATCCCAAGCAGCGTCATGGCGAAGCCCGCTTTCATCGCGCCCGCGCCGGTGTAGCGTCCTAGCGCAAAACCGGCAGTGAAGAGCATCGCGAGCGTGAGTACGCGTGAGATGACGAGCGCGACTGTGTGATCCCTCACGAGGATAAAGGGCAGCGCGACGGGGAACGTCGATATGACGACGAGCAGAAAAACGCCCAGTGCCCCAAGAAAGTCATCGCGCTTGAAATGCGCGCGAGGTGGCAGCGTAGGCGCCGCAGCGAGGCGCGCGCGAATCAACTCGAGTTCTTCATCGTCGACGAGCGGCTCCAGCGCCTTCGGCAACGCGGCGCGCAACGCCCGCACCGCAGCGGCGCGTTCCGGTTCGCGCTTCACGGTCAAGGCGAGTGTCAGGCGCTGTCCGCGATCCGCGAGTGTGCGGACAAGATACATCACGGCGTCGGCGAGGCCCCAGGCGAGATTGCATCCGAGCGCGGCCAGGAACAGTTTGCGGCCGGCGTCCTCGCCCGCTGTGACGGCCTTGACCGCGCCGACGAACGTCAACGCCATGAACAGGCCAAAGCACAGTTCGGTCACGCGCTCGACCGTATTGAGTATGGGCTCGCGCTTTTCGGCCGCGCTCTGCTGTGTCGGGGTAGTGGTATTCATATGGCCTCTTGCACGAGGAGATGAGCGCTCATGGCGTTCTCTGTCCGGGATCGATGTTGGGAGAAGATACGCGATCGCGCGACACGGCATGCTGCGCCTGCCGCCATGCGGCTAGCGCCTGTTCGAGATTGAGAAACATGCGCTCATGTCCGAGCACGCTGCCGAGCGGCGCTTTCTCGACAACGGCAAACACCTCGGGATTGAGGCCCACGACCCAGACTTCGATCCCACTCTCACGACATTTCCTCTCCGCCTCGGTCAGCATCTTCAATGCTGTGTACTCCACATCGAATACCGCCCGCATATCGAGCGCCATGACCCTGGGGCGCGTCTGGGCGACGAGCGGCATGATCTTGTGCACGATGTTGGAAGCGTTGAGAAAGAAAATTCGCCCCTCGGGACGCAGGAGCAGCAGTCCGGGAAAGTCCTCGTCGTCGGGATGCTCGTCCGAAATCGGCCGGAATACGTTCGTGCCGCGTTTGCGCCGCAGCACGTACACAGGCGGATCGGAGACCTGATGGGCGAGCGCCACGAGCGAAACGACGATGGCGATCAAAATGCCCTTTAGCGTTCCGAGCAGCACGACGCCCACCAGCGCCACGACCGCCCAGACAAACTCGGTACGACGGATAGCGAGGATCGCGCGAAAGTCCGCCGGGTTGAGCAGGCCGATCGAATAGACGATCACCACGGCAGCGAGCGTGGCATGCGGCATGAGACCGATGACGGGCGCGAGCAGCACCATGGTGCCGAGCGTCACGGCCGCGGTGGCGAGTTCGGCCAGTTGGGAATGCGCACCGGCCAGCCGGTTGACGGCCGTCTGGGTCGTCCCGCCGCCCGCGGGCATCGAGCCGAACAGCGCGCCCACCGCGTTGCCCAGACCCGTCGCCAGCAGTTCGCGGTTCGGCAGCGGAACGGGTTCCCCGCTGAGCGCGAATGCGCGCCCTGAAGCAATCGTTTCGGTAAAACTCATCAAGGCGATGCCCACCGCCGCTGGCCAGAGCCCGTCGATCAGCGACAGATCCGGCATCACGAACGAAGGCAGTCCGGTCGGGATCTGGCCGACGATCTCCACGCCGTACCGCTGCACGCCTGCGAAGGCGACACACGCTATCCCGAGCGCCACCGCAATGAGCGGGGCCGGGGACTTCGGATACCAGTGTTCGAGCGCGACCAGCACAGCGATCGTCAGTGCGCCCATTGCAACCGTCGCCATAGACGCATGGGGAAGCCCGGCAGCGAGCGCATACACGTTATGAAAGAACGTTCCTTTCACGACATGAATGCCAATCAGTTTTGGCAATTGATCGAGCACGATGACGACGGCGATGCCGGCCTTGAAACCCGTCAGCACGGGCTCGGAAATGAAGTTCGCGACAAACCCCAGCCTGAGCAAGGCAGCGAGAGCGAGGAAGAGGCCGACGAGCAGCGTGAGCGTAGCGGTCGCGACGGCCAGCTGGGCGGCATTGCCGCCCGGTGCAACCTCAGCGAGCGCGGCCGCGCTCAGGATGGCCAGCGTCGCGCTGGTGCTGACGCTCAACGGCCTCGACGTGCCGAAGAGCGCGTAGATCACCATCGGCACAAACGCCGTGTAGAGTCCGGCCTCGACGGGCAGTCCGGCAACGGTCGCGTAAGCCATCGCTTTGGGCAACACGACAGCCGCCGCCGTGACGCCCGCGACGATGTCGGGCTTGATCCACGATGTCTGGTAGCCGCGAACCCATTCGAGAACGGGGAGACGAAAGCCGGATTTGCGGTGCGACGTGAACTGATCGCGCATGATGCTGTGGCCTCCACGAACGGGAACACTACCGACGCACGCCTACATCGAATGTCTCATCGCTGCCTTCCTGTGGGCTACTGCATTCAACACGCTGAAGCGGAAACTAGACGAATCCCATGTCGTGGATCAATCGACAATCGGACTTTGGTCCTACTGCGGCCAGGGTGACGCGATCCATCACCGTGACGACCGGATTCACCTGCTCGATGCCCGTGCTCTGTGTTCGCCGCGAGCAGTCGCACCGCGCGAGCGCGCCGTAGCGCGGGTTCACGCGGGCAGCGGCACCGGGCGCACCGCCGCATTCGCCGCGATGTCGGCGATTGCGCCGGCGCTGACGGCTCGGCTGTACAAGTGCCTTCGCCACGGCGATGACGGCGAGCGTGATCGCTTCCGTTTCCGTGTCCTGGCCAATCTCGCGCACGAATTCGCGGTCGATCTTGAGGCGATCGACTCGAAAGCGCTTGAGATACCCGAGGCTCGAATAACCCGTGCCGAAATCGTCGATGGCGACGCGCACGCCCATCTCCCGCAGACCGGCCAACGTGCGCGCGGCGAGAGATGCCGCGAATCAGCCCGGTTTCCTCGGCGACCGGAATGAACACCGCCGGCGACACGCTGCCGAGTTCTGCATCGGTCCATCGCAGAAGCGCCTCGGCGCCGATCATCGTGCCCGACGCCATATCGATTTGCGGCTGATACAGCACGGTCAACCCGCCGTTGCGGAACGCCTGGCGCAGGCGCGTCGAAATGCGCAAGCGCGAGGTCGCGGCTTCGCTCAATTCCGGGCGATAGAACTGGTACTGATTGCGGCCGTTCTGCTTGGCCAGATACATCGCGGCGTCGGCATTGCGCACCAGCGCGTCGGCATCGTCGCCGTCGGCGGGGTAGAGGCTGATGCCGATGCTGGCCTCGATGAAGAGTTCGTGACCCGCGACCTGGATCGGTTCCGTCATCGCGGCGAGCAGTGCGTCGAGCAGCGGTTCGAGCAACGGCGCTGCGCCGTCCGCGATGACCATGAATTCGTCGCCGCCATAACGCGCCACCGTCCCGCGCTCGCCGACGACGCGCTCGATGCGCCGCGCGATCTGGGCCAGCAGCGCGTCGCCGATGCGGTGGCCGAGCGAGTCGCCGCCGCCAGTCCCGAACCGAGCAGGAGCGCCGAGGCCATTTGCGAATCACGCGACGCCCGGGTGACCGACCGGTCGAGGTGCGCGTCTTCGTCCATGCGGATCTCGCCGATCTTCTGCATCGTCTGGAAAAAGCGCGCGTCGAGTTCGCCCAGCGACGGCGTATCCATCGTCACGCTGCCCGGCTTGAGCATGGAGTACGTCGCGAGCCGGTTGCTCAGGGCACCCAGATGGCGAATCATGTCCTTCAACTCGTCGAGCAGGGTGATGCAGCGCTCGCGGCCTTCGCAGGTCCGCTGCGCCGCGTTGGCGTTGTCGATGAGCGCCGGAAGCGGACAAATGTAGGCGGCGCGCCGATAGATCCGCGCAACTTGAGGGCAGGCAATCGCTATTTCGCCAGGGCGAATTGGGGGCGCGCGAAGAGCGGCCAGACTGTTCAGGCGCTCAATTGTGCGCAGTCACGTTAAAATCCCGACGCTCAATAAAAATGAAACGTTGAAACAGGTGTAATGCGTATGCGAAGTGGTCTGGATATGCGTCGGGAGGTCCGTACGCCGCTGTTGTTCGCCCCTGTGCTTCTGAACAAGGACGGTAGGGCGCTCGCACAGGTCGCTGACCTTAGCTCGCGCGGGGCGCTCCTGCACGCGCGCAACGGACTGCTCTTCCGGGGAGAGACGGTCTCGGGGTGGCTGCAGTCGGCGCCGATCGACGACGAAGACGACATCGTCCTGGCCGTCGCGCTCGATGTTCGCTGGATCTCCGAGGATCAGGAAAGAGGATGGAGCCGCGTGGGTTGCGAGATGCACCCGCTGGATCAGCGCTCGATGGCCCGTCTGCAGGACCTCATCGCGAAGGCCGCGCCCTAGCCGTTCAACAAGTCACGCCCAGACGCTAAAGTTTGTGTGCCGGCCGCCGAAAATCCCAGCATGGCGCACGAACAACCCAAACCACCGCAAGACGATCCGATCTGGGCAGAAGCACGGGCGCTGGAAGCCAGCATCCGCGCGATCAGACGGGCACAGGGAAAGCGGAATCCCGAAGACTGTGTGCCGGGCAGCCCGGAATCTCTCGCGATCATGGAAGCGTTCGTGCGCGATGTCGGACGCGTGCTCGCGCTCGATATGCTCGAGCGCGAAAAGGGCAATGACATCGATCTGAACGGGGCGAGTTCGGCTGGTTAGACGATTAGCGCAATAAATGATAAACGTTATCATCAGGATTCCAGATTGACATCATGAATGGATTAATCGGTCGAAAGAGATCGCTGCATTCACAACGTCATGGAATAGCCGCGCTGCCCTGATACAACCTGTTACATTGAGTCAAGCGCACGTCCCTCAAGCCTCCCGCGCTCCTGTGGAAGACAACCGAAAGTAATCTTTCACGGCATTTTCTCATTCCGCGACTTATCTCCTCTAGGGCGCTTTCGCGCCCAATTCATAATTCATATCAAGAGGTGAAGAATGAACGCGTTCGGAAAATGGTTTGGAGTCAGGGCAATCGTCAGTGCGAGCGTGCTGGCGTTTGCGAGCATGGCCGCGACAGCGCAGGATCAGGATGGCGATCACAACCAGCGATACACGCACGTTTTGCTGATCAGTGTGGACGGGATGCACGAGGCCGACCTGGAAAACTACATCAAGACACACCCGCAATCCACCTTCGCGAAGCTCGTCAAACACGGTGTCGAGTACACCCACGCATCGACATCCAGGCCTTCCGACTCGTATCCCGGCCTCCTCGCCTTCGCAACCGGCGGCAGCCCGCTGAGCCACGGCGTCTTCTATGACGATACCTACGACGCGACCCTGTACCCGCCGGGCAGCAATTGCACGCGCATACCCGGCACGGAGGTGACCAACTTCGAAGCGCTCGACTGGGATCTCACCCAGCTCGACGGCGGATCGCCGCCCGCGGGAGCCGCGTTCGACCCGCGCAATCCGCACATCAATCCCGCGAAGCTCCCGCTGCGCAAGACGGCCGGCGGCGCCTGCGTGCAGGTCTGGCCGCATCTGTATCTCAAGAACGGCACGAACACGATCTTCGAGATCATTCATCAGGCCGGCATGCGCACCGCCTGGTCGGACAAGCACCCGGCGTACGAGATCGTGAACGGGCCTTCGGGGCTGGGTCTCGACGAACTCTACGCGCCCGAGATCAACTCGACCTCCCTGCAAGCCAATGGCTTTCCGGGTGCGCCCGCGACCGACGACTGGACCGCCGACCCGATCTATACCCGGGCTTATGACGGCTTCAAGGTCAAGGTCGTATTGAACTGGATTCATGGGCTCGATCAGACCGGGACGAAGCAGGTGGGCGTACCCGCGATCTTCGGCATGAACTTTCAGGCGGTGAGCGTCGGACAGAAGGTCACGTCCGCGATGGAAGGCACGACCACGACGCGTGGCGGCTATCTCGATGCAGCCGGGACGCCGACACTGCCGCTCGAGCAGTCGCTCGACTTCGTCGATGCCTCGCTGGGCCAGATGTACGATGCGCTCAAAGCGGGCCATCTCCTGCATTCGACGCTGTTCATCGTCGGCGGCAAACACGGCCAGTCGCCGATCGACCTCAAGAAGCTTCACATGCTGAGCGGTTCGAAGAACGCGTATGCCACCGCCGATGTGAGCGATGTCGCCACCGTGCTTGGCAATGGCGGCGTGCCGGTTGCCCAGGAAACGGCCGACGACGTGTCGCTCATCTGGCTCAAGAACCACGGCGATACGGCCAAGGCGGTCTCGATCCTTGGCGCTGACGAGGCGAGCGGCAATTCCACTCACATCCAGACGCTCTACCACGACGCAGCGCTGAAGGCGATCTGGGGCGATCCTGCCCAGGGCCGTGTCCCCGATCTCATCATTCAGCCGATACCCGGGACGATCTACAGCAAGAGCGCGGCGAAGCTGGCCGAACACGGCGGACTCTACACGGACGATACGAACACGCTGCTGGTGGTCTCCAATCCGAAGCTACAGAAGAATGTCGTCAATACGCCGGTGACCAACATGCAGGTGGCGCCGACCATCCTGAAGGTGCTCGGTCTCGACCCGCACAAGCTGGTAGCCGTTCAGCGTGAAGGCACCCAGGTCCTTCCGGGCCTCCAGACCACGGGGGACGACGACTCGGGCGGCAATTCGCAGCAGTAGCCGCAGCGTGCGCCGACGGTCCCTTTTGGCTTGGGGCCGCCGGCGTGTTGTGAAGATGCGCGTGCGCCGCCGCAACGTTCACGACTGCACGGGTGTGAAGCCGTCGGGACTCCAGTCCTCGCTGCCCACGCCGTGATGGACGTAAAAGAAACCTTCCGGATCGTAGCGATCCTTGATCGTTTTTAGCCGCGCGTAGTTGACGCCCCAAAACGCTTCGCGCCAATCGCTGCGAAAAAAATCGGTCTCCGAAATATAGGAGCCGCTTGCTGGCGATAGCGCCTTGAGAATGGTCGCGGCCTTGGCTATGTTCGCGGCGTTGCGATGTGCCTGCGCCATGTCAGGCGGGGCGATGGGCAGGCCCGGAAAGGGCGGCGGGCCGCCTGTGGCGACGATCACCAGGCCGAAGGCGTCGGCAACTTTGGGGTTGGTGGCACACTGGCGCGCCTGCTCGTTCACCTCCGGCGGCGCGCCCGCGAGTCCCTTGTTGAAATGCAGCTCTACGGCTTGAAACTGAGCCGCCGCCACGAAGGCGTCAACGAGCCGGCCGCGTTGCGCTGGTTCGAGAAGGGCCGCGGGCAGCCATTGCGACTCGTAGGCGTGCAGGAAGGCTGAGGCCTGCTCGCCATCGCCTTGCCACCAGCCATGGTTGTGCGCGGCGCCCGTGCGTGGGTCGGGCACGAGTCCCGGGTTGGCTTCGACGTCCCACCAGCGACGCGCGGGGCCGGCGCCGACGCGAGGTCCCTCGGTGAGGGTGAAATCGCCCGGCGAGGCACGCACCCAATCGATGAAGGACGCCCAGACCGACTTGACCTGATGGTCGTCGAGGCCATGGCACACCGTCGCCACCTCGATCGCGTCGCTGTGAAAGATGAACCGCTCGCCCCATGCAGGGTTGAACAGATTCTCTGTGTAGTGATCGAGCAGTCGTGCAGCGAGCCGGCGGTATGCCTCACGCGATGAAGCCTTGACCTTGAACCTGGCCCAGCCGAAGCTTGCGGGCAGGTCATGGGTCTGTAGCGTGAGCCTCGTCACCACGCCGAAACTGCCGCCGCCGCCCCCTTTGAGCGCCCAGAAAAGATCGGGCTCCCGGCATGCGTTGACCGTGCGGACAATGCCGTCGGCGGTGACGATCTCCGCCTGGAGCAGACTCGCGGCCGCGAGTCCGTAGCGCTTCGAGTAGGAGCCGAAGCCGCCGCCCAGAACGAGGCCGGCAACGCCCACGGTCGTACATCCGCCACCCTGAACGTAGCGTCCCGCCTGCGTCGTGACGGCGGTATAGACGTCGATCCACATGCAGCCTGCCTCCACCGTCACGGCCGGCTGTGGCGGCGTCGGGCAGCCGGCCGGCACGAACGCGTCATGGAGTTCGATGCGGTTCATCCCGCGCGTCCAGATCAGCAGGGAATCCGGCGCGTTCGAGCCGCCAAGGTAACTGTGGCCGCCGCCTTTCACCACGAGGCGCAAGTTGTGTTGGCGCACGAAATTGACGCCCGCGACAACGTCCGCGGTCGAGCGGGCCGCCACTGCGTAGGCGCTTGCGTGCGCCGTCCATGCATCGAGCCAGCCGGAGATCTGGGTGGCGCCAGGATCGTCGCCGAGCGCGAACGGATTGCGCGCTTCCTCGATTCTTGCCAGGCACGCTGGCGCGTGGGGCGCTTGTGCGCAGGTTTGCCAGATCGTGGTGGGTTGCAGCAAATATCCGCCGACCGCCTGGCTTAGTGCCTCCCATTCCGGCGCTTTCGGCCACCCGGGATCGCTGGGCCGGATGCGGCCCGCACGAGCCGCAGCGGGCAGCGCGCCGGCGAAACTCGAGGTAGCGGTGAGGTACGGCAAAGCGACAACCCCCTTTAGCAGGCAGCGTCGTTTCATGACGGCTGTTCTCCTCGCGATAGGTGAACCGGAATGGGCAAGCAGGGTAAAACGATTAGCTATCCCAATTGTGATGCAATGCTGCCCGCTCGCGCGGGCGGGCGCGCAGGCATCCGGGGTCAGCCTTCGCCTCGCCTGGCAGTGGTTGCGTGTCCGGGAAACGGTCCTCGGCTGACGACATCGGGTGCTTGCGTCTCCAGTGTCCGCGATTGCTTACGGCCCTGTCTCCACGGGGAGCGCAGAGGGGTCGGGGTGCTTTTCATGATATCAGCAACGCTGCGCGCCTCAGGGGTACGCAGCATGTCGCTGGTCGAGGCGCTTTTTTGCGTCTCGCTGTCGTCCTGGATCGGTCCCGACGTGCCGTTATTGTTGGTCAGCCGGTGACATTACGCTCGAGGTCGCGAGCGAATTGTTGCTCTTGGGGCCGCGCAAGCAGTTGAAGTCGGCTCCAATCCCGACGATCTAGGCGTCCTGGTTCGCGTCGTTCGCCGCAGCGCGTCCCGGCACGCGCCCGAGCACCCGTCGCCCAAGCAGCGCAAGTGGCAACACGCCCAGCAGCCGGTGCGCCGCCCACGCCGCGAGCGCGCCGTTCACGGCAATCGCCAGCGATGCCGCCGCCGCCGCCCCGACGCTGCCGCCAGGCGGCGCGAGCACGGCGAGGCCCACGAGCAGCATGGCGACCGAGTAGAGGTTGATTCGGTACAGCACGGCAGTGTGCGCGGTCATGCCCAGCAGTTCGGGCATGGCCGTAAAGCATGCCGCGGCGATCTGGCCGAGCGCGAGCACGCGCAGCGCGGCCGCGCTGCCGCCGAAGCCCGGCCCGAACAAGCGTAGCAGGTGTTCGGGAAAGAGCAGCATGCACAGCGCGGCGGGCAACGCGAGGCACAGCACGAGGCCCGCCGCCTGGGCCGCGCTTTTGTCGAGCCCGTGCCGGTCGTTGCGCGCGAAAAGGCCTGCGAACTTCGGCGCGGCCATGCCGGTCACGCCGCTGATCAGCAGATTGATGACGAGCGCGAGCCGCCATGCCAGTGCGAAGAGCCCGGTCTCGCGTGACGAGGCGACGATGCCGAGCACGATGGCGGGCGCCGAGGTGATCAGGAGCTTCGTGAATTCCAGTGTGAAGAGCGGCAAACCCGCCTTGAGCAAGCGCGGCGGTTCGGCTCGCGCTTGTGCGCCGGCGGGCACGCCGGCAAGAAAACGCTTGAGCAGGCACGCGCCGGTCAGCGCGGTCAGCGTGAAGCTGGCGGCGATCAGCATGAGCGTGCTGGCGACGCTCATGCCGCGCGTCAATCCGAGCGGGATGGCGACGGCGCAGAAGATCGCGGGCCAGAGCCAGGAATAGATCATCTGGCTGTAGCCCACGCGCTGGAGTCCGGCAAGCGCCCCCGCCATTGCCGCGCCGAGATTTTGCGGGATGAACGAGAGCGCGCCGAGCGCGAGCGGCCAGGCGAGTTCGGGCTTCTTCAGCACGTCGTGCGCGAAGGCGAACGCGCCCGCGCCAAGCGCGATCGACATGGCCGTGGAGGCGAGCAGCACCAGCCACAGCGCGCGGCGGATGGTCGGCCGCACGGCGCGCGCCTCGCCCGCCGCGAGGTCCATCGCGATCTGCCGCGTCAGCGACTGGTCGATGCCGAGACGCCCGAAGCCCGCGAGCGCCACCATTGTGCTGAACACGATATAGAAGTCGCCCGTCTGCACCACGCCCAGCATGGCGGCGATCAGCAGATGGAAACCGTAGCGGCTCGGCAGGTCGAGCAGGCGCACGCCGAGGCTCACGAGCGAGCCCCGGATCATCGAGCCGTCGTTCTGGCGCGCGGGCATTTGCGCCGGGTGCTGGGTTTCAGTGGCTTCACTCATGCCGCGCCTGGGCGCCGCGCAGTACGAACAGCGTCACGCTCTGCGCGGGCAGGCTCGCGCGCAGCGTGCTGTCCTGGTAGCGCGCGTCGGGCATGCGGAACAGCTGGTTGTTCGCGAGCCGCCAGGTTTCGGCCACGCCGCTGGCCGCGAAATGATCGAGCGTGACGGCGGCGTCGGCGGGGCGGTCCAGTTGCTTGTTGATGACCACGAGCGTCAGCGCGTGGTCGCGTTCGCGCAAGGCGGCGAACGCGGAAACGGTGTCCGGGTCGGGCACGCTCGCGGCAATGCTGGTCGCACCGAACGCCGCGCCGTTGCCGTCGTAGTTGCGGTAGAGCTTGAATGCCTTGTACACCGGCATCGAAGGATCGAGCGTGCCCCAGCGCGTGGCGATGTCCAGCCCCTCGCGGCCGAAAATGCCGAGCACGTCGGCCTGGGCCGTCGCGCCGTTCATCAGCGTGTCGCCGCCCCAGTTGTATTCCGTGATGCCGATGGGCGTGCCCGGGTAGTAGTACGAATCGACCCAGCGGCGCATCAGCGGAATCAGCGCCACGACGCTGTTGATCCACGTGGGGTCCTTGTAGTTCGGGTCCCACAGGTCGCGCGTGGAGCGGTTGCGCATGAGCGCGACGGCCTGCGAGTTCGTCACGCCCGCTTCGGCATATTCGCCGCCCTGCGGGTAGAAGTGCAGGCTGAACACATCGACCGGATGGCCCGCTGCTTTCCATTGCGTGAGGAGCCACGGCACGTACGGCATGCCCTGGGTTTCGCCTGTGCGGTCGGGCGCGTGATCGAGGCCGTGGTCCGCTGCGTACTGCTGGTCGAAGCCGCTGTAGAAATAGCCCTGCCAGCCCCATTCTTCCGGCGCGACGATCTGCGCGTGCGGATCCGCCGCCTTCACGGCGCGCGAATAGGCGATCACCTGGCTGGCGATTTCGCTCGCATGCGCGCCCGTGGGATGCACGTCGCGGTGAATCAGCTGCCAAAGGCTCGGCTCGTTGTCGAGCGCGTAGTAACGCACGCCGCCGCCACTTGCGCCGCCAAATTGCTTGACCAGATCCGCGACGCGCGCCTGCTCGTTTTGCGGGTCGTCGGGCGTCGAGGCGTCGTTCGTGTCGTTGCCGGCGATCGGCTTGTCGCCGGGCGCCAGGCCGTTGCCGGCGTCGGCGTGGCCATTCACGTCGTGATTCGGTTGCGGACCGTATTTGGCGATCGAGAAGCTCGCGAGCGTCTCGCGCCCCGGCCCGAGTTTCGCCACCCGGCCGAGCATCGGAATGGTCACGATGGGCGTGGCGCCCGCCGCCTGGGTGAGCGCGACGAAGCGCTCGCCGAACTGGTCGTTGATATCGGCGGGATTGACGGCCAGGCTCTCGAAATACCAGTCCTTGCCCGCGTTGCGTGCGTCGATGCGCCAGTTATAGGCCGAGGCGCTGTTGCCGCCGGAGCGGTTGACCGGCGCGCGCAGGTCTTGCAGGACGGCCGTCGTGCCGAAGTTGATGCCGTAAATCAGCGGGCTGATGGGGTGCCGGCCGGCGCCGGCATCTACCGAGATGGCCACCGGCAAGGGCGTGCCCGAGGTCGCGTCGGTGCAGGCTGCCGCGCCCGACATGAGCAGCGCGCCGACCAGCAGCGTATGCAGGTTGGGGCGCTTGATGCGCTTAAAGCGAGGCATGGTGAACCTGCAGATCGGCATGGTCGTCGTGTTCGCTGTCCAGCTCGCCCACGCGCCAGACGTACGCGAAGATTGCGAGAATGACCGCGGTCTCGCCTGGCGTGAGGGTAGGCGGGTAAAAGAATGAAATGAGCAGGACGTAGACGAGATAGTCGAACAGTGCGCCGAGAAAATCGTCATCGACCTTCTTGCGCAGGCGCCGGTAGAACACGATACCGCGCAGCTGGAAGAACAGGATGATGAGCGCACCGATCAAGCCGTACTCGAACACGATGCCGAGCCACGTAATGTCGGCGAGGAAGAAAAAGTGGTGAAAGTAGTCGATCAGGTTGTCCTTGCTGGTCGAGCTGATCGTGCCCACCCCGAAGAGCCAGCGCATCGGTTCGCTGCCGAGGAACTTCGTGGCGAGCAGGATGGTGATGCGGCGCGTGTCGAAGCCCGTGCTCGCGTCGGTGCTGAAGGTCGTGGCGAGGTAGCCCGCCGAGAACATGGCGGCGAGCGCGACGGGCGCGGCGAGCAGCAGCAGAACGCGCGTGCGCATGCGCGACCAGGCAAAGGTGTTGATGACGAGCACGCCCATGATGCCGATAACCATGGCGCGCGTCTTGACGATCAGCAGCGTGACCGCGAACGCGACGACCACGCCGAACAGATAGCCCGCATGCTTTTCGAAAAAGGCGCGCCGGTAGCAGAAGAACAGCAGGATGAGCGGGAAATACATCGACATGCGGATGCGATGGCCGCGGTTGTCGCTGCTGAAAAAGGGCGACTGGCCGATCACATACGACTCCTGGTACCAGTCGGAGGGCACCACGGCCCAGAGCACGATCAGCACCGCGAGAATGACGACGCCCAGCACCACGAAACCGCGCTCCAGCTCGCCGAGCGTGGGCTTGAGCGTGAGGAGCAGCGCGAGAAACGAGAAGAAGTACAGGACGGGCAGCAGTTTCACCTGCGCCGTGATGCTCGTGAAAAAACCCTCGTGGAAATAGAACACGGCGGCGAAGCTCGGCACCAGCAAGAGCCACGCGAAGCTGATGAGGATTTGCCGCGTCATGGGAAAACGCGGTTCGCCGCCCAGACGCAGCACGCCGGGCAGCGAAATGACCGGCAGCGCTTTCGAGAGCGCCCAGAGCGGCACGAGCGTGCTCAGGTAGTGGAAGGTCTGCCCAAAGAGCGGCAAGAGCGCGAGCAGCCACCACGTGACCCGCCACCTGGCGGGCTCGCTCGAAAAGACCGGGGCAAGCCCGGTGGTCGTGGTGGCGGTTTCCATCGCAGTTGATTCGTTTGCCCGGACGTTGCAAACCGTCGGGCGGCATGGGTTCGCTGAGCAGGCTTAGTAAGTCGCGGGGTTGTTCGAGATCGTGTAGTCGAAGCCCCGCTGGAACGGAATGACCTTGTCGATGTACTGATCGACCCACTGGTCGACTTCGGCGATCGAGGACTTCGGCACGAAGATCGTGTCGGTGGCCTGCAGAATGACGTCCTGCGTCGGGTCGCCGCGATGCGTGAGCGCGTCGATATCGATCGTGCGCAGCATCGGGCGGCCATCGGGGCTGCGGCGAATCAGGACGACTTCGTTGGTGCGCGCCGTGTCGAGCAAGCCCTGCGCGGCGGCGATGGCCTGCAGCACGCTCATGCCCGTGTGCAGCGCGATTTCGCCGGGGCGCGCGACCTGGCCGGCCACGTAGATCCTGGCGGCCGACTGCACGATGGAGACCGAAGCGTGCGCGTTCTTCGCCATGCCGTTGGCGGCGAGCGCCTTGTTGATGGCGTCGCCGAGCTGGGCGACCGTGAGGCCCGCCGCCGGGATCGTGCCCGCGAACGGCATCGTCAGGCCGCCGTCCGGCGCGACCGAACCGCGAAAGTTCAGCTCGGCATTGAAGGGCATGACGACCGAAAGGTCGTCGCCGGGTTCGATGCGATAGACGCCGGGCGTGGCTTGCGACCACGCGGCGAACTGCGCGCGCTGCTGGAATTGCGGTTCCACCCAGGTCTGGGTGCAGGCGGTAAGCGTCAGCAGCCCGAGGACGCAGGCTGGTCGGAGTATGTTCATCGGGCGCGTGGGTGAAGCGGTGGCTTGCGGTTCCTGATCTCTTGTCAAGTAACGGCAGGAATTGCCGTTAATGAAGGGTGGAACTCACACGATTTTTTCGCGGATGTCAGTTTAACGCGACATCCTGGATGTTTTCTTACGTATTATATGCGCCGTCGAATCTTTACTGTTGGCCCGGAACCGCACCTGTATGGTTATTACTACTAGAACAAGGCCTGAAAGGAAGGCGGCTGTTGTCGAACTGACGGTCCGGGATTATCTCAACACCTTTTTCTATTATCGCAAGATTGCAACAGCGGTATTTCTTGCCGTTGTGGCGATCGGCGTGGCGGTCGCGCTGCTGGTGCCCATGCCTTACCGGGCGCAGTCGACGCTGCTCGTACTCCTTGCAGGATATTACGACCAGTCGAACAACCCGAATGGCGGCGCCGCGGTGCAGCCCGCCATTGGCCAGCTCGACGGCGTCGAAGCGCAAATCCTCAGCAGCCCGGAACTGCACCGCGACGTCGTGATTGCGAAACTGGGGCCGAACGCAAGCGAACACGAAATCGACAGCCATTTGCAGGAATTCGAGCATCGGCTGCATATCGAGCAGAACGATCTCGCGAGCACCATCAACCTCACGTATTACGACGCCGATCCCAAGGAAGCGGCCGATGCGCTTTCGCGTCTGCTCGACACGTACTTCCGCCGGCGCGCGACGATTTTCACGTCGGGCCGAGTCGATTTCCTGACCGGCCAGCGCGACGAAGTCGCAAGGCAACTGAAAAAAGCCGATGCCGACCTGCTCGCGTTCCAGAAGACGCACGGCATCGTCAATATCGACGACCAGACCTCGCGCGCCGTGCTGCTCGAAAGCCAGCTGGTTCAACAAAAGCTCGAAAACGACACGTCGCTCGCGCAGCATCGCGGCGAACTGAAGTCGGAGCAGGCGTCCTCGAAGGGGGTGAAGGCGACGATTCCGATCTTCACCGACGATTCCGAAGCCGCTCACGCGCTCGACACGATGCAGCTTTCGCTGATGCAGCTCGAAGCGCGCCGCGCCGATTTCGCCTCGCGCTACATGGATAGCTCGCCGTTCGTGCAGCAGCTCGATCAGCAGATTGCCGACATGCACGCGAGCATCGCGCGGCGCAAGGCGCAAATGGCCACGGCCACGCGCTACGGCCACAACGATTACTACGACGTGGTGCAAGGGCGGCTGGCCGCGCTCAATGCCGGCATCGCGGGCGAAACCGCACGCCAGCAGACGCTCGAAGATCAGATCAAGGACACGCGCGCGAAGCTGCGGAGCTTGAGCGATATTTCCAGCCAGATGCGCCAGCTGCAGGCAACGCGTGACATTCTGGCCGACAGCTTCAAGGACCGTTCGCGCCAGGTCGAGCTGGCGAAGATCCAGCAGGGGCAGGTGAGCCAGGTGAACAGCACGAACGTGCGCGTGATCCAGGCGCCGTTCCCGCCATCGCAGCGCAGCGTGTCGGCCAGCCTCATCATTTCGGCGAGCGTGGCGGCGGGTCTCCTGATTTCCGCGCTCGTCGTGCTCGTCATGGCGAGCCTGCGCGAGACCTTCCTGAGTCCGGAGCAGGTGGAGCGCTCGCTGCTGCTGCCGGTGTTGAACGCGCCAGTGATGCTCGGTGGCGGCGCGCGCCGCCCCGGCGCCGCGGGGGCTTCCGCCGACGCGGTCAAGGCGGCCGGCCGGCCCGCGCATATGGCGTATGGCCGCATGATCGCGGCCATCAACGCGAGCACGGACTCGCCCGCCAAGGTCGTCATGGCGCTTTCGTTCGGCAAGAACGACGGGCTGCTTTCGGTGATTCGCGGCCTCGCCGTCGAACTGGAGCACCGCACGACCAAGCCGGTCCTCATTCTCGACATGGCCTCCAGCGCCGACGCGCCGCTTTATGGGCCGCCGAACGCGCAGGGCCTGCTGACCTGGTCGGGGCATAGCGGGCAGAGCCGTGCGGCGAGCGCGGCGCCCGCGGAGATCGCGGCGTCGAGCGGCCTCGTGTTCGAGAGCGTCGAGCGGCACAACATCGTCGTCGCGCGGCCGGAAAGCGGCACGTTCCCGACTTCGTGGCAGCAGACCACGACCCTCTTCGACGCGCTGCGCGAGACGCACGACTACATCGTCGTGCATGCGCCGCCCGCTAGCCAGTCGTTCGCCGGCATTGAAAACGCGGCGCTGGCGGACGCAACGGTCATGGCGGTGCGCGCAGAGGTTTCGCGCAAGCCTGTGGTCCTCGGCCTGAAAACGCAGTTGCTCGACGCGGGCGGCAGGCTGATCGGCATCGCGCTGACGCATCGGCGCGGCTACATCCCGAACTTCATTTATCGATTCTTCTAACATTCGGGACCTGACTGCCATGCACCAGATCAGCGCCATCCTGCCGGTCAAAACGCGGGGACGGCACTACGCCGACAACATTGGCCGTTGCGACATCCTCTTCTCGTCGCTGCGTCACTTCACGACGCCCAAAACGTTTCACCGTTTCGTGATCGTCGTGCCGCACGACGAACTCGAAGAGGTCAAAGGCTATGCGAAGGCGTGGTCCGATTTCCCCATCGAAGTGGTCGACGAATCGCTGTACATGGGCATTTTTGCGGAGTTCTCGCAGCGTCACCAGATCCGCAATTGGCACCGGCAGCAAATCATCAAGCTGAATGCGCCCGAATGGATCGAAACCGAGTATTTCCTCGTGCTCGACCCCGACTGTTTCGCCACGCATCGCTTCAGCGCGGATACGCTGATTCTCGACGGCCGTGCGCTCACGCATGTGCAGCCGCGCACGGTGGAGCCGTATTACTGGGAGGCTTCGGCGAAGCTGCTGAATATCGATCCGCAACTCACGCGCGACGGCATCTGGTGGACGCCGGCGATTTTGTCGCGCACGCTATGCCTGAGCCTGCAACAGCGCCTCGCGGCGCTGCACGGCACCGACTGGCGGCGCGTGCTGCTCGCCAACTACGCGCTCGACTGGACCGAATACACGCTTTACTGGCTCAACGCGGAAAACGAAGGGCTGCTGGAGCAGTACCACACGGGCCCGAAACCGGGCCAGCGCGCGCTGCACGCCGACGAAAGCGTATGGTTTGCCGACAAGATGGAAGGCTGGAGCGAGGCCCGCCATCTCGCGCCGGAAAGCGACGGCATGTTCGCCGTGGTCCAGAGCAACACGCACATCTCGCCACAGCGCGTGGTGGAAAAGCTTGTGCCGTATTTCCCGATCACGCTGCAGCCTTACGAGCGCCATATCGACCCCGCGCTCAAGGGCGCCGAGCTTTATTCGGCCGTGGCGCGCCGCGGGCTCAAGCTGTTGAACAAGCTGCGCGGTTAAGCGAGCCGTTGCGCCTGCAACGAGTCTGCAACGACGCCGGGCGCCGCGTTTACCGCCCCGGTTGCAGCTGGCCCCAGCTCACGAGGATGGCCTGAATGCTGCGCGCGTAGGTATCGCGCTCGTGCGGCGACTCCGAGTGGTACGCGCCAATGGCGCGCCACGTGTTGCCGTATCGCACCATCTTTTGCTTGAGCAGCCAGGCGGCCACGAAGATATTCACGCACGGGTCAGTGAGGGCGCCGTGCGGAATGCCCTCGCGCGAAAGCTCCGAAAAGTGGATCGAGTTGATCTGTGCTTGCCCGACGTCGATCGAGCCGTTCGCATTGCGATTGATGGCCGCCGCGTCGCCTTTCGATTCACGCCACGCCACCGCGCGCAGCACGAGCGGATTCACGCCCTGGTAGGCGCCGGCCTTTTCGAAGCATTCATCGGCGGGCGGCGCGGCATGTGCGGCCGTTGCGCCGAGCGCCGCGAGGCTCATGAACGCGACCCACGCGCGCATGACTCGCGATCCGAACTGGCGCAGGGCGTTGGTCTTCTGCATCGGTCGAAGCTCCGGGTTGGGCGTCACTGCGCGACGTCACTGCGCGAGAGCGGAATCGAGTTGCTGCTCGATGTCCTTGAGGTAGGCGCGCGAAGTGTCAGAGACGACGAGGCGCGGCGTGGGCATGGCGCAGTGGCAATCGCGCTGACGCGTCTTCTTCTTGCTGTGCGAAGACGAATGCGGCGCGGGAACCTCGTCGTCGTCGCCGGTTGCGGGCGGCAGCATGGCGAGTGTGGGCAGCGGCGGATAAACCTTGTCGGCGGCGGGCGTGGCGGCAGTGGCAACGATGGTGGCAGTGGCCGGCGCGCCGGCGGCGGGTTGGCCCGCCCAGGCGGCGCTACAAAAGCCGAGTGCGACGGCGAGAACGATCGGACGCATCGTGTCAGCTCCCCGCATGCAACGGCTCGATCGAGACGCTGTACGTCTGATTCGCGCCGGCCGTCAGGTTTTCGAGCGTGGGCTTGGGCCCTTGCGCGGGCACGCCCCGCCAGATGGCCTGATTGATGTACTTGAGGTCCTGGCCGAGGGCCGTCACGCGGATCACGGTGGGCTGCTTCTGCGCAGCGGCGAGCGCGCCCGCCTTGGCGAGCACCGCGCTCAGTTGCGGGTCGTGCGCGCCCAGCGCATCGGCGGGAATGTCGAACTTCATGATGACGTTCGACACGGCGGGCTTCCCGGTCTGTGCCGTGGTGGGCGGCTGCAGTTGCGCGCAGCCTGTCACAACCATTACGGCAAGTAAAAGCAAAACGCGCGTCACGGCCGGGTCTCCAAAAATTCGTGGCGATGTACGCGTTTTCGGCCTCGCGCGCGCGGACTTGATACCCGGGCGGCAAACGTTTGCCAAAAAGAAAGACTTCGCTCGCGCAATGCCGCTTCCCGGAAGGTTGCTCGCGCGCGATCGTGTGTTCGGGCAGGGAACTGCCTCCCCGATCTTGAGGGCAAATGCGCCGCGCATGCGGCGAATAGATATGAAGAATGCCGGACGGCAGCGCGGCACCGGCCCAGGTGCCGCGCGCCGGCGCTCGTTAATTGAGCTTGCCGAGCACCGCCGTGAACTCATCCTTGCTCAAGGCGCGCAGCGTTTGCGTGCGGATATTGCCGAGCGACCCGAGCGCGAGGCCGAACGCCATGAAGCTTTGCTCGTCGGGCGCTTCGATGACCGTGACGATGTCGTATTTCCCGAGCGTCCAGTAGATCTGCTTCATTTCACAGCCGAAAGTTTTGGCGAGTTCCGCTGCCTGACCGGCCCGTTGCGCGCTGTTCTTGACAGCGCGGATACCCTGGTCGGTGAACTGCGCGAGCACCACATAAGTCGACATGACGATTCCCCTTACGATGACATCGAAACGTTGATTACTGGCTCCCCTCGGCCGACCCTTCGGGCCGGATGTTCTGGTTGTGGCGGAAAAGATTGTGCGGGTCGTAACGCGTCTTGACGGCGACGAGACGGCTCATGTTCGGACCATAGGCCGCCTCGATGCGCGTGCGTTCGTCGTCGGTGAGGAAGTTCACGTAGACGCTGCCGAGCGCATAGGGCGCGGAAGCCTCGAAGAAGCCGCGCGCCCAGGCGACGCAGCGTTCGTCGTCGGCGGGATCGGTCCAGCGGCCGTGCACGTTCATGACGTAGAGCGCGTCGCGATTCGGATAGGCCATCGCATCGGGCGCGACGCGCAGCGTCGCGCCGCCGATTTGCCCGAAGAATATTTCGCACTCGGGCGAGGGCAGCGTGGCGATGGCGTCGATCAGCGTGTCGATGAGACCGTCGGGCAACGTGGCCAGATTGTGCGATTTCCAGTAGTTGCGCGCGCCCGGCGTGAGGAGCGGATCGAATGCCTGCTGCCACGCGGCGTAGGGCATTGGCCCGAGATGTTCGCCACAAGGCTTGCCGAAGCGCCGCACCGCGTCCACCGCGTTCGGCCCGTTTTCCGGCGGCCCCGAATAGCAGATCGCGAACACGATGACCGGCTTGCCGTGCACCTCGGGCGGCAGAAAAGGCAGCGGCGGTGCGAGACGCGACACGCTCCACACGGTCAGGTCTTCGGGCATCGCATTGACCGCCTCGCGATATAGCGTCAGCGCTTCTTTCGCGGCGTCGAACGGCAGCACGACCAGGCCGCCGTAGATCTCGGGGCCGAGAGGGTGAAGCGCGAATTCGAACATCGTCACCACGCCGAAGTTGCCGCCGCCGCCGCGTAGCGCCCAGAAGAGGTCGGTGTTTTCTTCGGCGCTCGCGCGCAGCAGATTGCCGTCGGCGGTCACGACGTCGGCGGCGACGAGGTTGTCGACCGACATGCCGAAGCGCCGGCTCAGCCAGCCGAAGCCGCCGCCGAGCGTGAGACCCGCCACGCCCGTCGTCGAATTGATGCCAAGCGGCGTGGCGAGGCCGAACGCCTGCGCTTCGTGGTCGAAGTCGTGCAGCGTGGCGCCTGGCTCCACATACGCACGGCGCGTGGCGGGCTCGACTCTGACCGACTTCATCAGCGAGAGATCGATCACGATGCCGCCGTCGCATAGCGCGCTGCCCGCGATATTGTGGCCGCCGCCGCGCACGGCGAGCGGCAGCCCGGATTCACGCGCGAGCGCCACAGCCTGGCGCACGTCGGCGCAACCCCGGCAGCGCACGATGAGCGCGGGACGGCGCTCGATCATCGCGTTCCAGATTTGCCGGGCTTCTTCGTAGGCCGCGTCGCCGGGTTGCAGGGCTTCGCCGCGCAGCGCGCTTTTCAGCGTGGCGATGGATTCGCTCGACAGGCTTGACATGGCACACCTCTCAATTCAACGGATCGGATAAACGCGCGCCAACAGCTGGGCGGGCGTTTTCATGGACTGAACGGAACTGCGGGCGACCGCTTCAATTGTCGAATCAATGCGGCTTACGCACGCGCGTGACGCGGCGTGCGTCCGGTCGGGAAAGCGGGAAGGAAGGGCTTTCGCAAAGGGCGGCGGGGGCCGCCTCTGGCCGGTCCGCGAGGGACCGGGCGGCGAGCGCTTTGTGACCGTCCGGAACGTGCCCAGGCAGCCACCGAGCCTCGCAGATTCATTAGATAACCTAAATTATGCAGCTTGATAAAAAAAGCGTGCAATTAATTCAGATTATTGTCGCGTCTGGATTCGCTTTAACAGTTTAGCAAGCGCACTGCATGGATTCTATAATTTTCACGCACGCGCGGGCTGCATGCGTGACGGTAGGAATCGTACGCTTTACGTTGTAATATCGACGCATTCCCGCCCCGCACCGCCCCATGACCGACGTCGCCTCCGACGAAGTACGCCTTGCCGCCGAGATCGAGCGGCTCAAGGCCGAGTTTCCCAAGACGCGCGAACTGTATCGCGAAGTGTGCGCGCTGATGTTCTTCCGTTACGGCATCACGCCCACGGCCAACCGCCTCTATCAGCTCGTGCGCCGCGGCAGCATGAGCACGCCTACGGCAGTCCTTTCGGAGTTCTGGGCCACCCTGCGCGAGAAGAGCCGCGTGCGTATCGAGCACGCCGATTTGCCCGAGGAACTGCAGGGGGCCGCCGGCGAACTCATGGGTGCGCTCTGGACGCGCGCCACGGCGGCCGCGCAGGCGTCGCTCGAAGCGCTGCGGCTGGAAGTGGAGGAGGCGCGCCGCGCCGCGGAAGGCGCAACCGCCGCCGTGCGCGCGGACCTCGCGCACACGGAGGTGGCGCTCGAACAGCGCACCGCTGCGCTGCTCACGGCGCAGGTGCGCATTCAGGAGCTGGAACAGGCGCAAGCCGGCGCGGTTGCCACGCGCGGCGCACTCGAAGCGGAACTGGCGCGCGAGCGCGAGGTGAGCCGCGAACGCGGCACGGCGCTCACCCAGGCGCGCGCCGACTTTGCGGCCGAACGCGACAAGCTGCGCGCAAGCGCCGAACTCGCGGAAACGCGCTGGCAGGCAGCGGAGAAGCGCGCCCAGCTCGAAATCGAGCGCGAGCACACGGCGAACGCGCGTTTGCAGCGCGACGCCGAAGCCGCCACGCAGCGCGCAGCGCGCACGGAGGAAAGTGCGCGCGCGGAAATTCAGGCATTGCAGACGCAACTGGGCGATTTGCGCCACCAGGTGGGCACGCTCGAAGGCCGCCTGGACGCGCTGCGTTCGACCCGCGAAGTTCAGGTGCGCGAGCCGCAGGCCGCTCAGGAGAAGGGCGCCGCTGCGGCCGCCGTGAAGCCGTTGCGGGCGGCGCGCAAGACGGGGCAAAAGGCGTGAAGGCTTTGGCTACGCGTTGATTCCTTCGACATCCTGACTGAGCCCCGGCGTTGGCCGCGTGTCACGCGTCGCGCACGCGCACCGGCAGCTCGGTTTTGTACTCCACGCGGCGCAGCGCCACGGAAGTGTGAATGTCACGCACGCCCTCGATCTTGGTGAGGCGCGTCATGACGAAACGCTCGATGCCCGCAATATCGCTCGCCACCACGCGCAGCATGTAGTCGAACGCGCCCGTCATCAAATAGCACTCCATCACTTCGTCGCAGTTCGAGATCGCGCGCTCGAACGCGGCTAGCCGCGTCTCGTTCTTCTTCTCGATCGCCACCGACACATACGCGTTGACAGGAAAGCCCGCCTTCTCCTGATCGAGCAGCGTGACGTACTGCGTGATGACGCCGCGCTCTTCGAGCATACGGATGCGCCGGTAGAACGGCGAGAGCGAAAGCCCGAGCGATTCCGCGAGGTCGGCGGACTTCACGTGCGCGTCGCGCTGCAGGGCGTGCAGGATGGCCACATCCACGCGGTCGAATTTCATTGGCCAGCTTTCCCTGAAAAAGGTGAATTTGGGGCGATTGTTGCTAACTTGCGATAATTCTGTGGCTCAGTTTGGCACGAATCGCCGCTATTGGCTACCTAGAATCCGCTAATACCCACAAGTCGAACAGCGGAGATAACCATGAACATGCGAGCCGTCGAGACCGACCGCCAGATCGATACGGACTATCGTCTCGAAGACCGCTACCTGCGCGAGGACGGCGCGGTCTTTCTCACCGGCACCCAGGCGCTCGTGCGCATCCTGATCGAACAGGCGCGCGCGGACCGGCTTGCGGGGCTGAAAACGGCGGGTCTCGTCTCCGGCTATCGCGGCTCGCCGCTCGGCGGATTCGATCAGGAACTGTGGCGCCAGAAGGCGCTGCTCGCGGACTTCGACGTGCGCTTCGAGCCGGGCCTGAACGAAGACCTCGGCGCGACCATGCTGTGGGGCGCGCAGCAACTCGACGCGTTTCCGGGCAAACGTGTCGAAGGCGTGTACTCGATGTGGTACGGCAAGGGGCCGGGCGTGGACCGTACCGGCGACGTATTCCGCAACGCGAACATGCTCGGCACCGCGCGCCACGGCGGCGTGCTGGCGGTGGCCGGCGACGACCACGCGGCGCAGTCGTCGATGTTTCCGCACCAGACGGACCACGTCTTCGAAGGCGCGATGATGCCGATTCTCTTTCCGGCGTCGGTTGCGGAGTACATCGAGTACGGGCTCACGGGCTATGCGCTTTCGCGTTTCAGCGGACTGTGGGTCGGCTTCAAGGCGATTACGGAGACGGTGGAAAGCGGCCGCTCGATGCGCGTGGGCCGCAGCGCGCCGTTGCGTTTGCCCGAAGACATCGCGATGCCGGCGCAGCGCGGCTTCAACTACGACCCGCAATTGCGCTGGCCGGCGGAGCGCGCCGAACTGGAGCGCCGCGTGCTCGAAGAGCGCCTGCCCGCCGCGCTCGCCTTCATGCGCGCGAATCCGCTCGACCGCGCGTTGCTGCGGCCCGCGCAGGCGCGCGTGGGCATCGTGACGGTAGGCAAGGCGCATGCGGACGTGCTGGCCGCGTTCGAGGCGCTGGGCCTCACGCCCGAGCGCCTCGAACAGCTCGGTATCGGGCTTTATAAGGTCGGCATGATCTGGCCGCTCGAAACGGAAGGGCTCAAGGCGTTTGCGCGCGGCATGCAGGCGCTTTTCGTCGTGGAGGAAAAGCGCTCGTTCGTGGAGCGGCAGATCAAGGAGGCGCTCTTCAACGTGCGCGCCGACGAGCGGCCGTCCGTGCACGGCAAGACGCTTGGCGAGCGCGAGCCGCTGCTGCCCGCCGCGATGGAGTTTGCGCCCGAGCAGCTTGCGCACGCGCTGCAGCGGTTTTTCCGGCACGCCGAGATCGATGTGCCACTCGTCGCTACCGGTGCGACTCATGCGCGTTTGGGCGCGCAGCGCGTGATTGCGCTCGCGCCAGTGCCTCAAGGCGAGCCGCTCACCCGCAAGCCATTCTTCTGCGCGGGCTGCCCGCACAATACGTCGACGCGTCTGCCCGAAGGCTCGCATGCCGCGGCCGGCATCGGCTGCCACATCATGGCGCTCGGCGAGGCCGGCAACACGGCGACGTTTTGCCAGATGGGCGGCGAAGGCGTGCAGTGGGTCGGCATGTCGACCTTCACGGACATGCCGCATCTGTTCGTGAATCTCGGCGACGGCACCTATCAGCACTCGGGCAGCCTGGCGATCCGCCAGGCCGTGGCGGCGCGCGCGAACGTCACCTACAAGATTCTCTTCAACGACGCGGTGGCGATGACCGGTGGCCAGCCCGCCGAGGGCGGCCTGACCGTGCATCGCGTGGTGGCGCAGGTCCAGGCCGAAGGCGTGAGCGAAGTCGTCGTGGTGACCGACCGGCCTGAGCAGTACGCGGGCTCGCTGGTGTTGCCTGCGGGCGTGACGCTCTTGCACCGCGACGCGCTCGACGCGCTGCAACGCCGCCTGCGCGAGCAGAAGGGCGTTTCGGTGATCGTCTACGACCAGACCTGCGCCGCCGAAAAGCGCCGCCGCCGCAAGCGCGGCAAGCTGATCGATCCGCCCACGCGTGTGGTGATCAATCCGGCCGTGTGCGAGGGCTGTGGCGACTGTTCCGTGCAGTCGAACTGCATCGCGATCGAGCCGCTCGAAACGGAGCTGGGCCGCAAGCGGGCCATCAATCAATCGAGTTGCAACAAGGACACCTCGTGCGTGAAGGGCTTTTGCCCGAGCTTCGTGACGGTGGAGGGCATGGAGCCGAAGCGCCCGGACGCCGCGCGCATTCAGCGCATCGAAGCTGAACTGCGCGCCACGCTCGCGCCCTCCGCGCGCGTGCCGCAGGCGCTCGAGCAACATCTGCGCATGGTCGTGACGGGTGTGGGCGGCACGGGCGTCGTGACGATCGGCGCGATCCTCGCCCTGGCCGCGCACCTCGAAGGGCGCGGCGCCTCGACGCTCGACTTCACCGGCCTCGCGCAGAAGAACGGCGCGGTGTTGAGCCACGTGCAGATCGCGCAGAGCCGCGGGCTCATCACCACCTCGCGTATCGGCGCGCATGCGGCCAACGTGCTGCTGGGCTGCGACGCCGTGGTGGCGGCATCGTCGGGCGCGCTCTCGCGCCTGCCGGCCAGCGGCGCGCGCGCCATCGTGAACGAGCGCATCAATGCGACCGCCGACTTCGTGCGCGACGGCGATCTGCCCGTGAGCAAGGCCGTCCATCAGGCGGCGATAGAGAGCGCGATGGGCGCGGACGGCGCGGTGTTCTGGGACTGCACGGCGGCTGCGGAAGCGATTTTCGGCGACGCCATCGCCTCTAACATGATGATGGTGGGCTACGCGTATCAGTCGGGCCTCGTGCCGCTTTCCGAAGCATCGATCCTGCGCGCAATCGGTCTCAATGGCGCGGCCGTGAAGATGAACGAACGCGCGTTCCTGTGGGGACGTTTGATCGCGCAGGACGCTCGCGCGCTCGAACGCGTGACGGGAGCGGAGGTTGCGGCCGCGGACACGCCGTTCGATCTCGCACGCTTCGTGGCCGAGCGCGAGCGCGATCTCACGCAGTACCAGAACGCCGCCTATGCGGCGCGCTATCGCGCGCTGGTCGAAACCGTCGCGCAGGCGGAGCGCGGAATCGAAGGGGCGAGCGGCGCGCTCGCGCAAGCGGCAGCGCGCCATTACTTCAAGGTGCTGGCCTACAAGGACGAGTACGAAGTTGCGCGCCTGCATACGGATGGTGGCTTCGGCGCGTACCTGTCCGGTTTGTTCGATGGCACGGCGGGCAAGAAGACTTTCCACATGGCGCCGCCGCTTCTCACACGCCGCGATACGCAAACGGGACGCCGCAACAAGATCGCGCTGCGCGGCGTGTGGGCCGAGCCGTTGCTGCGCGTGCTCAAGCACGGCAAGGCGCTGCGCGGCACGCCGCTCGATCCGTTCGCGCGGCAGCGCGACCGCGTGATCGAGCGCGCGATGATCGGCGAATTCGAAGACGACGTGCGCCTCGTGCTCGGCAGGCTTACGCAGCAGACGCTTGCGGCAGCCGTCGGCCTGCTCGGCGTGCCGGGTGTGGTGCGAGGCTTCGGTATCGTCAAGGAGCGCAATTACGAGCGTTCGCGCGGCGTGCGCGAGCGGTATCGCGCGGAAATCGCAGGCGAGGCGGTTTGAAAAGATCGGATAACTAACGGATAACTAACGGATAACTACCGGAGAAGACTCAAATGGCTGTGCAGGACAAGACGTTTTTCATCACGGGCGGTGGTTCAGGACTCGGCGCGGCGGTAGGCCGTCATCTGCTCGAACGCGGCGCGAATGTTGTGTTTGGCGATATCGACGTGGCCCGTGCGCGTGACGAGGCGGCGCTCGGCGGCGAGCATGCACTGGCCGTCGAGGTGGATGTGACGCTGGCGGCAAGCGTCGAGGCAGCGATCGCCCTCGTCACGCAGCGCTTCGGTGCGCTGCATGGCGTGGTCAACTGCGCGGGGATCGCACCGGCGCAGCGCATCGTCGGAAAAGAGGGGGCGCATTCGCTCGATCTGTTCGCCAAGGTCGTGAGCGTCAACCTCATCGGCACTTTCAACGTGATGCGCCTCGCCGCCGTGGCGATGGCGACCAATGCGCCCGACGCCGGCGGCGAGCGCGGCGTGATCGTCAATACAGCCTCGGTGGCCGCGTACGATGGCCAGATCGGGCAGTCTGCCTATGCGGCTTCGAAGGGCGGCGTCGTTTCGCTCACGCTGCCGGCGGCGCGCGAACTGGCGCGCAACGGCATTCGCGTGGTGACCGTCGCGCCTGGTATCTTCGAAACGCCGATGCTGCTCGCCATGCCCGCCGAAGTGCAGCAGGCGCTCGGCGCGGGCGTGCCGTTTCCGCAGCGTCTTGGCCAGCCCGCGGAGTTCGCGGCGCTCGTCGAGCATATCGTCGGCAACCGCTATCTGAACGGCGAGGTGATCCGGCTCGACGGCGCGTTGCGCATGGCACCGCGCTGATACCCGTTCTGGGTAGGGCCGACCGCCGCGGGGACGTTCAAGACCACGTATCGTAGAATCGGAACCATCGACTCACGATATTCGAAAAGCACATGGCCAAGGACGTGACTTTGCGGCAGTTCCGCTACTTCGTGGCGGCGGCGCAGAACGGGCAGTTTTCGATGGCGGCGGCGGCCGAGCATGTCTCGCAGTCGGCGATCACCAATGCGGTGCTCGCGCTCGAGGAGGCGCTCGGCACGCGGCTTTTCGTGCGCTTGCCCCAGGGCGTGGAACTGACGCCTGACGGGCAGGACTTCCTCAATCACGCGCGCCACGTGCTGGAGTCGGTGCGCGACGCGCTGCACAAGGCGCCGTTTCGCGCGCACAGCCTGCGCGGTACGGTGCGCATGGCCGCTTCCTATACGCTGCTCGGCTATTTCCTGCCGGAATTGCTCGCGCGCTTTCGCGCGACCTATCCCGAGATCGAGATCGATCTGCACGATCTGGACCGGCCGGCCATCGAGGGGGCGGTGCTCGCGGGCGAGGTGGATCTCGGCGTGGCGTTGCTTTCCAACGTGGAGCGGCGCGCGCGCTTCGGCCACCACCTGCTGATGCGTTCGCGACGGCAATTGTGGGCCGCGCCGACGCATCCGCTCGCGCAGATGGGCACCGTCACGCTGCGCGACATCGCGCGTTACCCCTATATCCAGCTCACGGTGGACGAGGGCGAGGCCTCGACGCTGCGCTACTGGAAAAAGCGCCGCGTTGCGCCGAATATCGCGTTTCGCACGAGTTCGATGGAGGCGCTGCGCGGGCTCGTGGCGCATGGCTTTGGCGTGACGATTCTCTCGGATATGGTATTCAGGCCGTGGTCGCTGGAGGGCAAGCGCATCGATGCTTGCGCCATCGAGGATGCCATTCCGCAGATGGAAGCGGGCATGTTGTGGCATCCTGGTGCGGTGCTCAGCGATCCGGCCAGAGCGATGCAGCAGTTCTTAATTCATGCTTGCGGGAATTGAGGGGGCGGCCGCGCCCCCCAATTCGAATTCCCTCGATATCCGCACTGGGTAAAAACAAGGAAGCGTCATGTCGGCCGTGTCGGCGTTCAAGCTCGTGCTCCTTTCGCTCATCGCCATCATCGCGCTCGAGCTGCTCGCCAAACGCCTGCGCCTGCCGCCCGCTGCCGCGCTGCTGGTAGGCGGCGCCGCCATGGCCTTTGCGCCCGGCCTGCCGCCTGTCGTGATCGACCCGGACCTCGTTCTCATCGTGTTTCTGCCTCCCTTGCTGATGGACGGCGCCTACTCCTTTGTCTGGTCCGACTTCAAGCGTCACCTCGCACCCATCCTGCTCTTCGCCATTGGCGCGGTTGCATTCACGACGTGGGCGGTGGGCGTGGTCGCGCATTGGGCCGTTCCGTCGCTGCCGTGGGCCGCGTGTTTCGCACTGGGCGCGGTGGTATCGCCGCCCGATGCGGTCGCCGCGAAAGCCGTGCTCGAACGGCTCGCGCTGCCGCGCCGCCTGATGGTGCTGCTCGAAGGCGAGAGTCTGCTCAACGACGCCGCCGGTCTCGTGCTGTTTCGCTTCGCCGTCGCTGCCGCATTGACGGGCGTATTCAGCGAGCCGAATGCGGCGCTCAGTTTCGTCGGGCTCGCGCTTGGCGGCATTGTCGTCGGCGCGGTCGTGGGCTATGTCGTGGTTTGTCTGCTGCGGCAGCTCGAAGATGAGTATCTGATCATCACCGCCTCCGTGCTCGCAGGCTGGATTGCCTATATCGCGGGAGACATGCTGGGCGTTTCGAGCGTGATCGCCACGGTCACGTGCGGCATGCAGCTAGGCTGGCATCAGCACGAAGTCTTTTCGGCCACGGTGCGCAGCCGCGGCACCGCGTTCTGGCAGGTCATGGTCTTCGTGCTCGAGGCGCTGGTGTTCGTGCTGATCGGCCTCTCGCTGCGCGGGGTCATGCTGCGCCTCGGTGGGACGGGCAATGCCGTCGCGCTGCTCGGTCCCGCTGCGATGGCTGTGGTGCTCGCCGTTGTCGTCGCGCGCTGCGTGTGGACGTATGGAATCGAGATCGTGAGGACCGCGCTGCACCGGATCGTGCCGCGCCGCGTGAGCGCGCCGGACTTTCGCGGTGCGACGGTGGTTAGCTGGGCCGGCATGCGCGGCGTGGTCACGCTGGCCATTGCGCTTGCGCTGCCGGAGGCGATGCCGGGCCGCGACCTCATCCTCTTTGCCGCGTTTGCCGTCATTCTTTTCACAGTGCTGCTACAAGGCACGACCATCGGGCCGCTCATCAAACTAGTCAGACCTGCGAACGATCTGGAAGGTGAGGAACCCTACCTCAACGAGCCTCAGGCGTGGGCCCGCCTCGAAGCTGCACAGCTGGCGGCGATCACGCCGCTCGTCCATGGACCGGACGGCAGCGTGATCCACCCGCGGCTGCTGGAGCAATACACGTATCGTGCGAACCTGACGCGCAATTTTTCAAACGCCGAGAGCTATCCGCAGGAAATGCGCACCTCGCACTACGACGTCGTGCTGGCCGCCGTGGAAGCCGGACGCGCGGAGCTGTTGAAGCTGCACCGCGCCGGCCTGATCCACGACGAACTATTGCGCGTGCTCGAACGCGATCTCGATCTGGAGGAGCTTTCGGCGCGCCACGGGAGGGGCTGAACGTTACCCTTTCGTGACTCAAGTGTGAACAGCGAGCGGCGCAGACTCGAGGAAAGAATGCCGATCAAACGAGCAGCAGCAGCGCCGCGCCGAACACCACGGTGCCGAGCAGGAACGTCATGACCGTGAAGCCGAGCACGCGCTGCACGCCAATGCCGGCCATCGCGACTACGGGTGCGGCCCAGAACGGCTGCATCATGTTGGAGACCTGCTCGCCCATGGCGACGGCCATGGTGGTTGCAGGCATCGAAGCATGCAGCGCGATCGCCGCGGGCACGACGAACGGACCCTGCACGGCCCAGTGGCCGCCGCCGCTCGGAATGAAGAACGTGACGATGAGCGAGCACACATAGCTCCAGAACGGCAGCGTGTGCGTGTTCGAGATCACGATGAAGAAGTGCGAAATCACGTCGGGCAGGCCCGTGGCATCCATCATGCCCATCACGCCGCCATAGAGCGGGTATTGCAACATCATCGAGCCGGTTTGTTTGGCGGCGTTCTTGACCGCATCCGCGTAAGCGAGCGGGTAGCCGTGCAGGATCACGCCCGCGATGAACATCACGAAGATCACCGCGTTCACGCCAGAAAACGCTTCGATGTGCTCGATGTGCGCGAGCACGAGGAACGTCACGCCCACTACGCCGATGAACGCGCTGCCGATCCACGAGTATTCGAGCCACTTCGCGAAGCTCAGTTTGCCTTCGGGGCGTTTGCGCGGTTCCGGGTCGGGGTTCTTTTCGATGTCGAGCACGACGGCGTCTTCATCGCGCGGCTTGAGGAGCGCGAGCACGATGGGCGTGGCGATGAGCATCACGACCACGGGCACGAGGTTGAACGCCGTGAACACGGTGTCGTTGAACGGCAGCACTTTTCCTGTGAGCTTTTGCACGACGTTCATCGCGCTGCCCGGCGTGGATTGTGCGAGCGCGATGGAGCTGGAAATGCCGCTCGCCCACACCACCCAGCCCGAAAAGCCCGCCGCGACGATCCATGCGAAGTCCACGCGCATGCGCTTGGCCACTTCGCGCGCGAGCAGCGCGCTAACCACGAGGCCGAGGCCCCAGTTGAAGAACGAGGCCACGGCCACGAGCACGAAGGTGAGCGCCGCGGCCTGTACCGGCGTACGGGCAATGCCCACGAGGGCCTTGAACACGCGCTGCACGGGCGCGGCGTGCGCGAATGCGTGACCCGTGACGAGGACGAGCGTGATCTGGAAGGCGAACGTGAGGATATTGAAGAATCCCTTGTACCACCCGACCACGAGCGTGTTGAGCGTCGCATGCGGGGCGAACATCGCCGAGAGCGCGGCCACGACCGCGGTGATCAGAATCGCGAGCACGAACGGGTCGGGAATGGTGCGCTCGAACAGGTTGATCGTCGCGTCGGTAAAGCGTGTCTTGCGTACGGGTGCGGCGGTGGCGGTGGACTTCACGTATCGTCTCCTGGTGCTGAAAGTGGCCGCGCGTACCTGGCGCGCGGCTGTTTGTATCGGGGGCCCGGCGGCGCTAGTTCATCGGGCGAAGCCGTAGAGTTCGGCGGGGTTGTCGACGAGAATCCGCTTGCGTGCCGCTTCGTCGTCGACCCACGTGGCGAGCAGATCGAAGATCGCGGCGGTGTCGGGCTTGTGCGTCTCCGTCACATGCGGCCAGTCGCTGCCCCACACGGTGCGCTCCGGCAGCAGTGCGGCCCATGCGCGCGCGGTCTCGGCGAGGTCGGCATAACCGCCCGCGAGGCCCACCTGCGAATCGAGGTAGGCGCCCGAGAGTTTGACCCACACGCGCCCCGAAGCCGCGAGGCGGCGCACCACGCCATACGCGGGATGCGAGGTGCCCGCGGGCAAGGGCAGGCGCGCGAGATGGTCGAACACCATCTTGCAGGGCAGCCGGGTGAGCAAAGTGTCGTGCTCGACGATCTGGTCGGCGGTCCAGTGCAGTTGCACGTGCCAGCCGAGTTCCGCTATGCGACGCGCGAGCGGCTCGACCATGTCGAAGGTCACGACCGCTTGATGCGGCGTGTACAACGTGAAGCGGATGCCGCGTATGCCGCCGCGATCGAGCATGTCGAGTTCGGCGTCGCTCACCTCGGGGCGCAGGACGGCTACGCCGCGGGCGTTGTCGATGCCCAGCTGGCGAATCGCATCGAGCGTCACGCAGTTGTCGGTGCCATAGGGGCGCGGCGTGACGATGACGGTGCGCTGCGTGCCGGTGCGTTCCTGAACGCGTCGATAGTCTCCGACCGTCGCGCGATCGACGATATGCGCACCATTGCCGGGCGAGGCCGTGAAGCGGCGATCGTAAATGTGGATGTGCGAATCGCACGCGAAGGCAGGCGCCTGTATGGCCGCCTTGGGGGCGTCGAGGGTATGGACATGCTGCTCACGGTCCATCGCGCTGTCTCCTTGTTTGCCGCGCGCGCCATTTGGCATGGATGCGCGCGGATGCAGCCTTTTGTGTTCAGAGCACGGCGTGCTCGTTTCTCAATCGTTCGATATCCGCATCGCTCCAGCCGGCCTCGCGCAGCACCGCATCGGAATGCTCGCCAAAGGCGGGCGCAGCGATCGGGTCCGGTGCAGGCGTCGCACCGAAGCGAATCGGCTCGCGAAAGCCGCGATACGCGCCCACGCCAGGATAGTCGTAGCGCGTGACCATCTCCTCCTCGAGCACCTGTGGATCGTCGAACATGTCTTCGACCGTACGCGCGGCCGCGCAGGGCACCGCCTCGCCAAAGTGCGCTTCCCATTCGAGCGCGCTGCGAGCCTGCAACGCGGCGTGCAATTGCGGCACGATCTCGTCGCGATGCTCCGCACGTTTGCGCACCGAATCGTAACGCTCGTTCTGCGCGAGTGCAGCGAGCCCGGTTTTTTCGCAGAGCGCCTGCCAGAAATGCGGCGTGTTCGCGGAGATGTAGAGCCAGCCTTCGCGCGTGGGATGAATGCCGGTGATGCCGCCCGAGCGCATGTCGCGTCCAACGTCCTTCGGTTCGTCGTCGGCCCAGATCATGCGCGCCGATTGCATGGTGAGCGCGCTGCGCAGCAGCGAGACGCCCACGTACTGGCCTGCGCCGCTGCGCTCGCGCTCGAACAGCGCGGAGGATACCCCCGCTGCGACCAGTGCGGCGGCGTAGTAGTCGACCACCGAGCCATAGAGAATCTCGGGCGGCCCGCCTTCCTTGCCCTGCAGCGCGCACATGCCCGTCATGGTCTGCAGCACCTGGTCGTAGCCGGCCTTGTCCTTGTTCGGGCCCTGGTCGCCGTAGCCGGTGACCGCGCAGTAGATGAGCCGCGGGTTCACCTCGCGCAGCTGTTCCCAGGCAATACCGAGCCGTGCGGGCACGCCGGGTCGAAAGTTGTGCACGAGGACGTCGGCCTGTTTGACGAGACGCAGCAGCACCTCCTGCGCGCAGGGTTGCTTCAGGTCGAGTACGAGCCCGCGCTTGCCGCGGTTGACACCGAGAAAGGCGCGGCTTTCGGCTTGTAGCGTGGAAGGGTACTTGCGCAGGTTGTCGCCTGTGGGCGGCTCGATCTTGATGACGTCCGCGCCCTGATCGGCGAGCAGCGTGCAGCCATACGGGCCCGCGATATAGGCGCTCAGGTCGAGCACGCGCACGCCCACGAGCGGGCCGCGCGGCGCTGCATTCGTTTCGGGAGGCTGGTTCACTGGCGCACCTCGCTCGACGTTGCAGACGCAACGAGTCCAAGGCGCTCGGCGCTTGCCACGAGCGCGCGGGCGCGCTCGACGAAAGGCGCGTCGATCATCTTGCCGTCTACGACATAAGCGCCTACGCCGTCGCGTTCGGCGTTGCGCGCGGCTTGCACCACGCGCAGCGCGTGGGCGATTTCTTCGTCGGAGGGGCGGAACACGTCGTTCGCGAGGGCGATCTGGCTCGGGTGAATGCAACTCTTGCCAAGAAAGCCTAGCGCCCGGGCCAGTTCGGCTTCCGCGCGAAACCCTTCGGCATCCTTGATATTGGCGAAAGCCGAATCGTACGCGAATACGCCCGCTTCGCCGGCCGCGAGCCGCAGGCTGAACATGGCTTGCTGAATGGCCGCCGGGTCGCGCCGGGCGATGCCGAGCGGCTCGAACAGGTCGCCAAGACCCAGTTGGAGGCCCGCGACGCGGGCATGCGCGGCGGCGAGCGTTGCCGCTTCACGCAGTGCGCGCGGCGACTCGACGTTGAGCAGCAGCTTCACGGGGCGGCTTACGCCATTGGCGCGCTCCGCGCGCTCGATCGCGGCAGCGGCGGCGCGCACGCCGTCGGCGGATTCGGGTTTCGGCAGATTCACGTAGTCGAGGCCGGGTTGAACCATGGCGGCGATATCGTCGGCGAACCACGGTGTGTCGAGCGCGTTCACGCGCACGATCAGCACCTTGCCGCGTTCGCGCACGGCGGCCGACACCAGCAGCGTGCGCAGTGCCTCGCGCGCTTCGGGTTTACGCGCAGGGGCAACCGAGTCTTCCAGGTCGAACGACAACGCGTCCGCGGCGCTCGCGAACGCCTTTTCGAACAGCTCCGGGCGCGATGCCGGCACGAACAACTTGCTTCTCATTCCATGCGTTCCATAGGGATCACCACTGAAGGGCAGTCTACGATCGGCAACGATTTAGATAAACTATGCGAATCTATCTTTAAACCATAGAGAAACTACGTTTATGGACACCGGGTTCCTGAGCAACCTGCTGCTGGTCGTGGAGAGCGGCTCCATGGCGGAGGCCGCGCGGCGCGTGGGCGTGACGCCCGCCGCGATCGCGCAGCAAATCCAGGCGCTGGAGCGCGAGCTGGGCGTGGCGCTCGTCATGCGTGCAGGGCGCACCGTCATTCCCACGGAGGCGGGCCAGCGCGTGGTGGAACGCGCCCGCTCGCTCGTGCGCGGTTTCGACGAGTTGAAAGCGCTGGCGCAGGAGCAGGAAATGGGCGGCGAGCTGCGCGTGGGGACCATCACGTCGGCGCTGCTGAGCGTGCTGCCCGATGTGCTGGCGCGCTTCGCCGCCGCTTTCCCGCAGGTCAAGCTGCTGATACGCGCAGGTACCTCGACGGAACTCTTCGAGGCCTTGCAGCGCGGCGAGGTGGACGTGGCCATTTGCCTGCATCCCGCCTTCGCGCTGCCGAAAACGTACGACTGGCACCTGTTGCGCGAGGAGCCCATCGTCGTGCTCGCGCCTGCCAGGTTCGGGCGCGCGGATCCGCACGACCTGCTGCGCCGCGAGCCGTTCATTCGGTACGACCGCGCGCTGGGCGGCGGCAAGCAGGCCGACCAGTATTTGCGCCGCGCGAAGATCGCACCGCGCGAGCTGTTCGAACTGAACTCGCTGATGGCGATTGCGCTGATGGTGGATCGCGGCCTTGGCGTCTCGCTCGTGCCCGATATCGGCACGCCGCTTACGAAAGGCTTGCGGCTCGCACGCCTGCCACTACCCGAGGAAGCCGAGCCGCGTCGTTTCGGCATTCTGTGGTCGCGCGCTTCCGCGCGCAGCCGCGTGATACGGGGGATGATCGAATGTTCCGGAGAGGCGCTGCGCAGGTGATGATGGGGTGATACGGTCGCGCGGGCTTCAAACGCCCGCCGGCTTGCCGATGCGCTTGTACCAAAGTTCGATGAACGACTCCGCCGCGGGCGAAAGCGAATGCTCGGCGCGCCGGATCAGATTGACGTCGCGCGTGACGACGGGCGCTTCGAGCTTCCGTGCGACAAGATCGCGGTGCGGAAACGCACCGAGCAGCATGCCAGGAAAGACCGCAATGCCGAGTCCCGCCTCCGTCATCGAAAGCCCCGTTGTCATATAGGACACCTCATATTCAACGGCCTTGCGCTCACCTAACGCGAAGAGCGTCTCGTCGATCAGGCCGCGAATGCCGCTGCCCGGCTTCACGCCGATCCACGGGTAGCCGAGCGCATCGGCCCACGTTACACGGCGTTTTTTCGCGAGCGGCGAGTCCTTGCGGCAGATCGCGCAGAGCCTGTCACGCGCGAGACATTGCAACGTAATGCCTTCGGGTTTGTCGCTGATCGTGCCGATGCTGAATTCCACGTCGCCGGTCAGCGTGGACGCCGTGAGCCGGTCGGGCGCGGCGTCGTCGATCGACACTTCGATGTTCGGATACAGCGCGCGATATTCGGCCACGAGCCGCGGCACGATGGCCGCCGCGATGGAAGGCGTGGCGGCGAAACGCAACTGCCCGCGCTCGCGTCCGGCCAACTCCTTCACGCTCGACTGGATCGATTCGAGGTCGCGCAGCATGCGCTCGACGGTAGGCAGGATTTCGCGCGCCGCCACCGTGGGCCGCAGCGAGCGCGACGTGCGGTCGAACAGGCGCATGCCGAGCGCTTCCTCCATCTGCCGGATCAGTACGCTCACGGCGGGCTGCGTGATGAACATCTCGTCGGCGGCACGCGTGAGCACGCCGAAGCGGCAGACGAGCGCGAACGCCCGCAGTTGTTTGATAGTCGGTTGCATAAAGTAACTTTATGGAGCCATTGATTTTGTTCGATTGTCTTCATGACTATAGTGCCTTACATTGCATTGCGGCAGATTCGAGTGAAGCCGAAAACGATCCGATAAAAGCAGGCCAGCCGCGAGCCGGCCGCAGGAGACAGTCGTGAGAGCAATGGATACGCGCATTCGCTGGCGCGGCGCCGTGGCGTCGACGCTCGGAAACGTGCTGGAGTGGTACGACTTCGTCGTATTCGGGTTTCTCTCTATCATCATCGCGAGGCAGTTCTTTCCCGGCGACAGCGAATACGCGGCGCTCATGCTGACCACGGCCACTTTCGGCGCGGGCTTCGTGGTGCGGCCGCTCGGCGGCGTGCTGCTCGGCATGTACGCCGATCGCAAGGGCCGCAAGGCGGGCCTCACGCTCGTCATCGCCTTGATGACGCTGGCGGCCGCGATGGTCGCCTTTACGCCCGGTTTTCAGCAGATCGGACTCGTTGCGCCCACAATCGTCTTGTGCGCCCGTCTGCTGCAGGGTATTTCGGCGGGCGGCGAGTTCGGCACGGCCACGGCCATGCTGATCGAGTACGCGCCCAAAGGGCGGCGCAATCTCTACGGCAGCTGGCAAATGTTCGCCCAGGCGCTGGGTGCGCTGCTGGCCGTGGCAATGGGCAGCGCGCTCACGCACCTGTTCACGCCGCACGCGCTCGAATCCTGGGCATGGCGCATTCCTTTCCTCTTTGGTCTGCTCATTGGTCCGGTGGGCTTCTATATCCGCCGCAGCCTGCCCGAGACCGAGGCGTTCGAGCAGATCGACAAGCGCGTGAAGGCGCCGTTCAGCCGCGTGGTGTCGCAATACCCGCGCGAGCTTTTCGTGGCGACGGCGCTGAGCGCCGCGCTCAATGTCATGGCGTACGTGATCATCACCTACCTGCCGATTTATTCGGTGCAGAACCTGCACATGCCGGTGACGCTGCCCTTTACCG
Source organism: Paraburkholderia sp. CNPSo 3076 (assembly GCF_026343935.1). Lineage (NCBI taxonomy): Bacteria > Pseudomonadati > Pseudomonadota > Betaproteobacteria > Burkholderiales > Burkholderiaceae > Paraburkholderia > Paraburkholderia sp. CNPSo 3076. The sequence goes on along the minus strand of NZ_JAPMAL010000027.1, from coordinate 9,268 downwards.
TGCTGCTCGCCAGCGTGCTGCTGCGCGTGGTCACGATTCCGCTGTTCGGCCATCTGGCGGACCGCGTGGGCGGCAACCGCATGATCTGCTGCTCGCTCATCGTCTTTCTCGTCGTGCTGTATCCGGCCTATTACTGGATCGTAAGCGCGCCTTCCATCGTGTCGATCATGACGGTGGAACTGCTGTTTGCGCTGCTGATCGGCGCTTCGAACAGTCCGATTCCCACGGCTCTCGCCGCGCTCTTTCCCACCGAAGTGCGCTCCACGGGCCTGGCGATTTCGTACAACATCGGCGCGGCGATTTTCGGCGGGTTCTCGCCGTTCGTGCTGACGTGGCTGCTGCATACCACGGGCAACAACATGGCGCCTGCCCACTTCTGCGCGGTGTTCTTCGCGCTGGGTCTCGTTGGCGCATTCATGCTCAAGCGTGACGAACCGCATTTGAACGACCTTTCCGCGCCTTCGTCCATTTGAGCGGAGCGGCGCAACCCCGGCACGCCGACGGTTCAAACCACACGATAAGGATGACGAAGCGTCGGCCATTCCCTCGGCACATCTCGAACAGGAGACACCAGCATGCCCGTCATCGACGTCCATACCCATATCTTCACGCACAAGTGGCTCGAACTGCTCAAGCAGCGCGGCGGCGCCTACAACATTCAAACGCGGCCCGACGGGCAGCAGGAAGTGTTTCGCGGCAATACGCCGGTCGTGATTCCGCAGAAGGGCCATTTCGATTTCGACCTGCGCATCGAGCACATGAACGAAGCGGGCATCGACGTCTCGGTCGTTTCGCTGACGTGCCCGAACGTCTTCTGGGGCGACGAGGAAACGAGCTGCCAGGCCGCGCGCGAGACCAACGACACGATTGCCGAGGGCCAGGCCGCGCACCCCGAGCGTATCCGCTGGTTCGCTTCGCTGCCGTGGGAGTATCCGCAACGCGCGGTGCAGGAACTGGAGCGCGCCTGCGCCAACGGCGCGAGCGGCGTGATGGTGCTCGCCAACGTGGCGGGCCGCAGCCTCACGGACCCGATGTTCGCGCCGGTCTGGGCCGAGATCGACCGGCGCTCGCTGCCGGTGCTCGTGCATCCCACCGATCCCCCGGGCGTCGATCAAATGGACATGACGAAGTTCGACCTGAGCTGGTCGGTGGGCTTCATGTTCGATACGACGCTCGCCGTCACGCGCATGATCTTCGAAGGCTTCTTCGACCAGTATCCGAACCTCAAGATCATTGCCTCGCATGCGGGTGGAGCGCTGCCGTATCTCGCAGGCCGCTTCGCCAAGGGCGACGAAGTGGAAATTCCGCAGCGCCGCCAGATGAAGCGCAAGCCGATCGACTACCTGCGCCACATCTATTACGACTGCATCACGTATAGCCCGGCCTCGCTCGAGTTCCTGATCTCGGTGGTGGGCGTGGACCAGGTCATGTTCGGCACGGACTGGCCGCACCAGGTGCATGACACGCGCGGTGCGATTGCCAATACCGCGCGCCTGCCGAAGGCGCAAAGCGATGCGGTGCGCGGCAGCAACGCGCTGAGAGTGTTTGGTTTCTGAGCGTTGGAGACGACAGGCGCGGCGTGTGGGCCGCGCCTGTCGACCTGAAGTTCGAGCCTATTCCGCGAAAAGATCCGGTCCGAAGACTTCGTAGTGAATCCGGGCTTCGTGAACGCCGAAATTCTTTAGCGCATCGTGCTGCATGCGCATGAAGGGAATCGGGCCGCAAATAGAGTAGTCGGCGTCCGGTTGCAGAATCGCCTGCTTGATCTGCCCGATTTCGACGAACCCCGCGTAATCGTAATCGCGGCCTTGCCCATCGCCGGGCAGCGGCTCGTTGTAGAAAATCACGAGGTGGAAGTTGGCGTTCGCGCCGTGCACGAACACCACTTTGCGGTCCGGATCCTGAAGCGCACGCTTGAGCATGCTGATCATCGGCGTGAGGCCCACGCCGCCGCTGATGAGCACGATAGGCGTATGCGCGTTCACGTCGATATGGAAGTTGCCATAAGGCGCGGCCAGTTTCACCTCGTCGCCCACGTTTACGTGATCGTGCAGCAGGTTCGAAACATAACCGGCCGGCTGCGGGCCGCCGGCCTCGCGCTTCACGGAAATGCGATAGGTCCGGCCATTGGGCATGTCGGAAAGACTGTATTGCCGGATCTGCTGCAAGCCGAGCGCCGGCACGGTCACGCCGATGCTGATGGACTGGCCAGGCTCGAAGTTCGCGACCGGGCCGCCATCGGTCGGCTCGAGTACGAATGAGGTGATGATGCTGCTTTCGGGCCGCTTCTCGCGCACGACGAACTTGCGCCAGCCGGTCCAGCCGCCCAGCTTGTCGCCGGAACCTTCATAGAGTTCGCTTTCCATGCCCATGAGCACGTCGGCGAGATTGCCGTAGGCCTGCGCCCATGCGGAGATGATGTCCTCGGTGGCCGCGTCGCCGAGCACGTCCTTGATCGCGCCTAGCAGATGTTCGCCAACGATAGGGTAGTGCTCGGGCAGCACGCCGAGGCTCGCGTGCTTGTTTGCAATGTTCTTGAGCGCGGCCGCGAGGCTCGAAGGGTCTTCGATGTTTTCCGCGTACGCACAGAACGGCACGCGCGAGCGCCTGCTGTTGCTGCCCCTGTTCCTGATGCGCCATGTTGAACACATTCTTCAGTTCAGGGTGGGCTTCGAAGAGCCGCGCGTAAAAACGCTTGATGATGGCGTAACCGTGGTCGGCGAGCACGGGCGCGGTCGCCTTCACGATGTCCTTGAAGAACAGTAATGAGGAGGCAAGCTCGAATTCAGGAAGATGCGGCGGCCGATCTATCCGCTCGATGCGATCTGACCGCCGCAGAAATATGACTCAGTACCCCTGCACCCAATGCCCCGGAATCCACACCCACTGGTTGCCTTCCCAGCGGTAATGTCCCTTGGCCCAGGCATAGCCCTGGGCGGGTGCGGGCGGCGGCGTCTCGACGCGCGGCGACGGTTCCGGTGGGTGGGCCGGTTCCACAATACACGCGGAAAGCAGGGCGGCGCAGGCGACCAGGGTCACGGGGTGCAATAGTTTTATTTTCATGACGGGTGTCCTCCACTGACTGAAATTATTTGGTTGTCCGAATGGCTGGCTGGTCTCGTCGCGTGGCGGCATCCGGGTCCACGCAAAGCGGCCCGCTTCGGTGTTTGTCTGTTCCTCACCGTTCATGCCCTTATCAAACCCGTGGTCGCATTTTTTGTGCCTGCATCGCCGAATAGCGTCGATGCCGTGCGCAGCGGATCGAGTCCGAGGCTCTCCGCGGCCGCGCCCGCGATCAATGCGTCGAGTGAGGCCGTGGGCTTGAGGTCGCGCGACTCGTAGAGATCCGTGCTGCGCAGCCCCGGCCAGTCGGCCTGTATGCGTCCCCCCGCCACGGCGCCGCCCGCGAGCATCGCCACCGAAGCCTGCCCGTGGTCGGTGCCGCCCGTGCCGTTCGCCGCGGCCGTGCGGCCGAACTCGGTCGCGACGAGTACCGTGGTCTTGTCCCACGCGGGGCCGAGTCCGTCGCGCAGCGCGGCGAGCATCGTGTCGAGCGCTTTCAGCTGATTCGCGAGCCGCGCGTTCTGCGCGCTGTGCGTGTCCCATCCGCCGGTTTCGATCATGGCGATGCGCGGGCCATCGGGGCGCGAGAGGAAGCTCGCCGCAAGCTTGCCGACGCTCGCGGGGTCCTGGCGCGCGCTGGCGTCGCCCGCAAGCCCACGCGCGTTCATCGCCGAAGTCCAGAGCGCGCGCAGTTGCGGATCGGCTTCGTAGAGCGCGGAAACGCGCGTGAGCAGATCGTCGGACGCGCTCGGCAGCGCGGAGGGCGCGTACGAACTCACCTGCACCGTGCCGCGCAGTGCGAGCGGCACGGTAGGCGCGAGCGCAATGGCGTTTTCGCGCGAGGCAGGCAGCATGGCGACGAGCCGGTTGAGCCAGCCGTCCTTGACCTGGTAGGGCGCGCGACCACCTGTTTCCAGCACGTTCTGACCGTCGAAGTGGGAGCGGTCGCGATACGGCGAAGCGATCGCATGCACGAAAAGCGCCTGTTTCTCGCCATACATCTGCGCTATCTGGACGAGCGACGGATGCAGCGCGAACGTGCCGTCGAGTTTAGTAGCCTTGTCGATGTCGATGGCGAGCGGGCCGCGCAGCGTAGCGTAGGCCGGCTCCGCATAGGGCACGACGATGTTGAGCCCGTCGGCCGCGCCGCGCTGGATCACGAACACGAAGCGGCGCTCGGTTTCGACGCTGGCGAACACGATCCGGGGCGCGACGAGCATCGCGCCCGCGCCGGCGGCGGCTACGCGCAGGAAATGGCGGCGGGAAACCATGGCGGTTATCTCCTCAGGAAATCGGGCGAGACGAGCAGCAAGGCGATCGCGGTGGACGCGCTTTCGGCATGCGCGACTGCGGTGGCCGTGGGCGCGCTGAGCGTGGCGCCCATGAGCGTGTTGCCGAGCGTGCGTGGGTCGAGCCGGTCGCCCACGCGCGCCGAGAAGCGCTGGGCGACTTCCACGCGGCGCACGAGCGCGTCGGGCGCGGCCCAGCTGGCGGCGATGTCGTCGTAACCGGCGGGCGAGCCCGGCCGCCACACTGGCTGGCCGAGTTGCGTGAGCAGCGGCGCGGCATTGATGTCGCCCGCGTCGCCGGGTTCGCGCCAGCCGAGGCCTCGCATCGACGAAACGGTCCATTCCCACGGCGTCTTGAACTTCGCATCGATGGGCGCCCACGCTTGCGGCGCTTCAACGAGCGCGCGGTACACGGTGGTCAGATCGCCGCCGCTTTGCTCGAACGCGAGCGCGAGACGCTCGGTCAGCGCGGGCGGCGGATTGTCGGCGACGAAGTGGCGCGCGAGCTGGAGCGCGATATGGCGGCTCGTGGCGCTCGCGTGCGCGAGGTCGTTCAGGATGGCGAGCGCCTGCTGCTCGCCCGGTTGATCGTAGCGCTTGCCCATCACGGTGCGCGTACCCGGCTCGTGCAGCGCGGGGCGAAACACGAAGCTACCTGGCGCGGCGTTCCCAGGCTGCGGCCCGCGCACGCCCGCCACACTCCAGCCCGTGAGAGCGCGCGCGAATTCGGTCACGTCGTCCTGGGTGTAGCCAGTGCGCACGCCGAGCGTGTGCAGCTCCATGATCTCGCGTGCGAGGTTCTCGTTCAGGCCGCGCCTGTGCGCGGGGTCGCGCTGATCGGCGCGCAGGGCGGCGCGACTGTCCGGACCCACGGAGCGCGTCTGATCGAGAAAGAGCTGCATGGCAGGGTGCTGCTCGACGGCGACCAGCATGTCGGCGAAATTGCCGAGCACGTGTGGCCGTATCGCTTCCATTTCGAATGCGCCCGCCATGCCCGCAATCAGCGCCTTGTCCACCGATACGGCGAAGTGGTTCGACCAGAAGTGCACGAGGCGCTCGACGAAAGGCGTGTCGGTCTGCAAGGCGCTCGTGAGGCGCGCGTTGACCGCGCTGCGGTAGATGCCCACGCTCTCGCGGCGGATCGCCTGGTTGACCGCGCGGCGTGCGGCTTGTTGTGTGTTTTCTTGTGCGTTCGTCTCCGAAGCCGCGCTCGCAGCCGCGTCGCCCGCCATGCCTTGCTGGCGCTCCGCCCCGAAGCGCGCGGCGAGTGCCAGCGCGCCGGGCTCGTTGCGCCATGCGGACGGCAGCGGTTCGTATGCCTCGAACTGGCCGAGCAGCCAGCCTTGGGGGTTGGCGGGCGGCGTCTCGTGGGCGCGCGCGCCGAGGCCGAAGCGGTTCATGGCGATCGCGCCGGCGCGGGCATTCGAAAGGCTTTCCATGCGCGGTCCTTGTGCTCGTTGGAGCGTTGCGTATTCCCGTTAAACGCTCGTCGCTCACGCTATCCGTCGCTGGTCCGCCAATTTATTCACGGTGCGCCGCTCGCCTCACTGACGGCTTTCTGCGGTTGCTTTTGCGGCTGCGCCGGCAGCCGCCACTGGCCGCGTTTCTCGAGCCCTTCGACGAACTTCACGCGTTCATCGGGCGTGAGCGTGGCCGCGAAATCGACCACGCCGCTTTCGATTTGCGCGCGCAATGCGCTGTCGGCCGTGCGCGTGCGCTTGAGCGCGGCGTCGATGGCGTTGCGGTCGAGTTGCGGCGCGGCGAGCAGGTCGAGCACCTCGCGCCGGCCGTCGCGTCCGTCGCGCGCGTACTGGTGGCCTTCGCGCCGCGAGGACTTGAGCGCCTGGGCGAACTGCTGCTGGCGTTCCGGCGAAAGCTCTTCGGTGGCGAAGCGCAACGCCACGCGCTGCGTCGCTTGCGCCTGCGGCTCGCCGCGTACGGCGAACCAGCGCCACGCACCGCCTGCAATCGCGCCGAGCAGAAAAACGTTCAGGAGTACCGAGCCGACGAGCAGCGTTTTCCATGAGCAGCCGTTCATTCGTCACTCCCTTCGGCGCCGGGGTTGAGGTTCGATTCGCCCCAGTCCGAACTGGTCCCCCCAAAGCTCGTGCTGAGATACGTCTCATGCGGGGCTGCGGGCGTCGCGCCGCCGAGGACGACAAACGATATCGTCAGCGCGCCCGCAAGCGCGCCCGCGAGGCCCACGCCCGCGAATGCCGCGCCGGACCACCAGAAGCTGCGGCGCTTCGCGGCGGCAACTGGCTTCACCGGTGCGCCCGCAACGATCTGCTCGAAGAGCGCGCGAGGGGGCGGCGCAACCATGTCGCGGGAGAGCCAGCTGTCGAGCGCCATGGCTTCGTCGAGCGCCGCGTTGGCTTCGACGCGATGCGCACGCGCCCATTCGAGCGCGTCTTCGCGCTCGTGCTGCGGCCAGCGCTGCGGGTCGGCGCCATAAGCCGCGACGAGCGTGTGGAATCGTTCGGGTGTCATACGGAGTCCTTACCGGCAGCTTCGCCGGCCAGTAGTGCGCGCAAGGTGCGCCGGGCGCGCGCCAGCAGGCTTTCGAGCGCGTCCACCGAAATATCCATCAGGCCGGCTGCTTCGAGGTTCGAAAGCTCCTGATAGTAAGTGAGCACGAGCGCTTCGCGCTGCCGCACGGGCAGCGCCGCGAGTGCGGCGCGCACGCGTTCGTCGCGCGTGCGCGCTTCGATCTGCTGGTCGGGCGAGCCTGCGGGATCGGGGGCCGGCTCGCTCACGGCGTGCACGTCTGCTACGGTCTCTTCGCGCCGACCGCGCAGGCGGTCGTAGCACAGGTTGAGCGCCACGCGATGCAGCCACGTGTCGAATTTCGCTTCGCCCGTGCGCCAGCTGGGCGCCTGTTTCCAGATCCGCACGAACGCTTCCTGAGCGACGTCTTCGGCTTCGCTGTGGTCGCCCAGCATGCGTGTGGCGAGTGCGATGAGGCGCGGCAGCTTGCTCGCGACGAGCGCGCGTACGGCAAGCGGATCACGCGCGCCGACACGCGCGACGAGTTCCGCATCCGGATCGCGTTCGTTCAAGGCCTTCCCGGCCTTGTCGGTCTGCAAAGATTGAACCGCAGGCGGACCCGCTGCCGCGCCGTCATAGTCGTTTCCCAGTTTGAAGTCGGGCATTCAGGCCTTATGCTGCTCGAGCCGCGCTATGCCCAGTGGCCCGGAATCCATCTTCAGTTCGGGCGATCCTCGACCCAGTGCCCCGGCACCCAGTTGTACCCCGAGCGGGCCTCTTCCCAGCGGCCGGGTTCCCACACATACACGCCCCGGTCCCAGCGCCAGTGGCCGGACTGCCACACATAGCCCTGGCGCGGCGGCGGGGGCGCTTCTTCCCGCGGCGGAGGCGGCGGCGACGTCGGCGCGACGACCACGGGCTGCTGTGGCGGCTCATTTGGCTCGACGACCATGGGCTGCTGTGCCGCCTCATTCGGCGCGACGACCACGGGCTGTGCGAGCGCGGCCGTTGCGGTGGAGGCGAACAGAGCGGCGGCAAGTGAGGAACGCAGCATGATTTCTCTCCCTTGATGCAGAGGGGTCGACAGCCCCTATAAGGACTTAAACGGCGCCGCGGGGAAAATCCGTCGCGGACGATTTATTCACCACGCAATTTTCGCGCTCAGCGTCGAATTTACCGGCCTCGAAAGTAGTTGCTTGACAACTGCAATTTCCGAACCCGAAAGACTTACGCTCAGGGTTTTTACCTAATATGAACCGCCACAAAATTGTTAAATTTCTGTCTTAGAATGGACATTCTAGATTGACTGCGGCGATGCAACATTCGTTTTCAAACATAGGAATGCAGCCGTAAGTCAAGCCATCGGGGGTTGGCGCTTTAATTAGTAAGACTAACCAAGGAGCATGATCTGATGTCCGTTTCCGCACCCGAACAATTCCGCGCGAACTACCAAGCCGGCGTCGCAGCGTTCTTTGCGCTCTCGAAGCCCGTTTTCGAGGGCGTGCAGGCCGTGATCGATCTCAACGTCCAGGCGAGCAAGGCTGCCATCGCCGAAAGCGAAGCGACGCTCAAAGGTGCCCTCCAGAGCGGCAATCCCGCCGAGTTCCTGACGCAGCAAATTGGTGCGTCGCAGCAGGCGGCCGCCAAGGCTATGTCGTACAGCCGCCATCTCGTCGACATCGCGACGACGACCCAGAACGAGTGGATTCAAGCTGCCCAGGCGCAATCGGGCGAGCACGAGCAGCGTTTCAAGGCCTTTTCCGAAGGTCTGACGCAAAACGCGCCCTTGGGCGCGGAGCCCTTCGTCGCGGCCATGAACTCGACGTTCGCAGCCATGAACAATGCCGCCGAAACGCTGCGCGGCGTGACCCGCCAGGCCATCGAAACGGCCCAGAGCGGTTTCCAGAACGTCGTCGCTTCCGCCCAGGAAGCCGCGCCGGTCGCGGTCCAGCCGGCTGCCGCCAAGGCAAGCTCGGCCAAGGCCTGATTCGCGTTCCTGCCCACCGGCAATACGCCAACGCGCGTCAACACGCGTCTTCGTCGCCCTGAATGAACGACGAGGACGCGGCGTTTGCCGGTTCAGCTTCCCAGACATCGATATTCCAGCGCATTTGCAGAGCAGGAGCTCAACATGACTGACATTGTGATCGTATCGGCCGCACGTACGGCAGTAGGCAAATTCGGCGGTTCGCTCGCGAAGGTGGCGGCGCCCGACCTGGGCGCGATCGTCATCAAGGCCGCGCTCGAGCGCGCGGGCGTTACGCCCGAGCAGGTGAGCGACGTGATCATGGGTCAGGTGCTCACGGCCGGTTCGGGCCAGAACGTGGCGCGCCAGGCATCGATCAAGGCGGGCCTGCCCACGGCCGTTCCCGCCATGACGATCAACAAGGTGTGCGGCTCGGGCCTGAAGGCGGTGATGCTCGCGGCCA
>NZ_JAPMAL010000026.1:0-138778 GCF_026343935.1 Paraburkholderia sp. CNPSo 3076 | reverse complement strand
CCACCCCCACCGGCCCCGGAAACCGCCCCGGAAACTGCAGCGCCAGAATGAGCAAACGTCTCTCCAAACGAGCGTTTGCTCTTTTCATCGAACGCTCCGACTAAAGCCTAAAGCCGCCGCAGCCCTCGCCGTTATTCACCACAAGACGCCGGTCTTAGCCCCCGGCGTGCGCTCTCATTTCACCTTGCAAGCCGAAGGAACCGGTGAAGCATGAAGAGACCCATTAAAACGGAGACGAGCCGGCTTGCCCCCGGTTGGCACGGATTGCGGCGCACGACCGTGGTCCTGCTGCCGCTATGGCTGCTCGCCGCCACCATGGCGGTGGTCGCCGCGGTCAGCCTCGCGATCATGTCGATCCTGCTTGCGTATGTGGCGGGGGAAAGCAGCTGGTCGAAGGGCCAGAAGGACGCGGTTCACGCGCTGGAGCGCTACGCGCGCACCGGCGACGAGGCGGACTACCGCACGTTCCTCGCCGGCATTGCCGTGCCGCTCGGCGACCGCGCGGCCAGGCTGGAGATGAACCGCGCGCAGCCGGACACCGCGGCGATCCGGCACGGTTTCGAACTGGGCCGCATCGCGCCCGCCGACATCGACGGCATGACCTGGGGCTACCGCACGCTCAAGAACACGCCGTGGATGCGCCCGGCCGTGGCGTTCTGGGACATCGGCGACCGCTATATTCTGCGTCTTGCCGATACGGGCGAACGCCTGCACGCCCTCGTGCAGGCGGGCAAACTGCACGCGCCCGAATCCGCCAGCCTCGTGCACGAGCTGCGCGAGATCGACAGCCAGCTCGCGCCTGTCGAAAGCGGCTTCTCCCGCTCGCTCGACGACGCGGCGCGCGCCACGCGCTCGCTCCTCACGCTCGCGCTCGCCGCCTCCGCGATCGTGCTGCTCGGCGTGTTCTCGCAATTCATCCGCCGAGCGCTTGCACGCAGCGACCGCCTCGAAGCCGAAGTGCGCAAGAACGAGGAGCGCCTTACGCTAGGCTTTGAAGGCATCAATGCCGGACTCTGGGACTGGGAGGTCGGCAGCCGGCAATGCTACTTCTCGAACTGGCTCTACGAGCAACTCGGCTACGACGTGGGCACGCGCTTTGAAAGCGACACGGGCCTCACCCAGCTCGTCCACCCGGATGACCTCAGGCTCGTGCGCCACGCGCTGCGCCAACACCTTGCGCGCGCAACGACTTTCGACGTGGAGTTTCGTCTGCGCACGCTCGCGGGCACCTACTGCTGGTGTCGCGCACGCGGCCAGGCGGTGCGCGACGCGCGCGGGCGCGCCGTGCGCATGGTCGGTTGCCTGTTCGACATTTCCGAGCTGAGGACTGCCGAAGCGACGGCCTATACCGAACGCGAACTGGCGGAGGTCACCCTGGCCTCGATCGGCGAAGCCGTGATCCGCACCGACGAGCACGCGCGCGTGACCTACTGCAACGCGGTGGCCGAACGCATGCTCGGCCGCGCCACCGCCGAGATGCTCGCGCAGCCGTTCGACGCGATCTGCGACCTGCGCAACGACGCGCACGAACCGCAGCGCTTCGACATCCTGATGAATTCACAGGCGACGGGTAACGCAGGTGGCGCGACTCTCCACGTGCTGCGCACGAACGGCTCGCGCCTCGCGGTCGACTACTCGGTGTCGAAGCTGCGCGACGCGCAACGCCGCGTAATCGGCACCGTCATCGTGCTCTACGACGTGAGCGCACTGCGCGAGCATGCCGCCCGCCTCGCCTACCAGGCGACCCACGACGAGCTGACCGACATCTACAACCGCCGCGAGTTCGAGCGGCGCCTCGCCGCGTTGCTCGACGACAGCGCGAGCGCACCACCCGGACAGCCTGGCCACGCGGTCATGTTTCTCGACCTCGACCAGTTCAAGGTCGTCAACGACACCTGCGGCCACTCGACCGGCGACGAGCTGATCCGCCAGGTCTGCCGCGTACTCAAAAGCGAGTTGCGCGGCGAGGACATCATTGCGCGCCTGGGCGGCGACGAGTTCGGCGTCGTGCTGCCGCACTGCACGGCGGCGCACGCGTCGCTGCTCGCGGAGAACCTGCGTGCGGGCATTGCCGCGATCCGCTTCACGGGCGCCGGGCGCATCGTGCAGACGAGCGTGAGTATCGGCCTCGTCGGCGACGCGGCGGGGCTCGTTTCCGTGAAGGAGGTGATGAAGGCCGCGGACGTCGCGTGCTACATGGCGAAGAAGAAAGGCCGCAACCGCGTGCACCGCTTTCGCTATGACGACGAGGAGCTCTCGCAAACGCACGCGCAGATGGCGTGGGTCTCCGACATCAAGGCGGCGCTCGAGAACGGCCAGTTCTGCCTCTTCGGCCAGAAGATTCTCTCGCTCGCACCGGCGTCGGCGGCGGACGACACGCACGTCGAACTGCTGTTGCGCATGCAGTCCGCCTCAGGCGCGCTCGTCGAGCCTTCCGCGTTCATCGGCGCGGCCGAGCGCTTCGACCTCATGCCGGCCATCGACCGCTGGGTGATCGCGAGCGCATTCGCGATGATTGCCGAAGGCACGCACGATTACGGCACCTGGTCGATCAACCTCTCGGGCGCCTCGCTCGGCGACGAGCAGCTCGCCGACTATATCGAGGAGCAGCAGCGCATCTGGTCGATCCCGTTCGAGCGCGTGTGCTTCGAGATCACCGAAACCGCCGCGATCACGAACCTGAACGAGGCGATCACCCTCATCGAACGCCTGCGCGCGCAGGGCTGCCGCTTCGCGCTCGACGACTTCGGCGCGGGCATGTCGTCGTTCAATTACCTCAAGCATCTGCACGTCGATTATCTGAAGATCGACGGCAGCTTCATACGCGGCATCATCGACAGTCCGCTGGACCAGGCCATCGTGCGATCGATCAACCAGGTCGCGCACGCGGCGGGCAAGCTCACGATCGCCGAATGCGTGGAGGACGCCGCCATCGTGGACTGGATGATCGCGATGGGCGTGGACTACGCGCAGGGCTACGGAGTGGGCAGGCCCGCGCGGCTCGACATCCTGCGCGGCCCAGAACTGCACGATGTCGCCGAAGTGGGTTAATCGAGCGCCCATGAAAAAACCGCACGGCCCTGGCAAGCCCGTGCGGTTTTCAATCAAACCAGAAGCGCGCGATTTACTTCTTGAAGTTCGCCACGCCGTCCGTGATTTCCTTGTGGGCGGCTTCAATGCCGACCCAGCCTTCGACCTTGACCCACTTGCCCTTTTCGAGCGCCTTGTAGTTCTCGAAGAAGTGCTTGATCTGGTCCTTCAGGTACTCGGGCACGTCGTCGAGCGACTTGAGGTTGGCCGTCATCGGGCAGACCTTGTCGTGCGGGACTGCGATCAGCTTCGCGTCGACGCCGGACTCGTCGGTCATCTGCAGCATGCCGAGTGCGCGCGAGCGCACAACGGAGCCTGCCAGCAGCGGGAACGGCGTGATCACGAGCACGTCGACCGGGTCGCCGTCGCCGGAGAGCGTCTGTGGAATGAAGCCGTAGTTCACGGGATAGCGCATGCCCGTGCCGACGAAACGGTCGACGACGAGCAGGCCCAGGTCCTTGTCGGCTTCGTATTTCACCGGATCGCTTTGCGCGGGAATCTCGATGATCACGTTGAAGTCTTGCGGCAGATCCTTGCCGGCGGGGACATTTGCAAAGCTCATGAGCGCTCTCTGTTGAGAAGGGAAAAAATCGACGGCTCGCGCGGAAAAACGGCGCGGAACCGAACGTCGCGGACGTTGGAGGATGGACGCCATTATAGCCAATCGGCCAGGGCGGCCGGCGGTCCGGCCCAGGGCTTTCCCGCACGCAGATGAAGTGCCTGCTGAATTCCTGCGCGTAGCGCCCGCAATTGGCGCGATAATCGACCTGCCGGCGCGGCCCTCCATCGGGCGATCCGCGGCACGCTTCGGCGACGTTTCCCGTTTTGCGTTTCCCCTCCCTCGTTTCACCCCCATTTACGAGGCGCATGCATGGAAGAAGCGAAGCACTTCATCGGCGGCGAATGGCAATCGCCCGCCAGCGGCGAGACGCTCGCCGCGATCGATCCCTCCACCGGCGAGCCCTTCGCGCAGCTCGCACGCGGCAATGCCACCGACATCGACTCGGCCGTCACGGCCGCACGCAAAGCCTTCGAGGGCGCCTGGGGCGCACTGAGCGCCACTGAGCGCGGGCGAGTGCTGTTCGCACTCTCGGGCCTCGTCGGCCAGCACAGGGAAGCACTCGCGCAGCTCGAAGCGCGCGACACCGGCAAGCCGCTCAAGCAGGCGCGCGCCGACGCCGCCGCGCTCGCGCGCTATTTCGAGTTCTATGCAGGCGCCGCCGACAAGCTGCACGGCGAAACCCTGCCCTACCAGGCCGGCTACACGGTGCTCACGGTGCGCGAACCGCACGGCGTGACGGGCCACATCGTGCCCTGGAACTACCCGATGCAGATCTTCGGCCGCAGCGTGGGCGCGGCGCTCGCCACCGGCAACGCGTGCGTGGTGAAGCCCGCCGAGGACGCCTGCGTGTCGCTGCTGCGCGTGGCCGAACTCGCGCGCGAAGCCGGTCTGCCCGCCGGCGCGCTCAACATCGTCACCGGGCTCGGGCATGAGGCGGGCGCGGCGCTCTCCTCGCATCCCGGTATCGACCACATCTCGTTCACGGGCTCGCCGCAAACGGGCAAGCTCGTCGCGCAGATGGCCGCCGAACACCACGTGCCCGTCACGCTCGAACTGGGCGGCAAGTCGCCGCAAATCGTCTTCGCCGATGCCGATTTCGACGCCGCGCTGCCCGTGCTCGTCGCCGCCATCGTGCAGAACGCGGGGCAGACCTGTTCGGCGGGCAGCCGCGTGCTGATCGAGCGCGGCGCCTACGAGCCGCTCATCGACCGGCTCGCCGCTTCGTTTGGCAAGTTGCGCGTGGGCCCGGCCAGTGCCGATCTCGACTGCGGCCCGCTCATCAACGAGAAGCAGCGCCAGCGCGTGCGTGGCTTTCTCGACGAAGCGGCCGCGAGCCGCATCGCCACGGCGGCGAGCGGCAGGCTCGAAGCCGATGCGCCCAGCGGCGGCTTCTACGAAGTCCCGACGCTCCTGCGCGACGTGCCGCCGCAAAGCCGCCTCGCTCAGGAGGAAGTGTTCGGCCCGGTGCTCGCGGCGATGCCCTTCGAGAGCGAGGAAGAAGCGCTCGCGCTCGCCAACGGCACGCCTTATGGCCTCGTCGCCGGCATCTGGACACGCGACGGCGCGCGCCAGATGCGTCTCGCCCGGCGCGTGCGCGCGGGCCAGGTGTTCGTCAACAACTACGGCGCGGGCGGCGGCGTCGAATTGCCGTTCGGCGGCACGCGGCATTCCGGGCACGGACGCGAAAAAGGCTTCGAGGCGCTCTATGGTTTCACGGTGCTCAAGACCATCGCAATCCGGCACGGCTGAATCATGTCGATAAACATGAACGGAGACACCATGCGACTCAAAGGCAAGACGGCCGTCGTGACCGGCGGCGGCTCGGGCTTCGGCGAAGGGATCGCCAGGACCTATGCGCGCGAAGGCGCGAACGTCGTCATCAACGATCTGAACGGTGACGCCGCGGAGCGCGTGGCGAGCGAGATCGCGCTCGCAGGCGGCAAGGCCATCGCCGTGCAAGGCGACATCACGCGCGAAGCCGACTGGCAGGCGCTGCGCGAAGCGGCAATCGACGACTTCGGCAGCGTGCAGATCGTCGTCAACAACGCGGGCACCACGCATCGCAACAAGCCCGTGCTCGAAGTGAGCGAAGCGGAGTTCGACCGCGTGTACGCCGTCAATGTGAAGGGCCTTTACTGGAGCGTGCGCGCGTTCGTGCCGCACTTTCGCGAGCGCGGCGGCGGCGCGTTCGTCAATATCGCATCGACGGCCGGCATCCGGCCCCGGCCCGGGCTCGTCTGGTACAACGGCAGCAAGGGCGCGATGATCGTGGCCAGCAAGGCGCTCGCCGCCGAACTGGGCCCCGACCAGATCCGCGTGAACTGCGTGAATCCCGTGATCGGCGATACGGGGCTCACGGCGGAGTTCATGGGCGTGCCCGACACGCCCGAGAACCGCCAGCGCTTCGTCGCGACCATTCCGCTCGGGCGATTTTCCACGCCGCAGGACGTGGCCAATGCGTGTCTCTATCTCGCCTCGGATGAGGCGGCGTTCATCACCGGCAGCTGCATCGAAGTGGATGGCGGGCGCTGCGTGTAGCGGTGTCTCGCTGCGCCAGGTCACCGACTGATCGGTGTTTTCCCCGACATTGACGCGCCGTCGCGCCACGGCGGCGCGTATAGAATGATCGTGCTTTCGCGTCGAATACCCGCCATAACAAGGCGGCAATACAACAAACACGCCAACGAGCAAGATCGCGCTTAGGAGACACCATGGCCAGTCCAGCGAATCATCTGCCGCAAGCGGGAGCGGGTGCCCCGCCCTCCGCCTTCGAAGAAGCCACGTACCGCAAAGTCGCGTGGCGCCTCATTCCGCTTCTCATGCTGTGTTACGTGGTCGCGTATCTGGACCGCGTCAACGTGGGCTTCGCCAAGCTGCAGATGAGTTCGGCGCTCAATCTCTCCGATGCGGTTTATGGCTTCGGCGCGGGCATTTTCTTCATCGGCTACTTTCTGTTCGAAGTGCCAAGCAATATCATCCTGCATCGCGTGGGCGCTCGCGTGTGGATCGCGCGCATCATGGTCACGTGGGGCCTCGTCTCCATCCTGACGATGTTCGTCACCACGCCGACCATGTTTTACGTGATGCGCTTTCTGCTCGGCCTGTGCGAGGCGGGCTTCTTCCCTGGCATCATCCTCTATCTCACCTACTGGTATCCCGCGCACCGCCGTGGGCGCATGACCACGTGGTTCATGACGGCCATCGCGCTGTCGGGCGTGATCGGCGGTCCGGTGTCGGGCTGGATTCTCAAGTCCTTCGACGGCGCGAACGGCTGGCAAGGCTGGCAGTGGCTGTTCCTGCTCGAAGGGCTGCCTTCGGTGATCGTCGGCGTGCTGGTGTTCTTCGTGCTCGACGACCGCATCGGCCGAGCGAAGTGGCTCACGCAAGAAGAGCGCGCGCTGCTCGAACGCAACATCGCACTCGAGGACGCCACCAAAGAAGACCCGCCGCTCATGACCGTGCTCACGAGCGCGCGCGTGCTGGTGATGAGCTTCACCTACTTCTCGTTCGTGATGGGGCTCTACGGCGTAAGCTTCTGGCTGCCCACCATCATCAAGGCGACGGGCGTGAAAGACGCGCTCACCATCGGCTTGCTTTCGGCGATTCCGTTCGCCGCGGCCGTGGTCGGCATGGTGCTGGTGGCGAAGAGCGCCGACCGCACGCGCGAGCGCCGCTGGCACATCGCCGTGCCGGCCGCCATCGGCGCGCTCGGCCTCGTGCTTTCGGTCACATGGGCGCACGACACCACGCTCGCCATGACGGCGCTCACCATTGCGACCATGGGCATTCTCACCACGCTGCCGCTATTCTGGAGCCTGCCCACGTCCTGGCTCGCGGGCACGGGCGCGGCGGCCGGCATCGCGCTCATCAACTCGATCGGCAATCTCGCGGGCTTCCTGAGCCCGTATGCGGTGGGCTGGCTCAAGCAGGCCACCTCGGCCAACGATTCGGGCATGTACATGCTCGCGGCGTTCATGATCCTGGGCGGTTTGCTTGCGCTTTCGGCACCTGCGAAGCTCGTGAACCGCTAAACGCATTACGGCTTCACCAAAAAACACACGGCCGCCTGTTTTGCAGGCGGCCGTTTTCGTTGCGGCTGCAGTTGCGGCTTCTTCAGCCGCATGGCGCAGGCATCAAACCACGTTCATCGACAGTGCGCTTTCGCGATAGTGCGAAGCGGCCTTGTCGCCGTCGCCGAGTTGCTCGTGCAGGCGCGCGAGTGCGCGATGCGAGCGGATCTTGAGCGGCTCGTTCTGCGTCGCGTCGGCAGACTTGAGCGCGGCTTCGAGGAACGACTGCGCCTTGCCCCACAGTTGCTGCTTCAGGCACAGGCGGCCCAGCGCGAACAGCAGGTCGCCGTCCTCGGGACGTTCCTTGCGCCACGCCTCGGCCTTCTGGATGAGCGGCAGCGCGTCGCTGCCCGCGGTGTCCGGATAGCGGCGCAGCAAGCGCGCGTCCCAGTTCTGCGCGAGCGCTTCTTCGACGATCTTGCGTGCGTCGGCCTGGCGATCGAGTGCGATCAGCAGTTCGGCGGCGCAATCGGCAAGACGCGGCGAGTGACGCTCGACGTTCGAGAGCGACTGCCACAGCTCGAGCAGCGCGTCGGCGTTGTGACGACGGTCGCGCAGCAGATTTTCCGCCGCGAGCTGGCGCAGGCGCACGGCCACGGCCGGGTGCAACGCCTCGCGTTTTTCCAGCGTCTTCACGAGCTTGAGCACTTCGCTCCAGTTCTTGAGCTGCTGCTGCGCGCGCAGCGCGATCTGTTGCGCGTGGATGCGGCGGCCGCCCTGCGTGCGCATTTCGGTGAGCGCGGCGAGCGCGCCATCGGCGTCGCGGCCGTCGGCGCGCATGTCGGCGGTCGCCATGAGGCGCGCTTCCTGGAGGTCGGGGTCGTCGACCTGGGTGAGCCATTCGTCGCGGCGCGCGTATTCATGCAGACGATGCGCGGCCGTCGCGGCGATCAGGCCCGCGGCGCTCGTATTCTTCGCGTCGGCGAGCGAATCGCGTGCGGCTTTCTCGGCGCGCGAGAAGCGGCCCGCGTAAAGATTGCCCACGGCGTCGCGCAGCGCCGAGTTCGCCTTCTCGGCACGCATGCGTGCGCGGTAGGCGCCCACGCGGCGCGGCATCGTCACGATGTTGCGTGCGAAACGCAGGATCGCGTAAAGCAGCAGGAACGCCACCACGATGCCGACCACGAACAGGTTGAGCGAGACGTCCACGCGATACGGCGGATAGACGAGCAGCACCTGCCCGGTGTCGAAGCGCCCGACGGTCGCGAGCGCGACGGCAATCGCGAAGAGAAGCGCGAGCCAGAGGAGTCCACGGATCGCCATGTCTTACCCCCTGCTCCGGTATTGCTGGATCGCCTTCAGGCTCGTGTCGAGCGTGGGCAGCGTGACGGCGGTCGAGCCGTCGTTCACTTCCTTGAGCAGCCCGCGCACGGTTTGCGTGTCTTTCGACGCGCCGTCGAAGTAGCGTGCGAGCGTGGCGTCGGCGGCCGCGAGGTCGGACTTGAGCGTTTCCTGGCTGCGCGAGAGCAGCGAAAGGCGCGCCGAAAGCAGACGCAGCTTCAGGTTCTGACGCACGAAATAGCCTTGATCGGGCGAGACCAGCATGGCGTCCGCGTTGTCGATGCGGCGCACCTGCACGAGGCTCGTGATCTGCTTGCCCACGCCGTCGACGAACGTGTCGATCCACACCTTCCATTTCGGCTGGTTGGTCGCCGCGGCAACCTGGGCAATATCGGCGGGCTGTGCAGCCTCCGGCTTCGTATGCGCGACGATCGCCTCACCGGAAAGCGGCAGCGAGTCGATCTGGCCGAGCGCGGTGTCGAGCTTGATGGCGAGACCTGTGAGGTCCGTGGACGGCGCGGCCTTGAGCTTGTCGATGTCCTGCGCGATCGCCTTGCGCACGGCGATGGCCTGCGCGTTGTCCGAGGCGGCGAGGCGCGTGTCGGCGCTTTGCAGCGCGAATAGCGCGAGCTGCGTGTTGCCCGTGAGCTGGAGCTGTTCGCTCGCGCTCGACAGCATCTGGCCGACTTCGGCGAGCGTCCAGTCGTCGCGGCTCTTCGACAGATCGGCGTATTGCTGCGCGAGCGCCTGCTGCGAATTCTGTGCGTCGGCGATCTTGCCTTCGAGCTGGGCGATCTGCTTGTCGATCTGCTGCGAGCCTGCGGCGACCTGGTCGGCGCGTGCGCGCAGCGCGGCGGTCTGCTGCTCGCTTGCCTGCTGGCGTTGAATGGCCTGCATGCCGAGGTTGTCGACCTTGCGATTCAGGAGATAACCGCCTGCGCCCGAGCCCGCCGCGACCAGCACCAGGACGAGCCACAGCAGCGCCGTGCCCGCGCCGCGGCGCCCGTTGCCCGCGCCCGGCGGCGGCGTCAGCGGCGCGGAAGACCCCGCGCCCGACGACGCATACGACGGCCGCGCCGATGCGCTGCCCGATGCCGACGCGCTGCTGGAAACCGCCGCGCCCGTGGTGACGGCGCCCTGGTTTGCTGTGCTGCTTGAGTTGTTCGAATCTGTCATGCGTGGGTTGGCCGGCGCCTGGGCCGGAGTGTTCTGAACCGGTTGAACAACGGAAGAAGCGAGGCCTAGCAGCGTCTCGACGATGCGTACGTCGCCCGCGCCGGACACCGTAATCCTATCAAAACCCATTGAGCGCGCCGTCTCGGCGATCCGCGGGTGGGGCGCGACGAGCGGCGCGTGACGCAGCTCGACGATCTCGCCCGCCGTGAGGTGCTCGCGCGCGAGTTCGTCGAGGTTGCGCACGCCTTCTGAGCTCGTGACGAGCCACGCGTGCGGCGCGCCTTCGAGCAGCGCATGCACCTGCGTCCAGGCGGCGATGGGCGGCTCGGGCACGACGCGGCGGTAGGCCGCGACGGTCTCCACCTCGGCGCCCGCTTCGCGCAGACGCTCGGCGAGCCACTCGCGGCCGCCGTCGCCGCGCACGATCAGGACGCCCTTGCCCGCGAAGGCGTCCACGCCGAAGGTCTTTTCGAGCGCCGCGTAAAGCGACTCAGAATCGAAGCGCGCGGGCTCTTCCTCCCCCGCGCCCGCAGGGCTGACCACGCGATGCTCGGGGGCCGCCACACCGTGGCGCTCGAGCGCGGCCACGCTCGCGGGGCCGACTACGGCCACGGGCAGCGCGGCCGGCCAGATCGACGACACCGAGGCATAGCACGCGAACGCGCGATCGACGGCGTTCGGCGAAACGAACACGACGAGCGCAAAACGTTCGAGCGCGCCGAGCGCGGCGCGTAGCGGCGCTTCGTCGGTCACGGGCGCGATGGAGATGAGCGGGAAGTCGAGCGTGCGCATGCCGTGCTGCGCGAGTTGCCCGGCGAGACCATCCGACTGACCGGCCGGCCGGGTAATGACGACGGTGAACGGTGCGCCGCCACCATGGCTGCTTTCGCCGCTCGACGGTGACGCGCGCTTCGCGCCGGTGGAGGCGTCGCCCGGGCCACCCCACTCGTCGGGCTGGCCGGCTTTACCGTACGGTTGCCAGGAGCCGGCCATCATCTGGAGGCCGGGCCTTCGCCCGCGCCGGTTGGGTTCTGGGTGGCGGCGCCCTTGGCGGGCGCCGCATTCGGACCATCGGCTGCCTGGGCCGCGTCCGCGAGTGCGCGCACGATCTCGAGCGCGCCCTGCGCGATGAGGTCGTCGGCAACGCGGCGGCCGAGCGCCATGGCATCGTCGACCGTGGACGCCGCGGCGCCCTCCTGCGCGGCGAGCACGCGGCTCGCGTCGGGCGTGGCGATCGTGCCGCGCAGCGCAAGCTTGCCGTCGTGCCACTGCGCGTAGGCCGCGAGCGGCACCGTGCAGCTGCCGCCCAGTGCGCGCGAAACCATGCGCTCGGCTTCGACGGCCTTCGCGGTGGCGTCGTGGTGCAGCGGCGCGAGCCAGGCGGCGATATCGGCGCGATCGGCGCGGATCTCGATGCCGAGCGCGCCCTGGCCCGCCGCCGGCAGGCTGTCCTCGGGCTCGATGAGCGCGCGGATACGCGCGCCGAGGCCAAGGCGCTTCAAGCCGGCAGCCGCGAGGATGATGGCCGCGTAGTCGCCGCGGTCGAGCTTGGCGAGGCGCGTGTCGAGATTGCCGCGCAACGGCTTGACCTCGAGATGCGGATAGCGCGCGCGGATCATCGACTCGCGGCGCAGGCTCGACGTGCCCACCACGCTGCCCGCCGGCAACGCGGCAAGCGAGTCGTAGTCGTTGGAGACGAACGCGTCGCGCGGGTCCTCGCGCTCCATGATGGCCGCGAGCGTGAAGCCTTCGGGCAGCTCCATCGGCACGTCCTTGAGCGAGTGCACGGCGAGATCGGCGCGGCCCTCGGCCAGCGCCTGCTCCAGTTCCTTCACGAAAAGACCCTTGCCGCCCACCTTCGAGAGCGTGCGGTCGAGAATTTGATCGCCGCGTGTCGTCATTCCAACAATTTTCACGTCGCAGGCTGGATATAATTTGTGCAGCGCAGCTTGCACATGCTCGGCCTGCCACATCGCGAGGCGGCTCTCCCGCGAAGCGATCACCAGGGTGTTGGGCATGGGCGCGGATAACGTCTCGGAGTTCATGGCAAGTACATCGAATGACGGGATGAAAAGCAGGATCGGATAACAGGCAATGTTAGCACGCGCCCTTTTTACCGCCTCCCCGCAGGGTCAGGCGAACAAGGCGCGGGCGGCGGCAAGGAAGAGACTCAGGCGTTGCAGCGGCGCTTACTGTACCCATCGTAGGCAAACTGGCGCGCGTCTGGCACGCGGCTGGCAGCATACGCGGCCCGCGTGGCCCCGGCTATCGCCGCGGCGCCGCTTCGGCTTGCGCTCGCCCTCGCAGCGGCGCACCTCTCCAGCAAGGCCTGCACCCGGCGCACCGCCATTGGCGAGCCGCGCCGCCTCTGCACTATCCGCACGGCTCGCACAGGGTGGCACCTTCCACCCTCTCCAGGTTGCACCCGCAGTACACGGCCCGGCACGCGCCGCGGCCATGCAGTTGGCAGTTCTCCGACTAACCTGCCCATATCCTGGCAAGCCTCAAGGAAAACATCGTGAAGTCTTCAGGCTCGGCGCGCGCAGAGCGCCGCAACACCGCATCGCAGAACGCAACTTCGAAGGCCGCATCGGCCACGCCGTCCACGAAACCGGCGAAAACGACGAAAACGACGAAGACCACGAAGACCACGAAATCCACGACGACCAAACCGGCCGCCGAGGCTGTCAAGGCGGTGAAAACGCCGAAGGCCGCAAAAGCGATGAAGGCCACGCAGGCGGCGAAGGCTCCGAAAGCGCCCGCCGGCGCCTCGCGCAATGGCCGCGCCCGCGACGACAAGGACCAGCCGCTCTTCGAAGACATCCGGTACCTGGGCCGCCTGCTCGGCGAAGTGCTGCGCGAGCAGGAAGGCGACGCCGTGTTCGACGTCGTGGAAAGCATTCGTCAGACCGCCGTGCGCTTTCGCCGCGAAGACGACAACGCCGACGCGCTCGCGCTGGAAAAGCAGCTGCGCGCGCTCTCGCCCGAGCAGACCGTGAGCGTCGTGCGCGCGTTCAGCTACTTCTCGCATCTCGCGAACATTGCTGAAGATCGCCACCGCAACCGCCGCCGCCGCATTCACGACCTCGCGGGCTCGGCGCCGCAGGCGGGCACCATCGCGCATTCGCTCGAACGTCTCGCGCTTGCGGGCGCGGCCGCGACGCCGGTGCTCCAGCAGTTCTTCAACGACGCGCTGATCGTCCCCGTGCTCACCGCGCACCCCACGGAAGTGCAGCGCAAGAGCACGCTCGACTCGCAGCACGACATCGCGCGCCTGCTCGCCGAGCGCGACCAGCCGCTCACGCATCGCGAACTCGAGCACAACGAGTCGCTCTTGCGCGCGCGCGTGACCTCGCTCTGGCAAACGCGCATGCTGCGCGAGTCGCGCCTGACCGTGGGCGACGAAATCGAAAACGCGCTTTCGTATTACCACACGACCTTCCTCACCGAGATCCCGGCGCTCTACAGCGAGATCGAAACGCAGCTGAAGGAGCACGGCCTTTCGGCGCGCCTGCCCGCGTTCCTCCAGATGGGCAGCTGGATTGGCGGCGACCGCGACGGCAACCCGAACGTCTCCGCCGCCACGCTCGAAGAAGCAAGCGAGCGCCAGGCGCAGGTGATCCTGCAGCACTACCTCGACGAAGTGCACCGTCTGGGCGCCGAACTTTCGGTGTCGAACCTGCTCGCGGGCGCGAGCGAGGAGCTGAAGGCGCTGGCCGAAGCCTCGCCCGACCAGTCGCCGCACCGCGTGGACGAGCCCTATCGCCGCGCGCTGATCGGCGTGTACACGCGCCTCGCCGCGAGCGCGCGCGTGCGTCTGGGCGAAGGCGTGGTGGCCGTGCGCAGCGCGGGCCGCAACGCCGCGCCCGTGCGCGCCAAGCCCTATGCCGATGCGGACGAGTTCTCGCGCGACCTGCATATCCTGATGGATTCGCTCGCCGAGCATCACGGCGCGTCGCTCGCCACCACGCGGCTTGCGCCGCTCATGCGCGCCGTCGACGTGTTCGGCTTCCATCTCGCCTCGATCGATCTGCGCCAGAGTTCGGACATCCACGAAGCCGTGATTACGGAGCTGCTCGCGCGCGCCGGCGTTCAAGCCGACTACGCGGCACTGTCCGAAGAAGACAAGCAGATCGTGCTGCTCGCGCAGCTCGCCGACCCGCGCACGCTGCGCTCGCCGTACCTCGACTATTCGGACCTCGTGAAGAGCGAGCTGGGCGTGCTCGAAATGGCGCGCGTGACGCGCGAGAAGTTCGGCGCGCGCGCGGTGCGCAACTACATCATCTCGCACACCGAAACGGTTTCCGACCTGCTCGAAGTGATGCTGCTGCAGAAGGAAACCGGCCTCATGAGCGGGCGCCTCGGCCACGCGGAAGACCCTGCGAAGGCCGCGCTGATGGTGATCCCGCTCTTCGAGACGATCCCCGACTTGCGCCACGCGCCGGGCATCATGCGCGACCTGCTCGCGCTGCCGGGCATCGACGGCATTGTCGAGCACCAGGGCAACGAGCAGGAAATCATGCTCGGCTACTCGGACAGCAACAAGGACGGCGGCTTCCTCACCTCGAACTGGGAGCTGTACCGCGCGGAGCTGGCGCTCGTCGCGCTGTACAAGCAGCGCGGCATCACGCTGCGTCTGTTCCACGGCCGCGGCGGCACGGTGGGCCGCGGCGGCGGCCCGACCTACAACGCGATCCTCTCGCAGCCGCCGGGCACGGTGGAAGGCCAGATCCGTCTGACCGAGCAGGGCGAAGTCATCGCGAGCAAGTTCGGCAATCCGGAGATCGGCCGCCGCAACCTCGAAACGGTGATCGCCGCGACGCTCGAAGCAACGCTGCTGCCGATGGGCGGGGCAAGCAGCGCACCCGATCAACTACCCGCATTCGAAGAGACGATGCAAGCGCTCTCCGACGCCGCGATGGCCGCATACCGCTCGCTCGTCTACGACACGCCTGGCTTCACCGACTACTTCTTCGCCTCCACGCCGATCACGGAAATCGCGGAGCTGAACATCGGCAGCCGTCCGGCCTCGCGCAAGCTGCAGGACCCGAAGAACCGCAAGATCGACGATCTGCGCGCGATTCCGTGGGGTTTCTCGTGGGGCCAGTGCCGCCTGCTGCTCACGGGCTGGTACGGCTTTGGCAGCGCGGTCGCCTCGTATCTCGACGACGCGGGCAGCGACGCCGAGCGCGCGCGCCGTCTTGCGATGTTCAAGAAGATGTACAAGACCTGGCCGTTCTTCTCGAACCTGCTCTCGAACATGGACATGACGCTCGCGAAGACCGACCTCGCGGTGGCCTCGCGCTACGCGCAGCTCGTCGCGGACAAGAAGCTGCGCAAGCTCGTGTTCGAGCGCATCGTGGCCGAATGGGAGCGCACGACGAAGGTGCTCGGCGAGATCACGGGCGCCTCCGCACGGCTCGCCGATAACCCGCTGCTCGCGCGCTCGATCAAGAACCGCTTCCCGTATCTCGATCCCCTGAATCACTTGCAGGTGGAACTCATCAAGCGCTATCGCGCCGGTGACCCGAGCCCGCGCGTGCGGCGCGGTATTCATCTGACGATCAACGGGATTGCGGCGGGGTTGCGCAATACGGGTTGAGCGTTCGCGCTGTGCGCATGCGCAAACGGCGTCGTGCCCTCGCGGTCACGACGCCGTTTTTGATTGCCTCAGGCGAGCTTCAATCGCGCCGCGTCGCCTCGATCATCAGCGCGTCGAGCTTGAACGACAAATCGCTCTGCACATCGAAGTATTGCCGCACTTCATCGGGCGCGCGCTCCCACATCGAGCGGATCGCCGTCACGCGCTCCGGCGGCGTACGCATGCGCGCGACCCACGAATCGAAGTCGAGCGCGATGCGCCAGCGCTCGCTCACCTTCGCGTCGAAGCCGGCCACGTCGAGCATCGCGAGCCACTCGTCGGCGCGGTAGTCGCGAATGTGCGACGCGTCGCGCAACAGTTCGATCGCCTGAATATGCGTGTCGTAAAGCGGGTCGTCGATGCCCGCGATGTCGATGAACTTCAGCCGGCCGCCCGGCTTGAGCACGCGGTGCACTTCGGCAAGCGCCTGCGGCACGTCGCGCCAGTGGTGCGCGCTCATGCGGCTCACGGCCCAGTTGAAGCTCGCGTCGGCGAACGGCAGCGTTTCTGCCGCGCCCTGCTGCGTGCGCACGGTCGTCAAGCCACGCGCCTTCGCGGCGGCTTCGACCGTGGCCAGCATCTGCGGGGCGATGTCGTAGCCGACGACTTCGCGCACGTGCGGCGCGATGGCGAAGCTCGCGTGGCCCGCGCCGCAGCCCATGTCCAGCACCGTCGCATTGCCGCAGGTGGCCGCGAAGGTCGCGGCGAGGTTCTCCAGATCCGCGCCGCTCGCGTGGACCTGGCTCGTGAGGTAGGCGGCGGCGGTCGAGCCGAATGCGTCGGCGACCTGATCGTGATGCTTCATCGCATGCTCCTTTTTGCGGGTTCTGATGCGGCTCGTTATGTAGGGCGCGAATCGGCGAGCGCTGCGCGCCGCGGGTTCTGCAATCTCCGGGCTGGCTGACGTGGCGGCCCGGCGCCGCGTCAGACGCTACAATAGAGGCCGTTTTGTACCAGTACAAGTTAAGCGGTTATTCTGGTATCGCCGCCACTAGCCCCACGCCCATGAGCCTCGACACGCCCTCCTCGGGATCGCCTTCCGCCCCCGCCGGTAAAACCCTCGACGCGACACCCGCCCGCGCGCTGGGTGAATTCATCCGCGCCCATCGCGAGCGTCTTTCGCCCGCGGAGGTCGGGCTGCCGCCGGGCCCGCGCCGCCGCACACCGGGCCTGCGCCGCGAGGAAGTCGCGCAGTTGTGCGGCGTGAGCCCGACCTGGTACACGTGGATCGAGCAGGGCCGCCCCGTTTCGGCCTCGGCGGACGCGCTCGCGCGCATCGCCGTCGCGCTGCGGCTCTCGCGCGCCGAGCGCGCCTACCTGTTCGAGCTGGCCGCGCAGCGCGACCCCGCCGAGCCTGATCCGGCCACCGCCGCGGACGCGCCCGCCACGCTGCTGCAAACGGTGAAGCTCGTGGACGCCCCCGCCTACGTGCTTGACCGCCAGTGGACCGCGCTCGCCTGGAACGCGCATGCGGCGGACCTCTTCACGGGCTGGCTCGACGGCGAGCACGACCGCAACCTGCTGCGCTTCACATTCACCGAGCCGCTCGGGCGCGAGCTGATCGTCGACTGGGAAACGCGCGCGCGGCGCCTTGCCGCCGAGTTCCGCGCCGACTCCATCCGCCACCTGAACGACGCGCCAACGCGCGCGCTGATCGACTCGCTGATCGCCGCGAGCGACGAGTTCGCGCGCTTCTGGGCCTCGCAGGACGTGTTCGAGCGCGAGGGCGGCCGGCGCGAGTTCAACCACCCGCGCCACGGCCGCATCGCCTACGACCAGATCACCTTCAAGCCCGCGCACCGCGAAGATCTCAAGCTCGTGGTGCTGGTGCGGCTCTGAGCGGCGCGGGCCGCCTGGCGGCGTTGCGGCGGACCGCCGATGCTAAAATTGTGATCTTTCCCGCCGTGCGCGGCGCAATGCGGCGCGCGGCACGCCTTCTCACCGCTTGCTCGTTCACGCCCCATCACCATGACGTCCCAACTGCACAAAAAAGGCGAAGCCTGGTCGGCTCGCTTCTCCGAACCCATGTCGGAGCTGGTCAAGCGCTACACGTCGTCGGTCTTCTTCGACAAGCGTCTCGCGCTCGTCGATATCGAGGGCTCGCTCGCACATGCGTCGATGCTGGCCGCGCAGAAGATCATCTCCGCCGACGACCTCGCCGCCATCCAGGGCGGCATGGCGAAGATCAAGGGCGAGATCGAGCGCGGCGAATTCGAGTGGCTGCTCGACCTCGAAGACGTGCACCTGAACATCGAAGCGCGCCTGACCGCCCTGATCGGCGACGCCGGCAAGCGCCTGCACACGGGCCGCTCGCGCAACGACCAGGTCGCGACCGACATCCGCCTGTGGCTGCGCGGCGAGATCGACCGCATCGGCGGCCTGCTTGGCGACCTGCGCGGCGCGCTGCTCGACCTCGCTGAACAGCACTCGGGCACAATCATGCCGGGCTTCACGCACCTGCAAGTGGCGCAGCCGGTCACCTTCGGCCATCACCTGCTCGCCTACGTGGAAATGTTCTCGCGCGACGCCGAGCGCATGGTGGACTGCCGCAAGCGCGTGAACCGTCTGCCCCTCGGCGCGGCGGCGCTCGCGGGCACGAGCTTTTCCGTAGACCGCTTCGCCGTGGCGAAGACGCTGGGCTTCGACGGCATCTGCGCAAACTCGCTCGACGCCGTCTCCGATCGCGACTTCGCCATCGAATTCACGGCGGCGGCCGCGCTCGTGATGACGCACGTCTCGCGCTTCTCGGAAGAACTGGTGCTGTGGATGAGCCCGCGCGTGGGCTTCATCGATCTGGCCGACCGCTTCTGCACGGGCTCGTCGATCATGCCGCAGAAGAAGAACCCGGACGTGCCGGAACTGGCGCGCGGCAAGACCGGCCGCGTGAACGGCCATCTCATGGCGCTCCTCACGCTCATGAAGGGCCAGCCGCTCGCCTACAACAAGGACAACCAGGAAGACAAGGAGCCGCTGTTCGACACGGTCGATACCGTGGCGGACACGCTGCGTATCTTCGCGGAGATGGTCGCGGGCATCGCGGTCAAGGAGCAGGCGATGCGCGCGGCTGCGCTGCAAGGCTTCTCCACGGCCACGGATCTGGCCGACTACCTCGTCAAGAAGGGCCTGCCGTTCCGCGACGCGCACGAAGCCGTGGCGCACGCGGTGCGCATCTGCGTGGACCGCAACTGCGATCTCGCCGACCTCACGCTCGACGAGATGCGCCGCGAACTGCCGGCCGTCTCGCACCTGCTGACCGAAGACGTGTTCGAAGTGCTCACACTCGAAGGCTCGGTCTCGGCGCGCAACCATCCGGGCGGCACCGCGCCCGAGCAGGTACGTGCGGCCATCGCGGCGGCGCGCGCAGCGCTCAGGTAAGCGCAGCGAAGCGGGCGAAGAACGCCCGCACTCAAAGGCCAACCGGGCGCGCGACGGACAACGTCGCGCGCCCTGTTTGTTTCTGGGCGGCGCACAAGGTGACAATGCGCATGAGGACACACATGACAGCGCGCTGTGCCCGCAGCAAAATGTCGGAAGTGTGCGCCCGGCGGTCGCGCGCCATGGCCTACGATCCCGCGCCATACTGACGACTTGCTCCGTCAGGTTTTGTCTTCGCTCCCACCCCCTGCCCCAATGATCGTCCGCCCTCATCTCCACTGGTTCCGCATGCTGCTCGCGTGGCGCGGCTCCGTGCTGCCGCAACTTCTGCCGCGCCTTTCCATCGTGCTGGTCCTCTCGATCATCGCAGTGGCCGCGCACGATCACATCCTCAAGCTCACGGTCAACCTGAGCACCGTGCCGTTCTCGCTGATCGGCATCGCGCTCGCGGTGTTTCTCGGCTTTCGCAACAGCGCGAGCTACGACCGCTACTGGGAAGGCCGCAAGCTCTGGGGGCAAATGCTCAATGAGACGCGCTCGCTGGTACGGCAAGCGCTGACGCTCCCGCGCAGCGGCGACGAAGCCGCAACGCGCGAACGGGCCCGCGAGCTGATGAGTCTGCTCGCTGCGCTGCCGCATGCGCTGCGCCATCAACTGCGCAACACCGACCCGCGCGCCGATCTCGAATCGCGCCTGCCACCCGCGCTGTTCGAGCGCGTGCTGGCGTCGCGCTACCGCCCGGCCACGCTCCTGCTGTGCGCCGCGGAATGGGTCCGGCGCGAGACGCGCGAAGGCCGCCTCGACGGTTACGCGGTGCTCGCGTTCGAGCACAATCTCAATGGCATTTCGGATGTGATCGGCGGGTGCGAGCGCATCGTCTCCACGCCGCTGCCGTTCGCCTATACGGTGATGATTCATCGCACCGTGTACTTCTTCTGCGCGATGCTGCCGTTCGGCCTCGTCGATAGCATCGGCGGTTTGACGCCGATCTTCGCCGTGTTCGTGGCCTACGCGTTCATGGCCCACGAGGCAATCGCCTCGCAGCTCGAAGACCCGTTCGGCACCGAAGACAACGACCTCGCGCTCAACCTGATGTCAACCGGCATCGAGGTCGCGTTGCACGACCTGATGGGCGAGCCCACCTCGCTGCCGGCGCGCGCGCCGGAGCAGTTCATCCTCGACTGAAACCCAGCCTCAGTGGTTGTTCACCGTTTCGGCGAGGCGCTTCAAGGTTGCGAGGCGCCCGCCTAGCAGATCGAGCCGCGCATGCTCGTCGATGAGCGGCGTGGTCGCGTCGCGATACGCGCGCCAGTCGCTTTGTGAGCGAGAGACCGTAGGGCGCGCGTGCTTCGACATCCGCGCATAGAGCTGACGGTAGTAGCGATTGAGGTCGTAGCTCACGTGCTCGCAGCGCGCGTCGGCGCTGCAGGCGCGCACCTTCGGCGCGTCTCCGTTGTACATGGCCGCCTGGTTGCGCAGCGCGAGCGCGCGCTCGCGCACCGGCTGCAGGCGCATGTCCGCCTCGTAGAGCTGGTAAGTGCTGCCGCTCGTGGTCGCGAACGCGGCGCCGAGCATGGTGTCCTCGGCGTCGCGCCAGGCCACCCACTTCTGCTGGCTCAGTTGCCAGCGCTTTTGCTGCGCGGCCGGCAACTTCGCGAGCAGTTGCGTAAGCGCGGTGTCGGCGGCCGTGCGCCAGGCCGTGCGCGCGTCGTCCATGCACTGGATCTGCCCGGCCGTCGACGACCGGTCCGCGCGCGCGAGACAGGCGCGCATGGCCGTGTCGATCGGATCGGCCGCCGCGACCTCGGCGCGCGCCGCCGGCGCCACGGCGAACAGCACCGTGGCCACGGACAGCGCCGCAACCATCGCAGCAAAGAAACGCGCTAGCCGCGCTGATGAGCCACCCAACATTCCCCTCCCCTCGCGCGTTCAGGCGCGCACGCAATCCACGAAATACTCGATGCGGCCGTTGATGGTCTCGCCCACGAGCCCGTGGATGTCGGTGTGGAAGCCCGGGAAGCGCTCGTTGAACTCGCGCGCGAACTTCAGATAATTCACGATCGTCTTGTTGAAGCGCTCGCCCGGAATCAGCAGCGGAATGCCCGGCGGATACGGCGTGAGCAGGATCGACGTGACGCGCCCTTCGAGTTCGTCGACAGGCACGCGGTCGATCTCGCGGTGCGCGAGCTTCGCGAATGCGTCCGAAGGCTTCATCGCAGGCTCCATGCTCGAGAGGTACATCTCGGTCGTGAGGCGCGCGATGTCGTTGGCGCGGTAGACGCTGTGGATCTGCTGGCATAGGTCGCGCAGGCCCACGCGCTCGTACATCGGATGCTGCGCGACGAATTCGGGCAGCACGCGCCACAGCGGCTGGTTGTTGTCGTAGTCGTCCTTGAACTGCTGGAGCTCGGTCACCATCGAGTTCCAGCGGCCCTTCGTGATGCCGATCGTGAACATGATGAAGAACGAGTACAGCCCGGTCTTCTCGACGATGATGCCGTGCTCGGCCAGGTACTTCGTCACAATCGCGGCCGGAATGCCGGTCTCGCCGAATTCGCCGTCCACGTCCAGACCCGGCGTGACGATGGTCGCCTTGATCGGGTCCAGCATGTTGAAGCCTTCCGCCAGCGCGCCGAAGCCGTGCCAGTGATCGTTCGGGCGCAGCATCCAGTCTTCGCGCGAACCGATGCCTTCTTCGGCCAGCTCGTCCGGCCCCCAGACCTGGAAGAACCAGTCGTCGCCGTATTCGGCGTCCACCTTGCGCATGGCGCGGCGGAAGTCGAGCGCTTCGGCGATCGACTCTTCCACCAGCGCCGGGCCGCCCGGCGCTTCCATCATCGCGGCGGCCACGTCGCACGACGCGATGATCGCGTACTGCGGCGACGTCGACGTGTGCATCAGATACGCCTCGTTGAAGCGGTGGCGGTCGAATGCGCTGTCTTCCGAGTCCTGCACGACGATCTGCGAGGCCTGCGAGATGCCGGCGAGCAGCTTGTGCGTGGAGTGCGTCGCGAACACCAGCGCCTTGGTGCGCGGACGGCCCGCGCCGATCGCATGCATGTCCTGGTAGAACTCGTGGAATTCGGCGTGCGGCAGCCAGGCTTCGTCGAAGTGCAGCGTGTCGAGCATGTCGCCGAGCAGATCCTTGATCATCTCGACGTTGTAGACCACGCCGTCGTAGGTGCTCTGCGTGATCGTCAAAATGCGCGGCTTCACGTTCGGATTCTTCGCGAGCGCCTCGCGGGCGAACGGATTCGCCTCGATCTTCTTGCGGATGTTTTCCGGCTTGAACTCGTCGCGCGGAATCGGGCCGATGATGCCGAAGTTGTTGCGCGTGGGCGTGAGGAACACGGGAATCGCGCCCGTCATCGTGATCGCGTGCAGGATCGACTTGTGGCAGTTGCGGTCCACCAGCACGATGTCGCCGGGCGCGACCGTTGCGTGCCAGACGATCTTGTTCGACGTGGACGTGCCGTTGGTCACGAAGAACACGTGGTCCGCGCTGAAGATGCGCGCCGCGTTGCGCTCCGAGGCCGCGACCGGGCCGGTGTGATCGAGCAGCTGGCCGAGTTCCTCGACCGCATTGCAGACGTCGGCGCGCAGCATGTTCTCGCCGAAGAACTGGTGGAACATCTGGCCGAGCGGATTCTTCAGGAACGCGACGCCGCCCGAGTGACCCGGGCAGTGCCACGAGTACGAACCTTCGTCGGCGTACTTGACGAGTTCCTTGAAGAACGGCGGCGCCAGCGCGTCGAGATACACGCGCGCTTCACGAATCACGTGGCGCGCGACGAACTCCGGCGTGTCCTCGAACATGTGGATGAAGCCGTGCAGCTCACGCAGGATGTCGTTGGGCAGATGGCGCGAGGTGCGCGTCTCGCCGTACAGGAAGATCGGGATGTCCGAGTTGCGCTTGCGCACCGCTTCCATGAACGCGCGCAGCGCGACGATGGCGGGGGCGTGCTCGGGCGCTTCCTCGTCCGAGCCTTCCACGTAGGGCAGCAGCTCGTCGTCGTCGATCGAGAGGATGAAGCAGGCGGCGCGGCTCGACTGCTGCGCGAACGACGTGAGGTCGCCGTAGCTCGTCAGCCCGAGGACTTCCGCGCCCTCTTTCTCGATGGCTTCGGCGAGCGCGCGGATGCCGGAACCCGAGATGTTCTCGGAGCGAAAGTCTTCGTCGATGATGACGACGGGAAAACGGAACTTCATGGGCGATTCTCCAAAAGAAACGACCGCTGCATATGACGCGCAGCGGTCCCCGTATGTCGTTGTGTCCGGTGGTTGTCTGCGTCAGGTCTTCGGCAGGGTGACGCCGTGCTGGCCTTGATACTTGCCGCCGCGATCCGCGTAGGAGACCTCGCAGATCTCATCGCTTTCGAAGAACAGCACTTGCGCCACCCCCTCGTTCGCGTAGATTTTCGCAGGCAAAGGTGTCGTATTTGAGAATTCGAGCGTGACGTACCCTTCCCACTCAGGCTCGAACGGCGTGACGTTCACGATGATCCCGCAGCGCGCATAGGTCGACTTGCCCAGACACACGGTCAGGACGTTGCGCGGAATGCGGAAATACTCGACCGTGCGCGCGAGCGCGAACGAATTGGGCGGGATGATGCAGACGTCGCCCTTGAAGTCCACGAACGACTTTTCGTCGAAGTTCTTCGGATCGACGATGGTCGAGTTGATATTCGTGAAGATCTTGAATTCGTCAGCGCAGCGGATGTCGTAGCCGTAGCTCGAGGTGCCGTAGCTCACGATCTTGCGGCCGTCTTCCGACATCCGGACCTGATCGCGCACGAACGGCTCGATCATCTTCTGCTCTTCGGCCATGCGCCGGATCCACTTGTCGGACTTGATTGCCATGTTCGCTACTTAACGAGAAAATCGGGTCGGGAAAGCACGCGGACGGCCCCACCGGGCGTGCGCCGCGTGCGAAAGGCGCCTATTTTACGCGATGTGGATCGGCATGCCTGGAACTGCGTTTCGCGCCGGCGCAAACGCCGCGCTCACTGGGCGCGGATCAGCCCGCAGGCGAGCGCCGGGCCCGTGCCGCGTTGCGGGTACGCGTAGGGGTCGATGGCGTCCCGGTGCACGATCACCGCGCGTTGCAGCACGGAGCGCACGCCGTCGAGCGAGACCTCGGGTGCAACGATAAAGCCCGACGCCACGCCGTTCGAATCCGCATGGATATTGCCGAGGTCGCCTTCCACGCGCACGCCGGGCTTCAGGCGCTCCGCGGCGGGCGCGAACACGGCGCCGGCGCTCGAGGCGTCGGTGGCGTTGCAGTCGCCGCGCTCGTGCACCTGTAATGCGTGATCGCTGTCGGGCTGCAGGCCCGCGAGGTTGTAGCTCACCTGCACGCCGTCCGAATGCTCGACGAACGAAACCGTGCCGCGCACCTGGCTGCCGACGGTGGGCAGCAACTGTGCGACTGCGCGCTTGTCCTGCTGCCCCATGAAGCTCGTGCAGCCCGCCAGCAGCACGCAGCCGCAAAGCGTGACGAGGGCGATCACCCAGACGACCTGCGCATTCCCCGCTTGCCTGTCGTGTCCTTTATCCATGCGATCCTCTTGCCGGGCGGCGGCAGCCCCGTTGCTGCCGCCATACCGGACCCGATGAAGCCCACATGATACCGCGCAGGCGGCGCGTCGCGCGCCTATCTGTCCCCATGCGCGGGGCGCGGCACAAGCGCGCCGCAGCCCGCACCGGAGCTCAGGTGTTCTGCACGACGATGGTCGGGAACTTCGAGGTCATGTCGCGGGCGCGCTCGGCGATCTGGATCGCCACGCGGCGCGCGATCGCCCGATAGATTTCCGCCACCGGCCCCTGCGGCGCGGCTACCACGGTGGGGTTGCCCGAATCGGCCTGCTCGCGAATGGCGATGTCGAGCGGCAGGCTGCCGAGCACTTCCACGCCGTACTCCTTCGCCATGCGCTCGCCGCCGCCCGCGCCGAAAATGTGCTCGGCGTGGCCGCAGTTCGAGCAGATGTGCACGGCCATGTTCTCGACGATGCCGAGAATCGGAATGCCCACCTTCTCGAACATCTTGAGGCCCTTCTTCGCGTCGAGCAGCGCGATGTCCTGCGGCGTCGTAACGATCACGGCGCCCGTGACGGGCACGCGCTGCGAGAGCGTGAGCTGGATGTCGCCGGTGCCCGGCGGCATGTCGACCACGAGATAGTCGAGCTCGCGCCAGTTCGTCTGACGCAGCAGCTGCTCGAGCGCGGAAGTCGCCATCGGGCCACGCCAGACCATCGGATTGTCCTGCTCGACCAGAAAGCCGATCGAGTTGGCCTGCACGCCGTGGCCTTCGAGCGGATTCATCGACTGGCCGTCGGGCGACTCGGGGCGGCCCTGGATGCCGAGCATCATCGGCAGCGAGGGGCCGTAGATGTCCGCGTCGAGCACGCCGACCGAAGCGCCTTCGGCAGCGAGCGCGAGCGCGAAATTCACGGCGGTCGTGCTCTTGCCCACGCCGCCCTTGCCCGAGGCCACGGCGACGATATTCTTCACGTTGGGCAGCAGCTTCACGCCGCGTTGCACCGTATGCGCGGTAATCTCGCTTCTAACCGCGACGCGGCTCGCCATCACGCCCGGCACGGCGGCGAGCGCCGCTTCGACCTGCACGCGCACCGCGTCGAACTGGCTCTTCGCCGGATAGCCGAGCACGATCTCGACGCCGACCGTCCCGCCTTCGACGGTGACGTTGCGCACGCCCTTGGCCACCGTGTAGGGATGGCCCGTGTTCGGATCCGTCAAGGCCGCGAGCGCGGCGTCGACCAAAGCCCGATCTATGCTCATTGAAACTCCGTGGGGAGAATGCCGGTCTGCATTAGCGCCGATCCGAGTGTGGACTGATCGCCTACGCGCCGGAAATCGAAAGAAATTGTTAAGCTGCATTGCGCAAAATTGCCCGACAGGGCACGCTTCGCGGCAGCATCGATTTTGTGTGCCGACCAGGTGGTCTCGAAGCCGCGACCTAGCGGCTTTCCGCCTGGCGGTGCAAACCTCAAGGCGTCATTGTAGTAGCTGCCGCCGCGCGCCGTTCGAAGACCCTGTTCGCATGCGGGGCCGCGGACGCCGCGGGCAGCGTCCGTTCCACTCAAGAAAGGAAAGCAAATGAACACAAAAATCCTGACTCGCCTGTCCGTCTTCGCCGTTGCCGGGGCGCTCGTCGCCGGCTGCGCGACGCAGCAGGGCACCAACACGGCTGTCGGCACGGGTGTCGGCGCAGGCACGGGTGCGGCGATCGGCGCCATCTTCGGCGGCGGCAAGGGCGCGGCAATCGGCGCAGGCGCGGGCGCACTGGTCGGCGGCATCACCGGCTACAACTGGCAGAACATCCACAACAAGCTCTCGGGCGCCACCAAGGGCACCGGCACGAAGATCACCGAGCAGCCGGACGGCTCGCTCAAGCTCGACATCCCGAGCAATGTGACGTTCGACACCAGCAGCTACGCGATCAAGCCGTCGTTCGCGCCGGTGCTCGACCAGGTCGCGCAGACGCTCCAGCAGAACCCGGAAGTGGTTGCGCAGGTGGTCGGCCATACGGATAACACGGGCTCCGC
This sequence comes from Paraburkholderia sp. CNPSo 3076, assembly GCF_026343935.1. NCBI lineage: Bacteria > Pseudomonadati > Pseudomonadota > Betaproteobacteria > Burkholderiales > Burkholderiaceae > Paraburkholderia > Paraburkholderia sp. CNPSo 3076. The sequence goes on along the minus strand of NZ_JAPMAL010000026.1, from coordinate 112,018 downwards.
CGCGTACAACCAGACGCTGTCGGTCAACCGCGCCCAGAGCGTCGTGAATTACCTCGCGTCTCGCGGCATTCAGATGCAGCGCATGTCGGCAGAGGGACGCGGCGATACGCAACCGATCGCCGACAACAACACCGAAGCGGGCCGCGCTGCTAACCGCCGCGTGGAAATGTACCTGCGCGCGACGTCGCAGCACCAGGGCGGCTAAGCCGGCCAGGCGCAGTCGCCGGAATGCAGTTGCCAGCGACTGCGCCGCAAAAGAGCGACACATCAGCGGGGCGGCAGTCATGCTGCCCCGTTTGCATTTCGATGCGGGCCGAAAGACGCGCTCCGAAATCCTTGCTGGACGGCCATCCGACCCCCGCTTCCACGCGCTGGAAGAGAATCGAAAAAATTTTCGAACTCTCGGGAGAACGTGCTGTCTCTCTTTACGGTACGTGTGCGGCAGTGCCGCCGCGTCACCATTCTCCTCTTGTCGTTGTTGCTCCGGGGCCATTCTTGCCCCGGTTTTTTTTGGCCGCGATTTGTGCGACGCAGCATGACTGTTGCTTGCGCAGCCCGCGCTCCCTCCAGGCATTTCGCATACGAGCGTCCACCTGCCCGCCGAACGGTGGTGCGCCCGCCCTGCTAAAATCGCGCTTTCCCCCCGCAACATCGGACTTCCCCTCACTTATGCCAGCACCCGCCACCGACCTCGCTGCAGCCGGCGCGCACGCCAATCAAAGCGGCCGCCGCCAGGTTCTCGTTACGTCTGCTCTGCCGTACGCCAACGGTCAGATCCACATCGGCCACCTGGTCGAGTACATCCAGACGGACATCTGGGTTCGCGCGCTGCGAATGCATGGCCACGAGGTCTACTACGTCGGTGCCGACGACACGCACGGCACGCCCGTCATGCTGCGCGCGGAGAAGGAAGGCCTCACGCCGCAGCAGCTGATCGCGCGCGTGTGGCAGGAGCACAAGCGCGACTTCGACAGCTTCGGCGTCTCGTTCGACAATTACTATTCGACGGACTCCGAAGAGAACCGCGTGCTCTCCGAGTCGGTCTATCTGGCGCTCAAGGAAGCAGGTTTCATCGAGACACGCGACATCGAGCAGGCCTACGACCCGGTCAAGAACATGTTTCTGCCGGACCGCTTCATCAAGGGCGAGTGCCCGAAGTGCGGCGCGAAGGACCAGTACGGCGACAGCTGCGAAGTGTGCGGCTCGACCTACGCGCCGACTGATCTGAAGAATCCGTACTCGGTGGTCTCGGGCGCAACCCCCATCCGCAAGACCTCGACGCACCACTTCTTCCGCCTCTCGGACCCGCGCTGCGAAGACTTCCTGCGCGGCTGGGTGAGCGGCCTCGCGCAACCGGAAGCGACCAACAAGATGCGCGAGTGGCTCGGCGAGTCGGGCGAATCGAAGCTCGCCGACTGGGACATCTCGCGCGACGCACCCTACTTCGGCTTCGAGATTCCGGGCGCGCCTGGCAAGTACTTCTACGTGTGGCTCGACGCGCCGGTCGGCTATTACGCGAGCTTCAAGAACCTGTGCGAGAAGCGCGGCCTCGATTTCGAGGCATGGGTGAAGGCCGGCTCGAAGACGGAGCAGTACCACTTCATCGGCAAGGACATCCTGTATTTCCATACGCTGTTCTGGCCGGCCATGCTGCAATTCTCGGGTCATCGCACGCCGACCAACGTCTTCGCGCACGGCTTTTTGACCGTGGACGGCGCGAAGATGTCGAAGTCGCGCGGCACCTTCATCACGGCGGAAAGCTATGTGACCACGGGCCTGAACCCCGAGTGGCTGCGCTACTACTTCGCCGCGAAGCTCAACAGCACCATGGAAGACCTCGACCTGAACCTCGAAGACTTCCAGGCGCGCGTGAACAGCGACCTCGTCGGCAAGTACATCAACATCGCAAGCCGCGCGGCGGGCTTCCTGATCAAGCGCTTCGAAGGCCGCGTGCAAGATAGCGCGATGCATCATCCGCTGCTCGAGCAACTGCGCGCCGCGATTGCGCAAATCGCTGCGCACTACGAAGCGCGCGAATACAGCCGCGCACTGCGCCAGACGATGGAGCTCGCCGACGCCGTGAACGGTTACGTCGATACGGCCAAGCCGTGGGAGCAGGCCAGGGATCCCGCCAACTCGGCGGCGCTGCACGAGACCTGCAGCGTGAGCCTCGAAGCGTTCCGCCTGCTTTCGCTCGCTCTGAAGCCGGTGCTGCCCACGCTCGCAGAAGGCGTCGAACAGTTCCTCGCGATCGAGCCGCTGACCTGGGCCGATGCAGGCAAGGCACTCTCGTCGCAACAGCCGATCAACGCGTACAAGCACCTGATGACACGCGTCGATCCGAAGCAGATCGAAGCGCTGCTCGCCGCCAACCGCGATTCGCTGCAGGCAACCGAAGCGCCTGCCGCTGCGGCTGCGGATGCGAACAAGAAGTCGAAGGCTGCCAATGAAGCGAAGAAACCTGCCGCCGATGAAACGCCGGAAATCATCTCGATCGATGACTTCGCGAAGATCGACCTGCGCGTGGCGCTGATCGTCGACTGCAACCTCGTCGAAGGATCGGACAAGCTGCTGCAACTCACGCTCGACGTGGGCGAGGAAAAAACGCGCAACGTGTTCTCGGGTATCCGTTCGGCGTACAAGCCGGAAGACCTCAAGGGCAAGCTCACGGTGATGGTGGCGAACCTCGCGCCGCGCAAGATGAAGTTCGGCATGTCCGAAGGCATGGTGCTCGCGGCTTCCGCCGCCGACGAGAAGGCCGAACCGGGTCTGTACATTCTCGAACCGCATAGCGGCGCGAAGCCGGGCATGCGGGTCAGGTAACACCGTCTCGCCGGTGTCGTGTGAAACGCCCCTTGCGAGGGGCGTTTTTTTGCGCCTGGCTTTTCGAGGCGCTAGCGGCGAAGCCGATCGAAACGCCGCGTATAAAGAATATCGGCGCCGTTGAAGGTGCCGCCGTACACCACGAGCGACCAGTAACGCGAGAGGTTGATCGTGGCCTTCACCGCGTTCGACGCCGACTGCAGGCCCTGCTCATAGCCGATCACGAGACGCTGGTTGATGGCCTTGGCGATCATCACGACCTCGGTGTCGGTCAGGCCCACCTCGCTGCGCCCGATCGAAAATTCGTCGAGGCCGATGCTCTGCGCAATGCGCTTGCCTTGCGCGCTGCCGAGCAGGGCGAGCGCCGTCGTCATCGCGCTCTGCTGGCCGAGGTTGTTGCCCTGGTCGGTGCCGTGCCCGAATAGCAGCCAGGAGAGCTTTTCGTTATCGGGCACGCTGGGCTCGGAAACGAGACGCACCGACGGCGCCTGCACGGTGCCGGTGACCTGCACGCCCGCCTCAACCTGCTGGTTGCGCCGCATGGCGAGAATGTTGATGCCTGGATTGCCCACCGGCCCGTTGAACGTGAAGAAGCCGTTTTCGATATTGAGCTTGGTGCCGAACGCCGTGTACGTGGAGCCTTCGGTCACGCGCACGTTGCCGACCGCGCGCAGCGGGACGTCCGGCTCGCTGTTGACCGAGATCGTGCCCGCAAGGCCCAGATCCGCGCCCTGCCCGCGGAAGCGGAAGTCGTGGCCAAGATCGATGTCGATGTTTGCACGCGGCGCGAAGCGCGGCGCGGGCCTGGTCGATGCCGTTTCCTCGATGGGCGGCCTGCCGCCGACCGTCGTGCCGTCGGGGCGCACGATCACGACGTCGTCGCCGAGCGAAGGTGCGGGTAACTCGGGCATGTCGAAGAGCGCGTGATCGACGGTGAACTTGCCGTCGATCTGCATGCCGCCCAGATGCCCGCCGTTGGCGATGCTCGCGCTGCCGGACAGCGACAGCTTGCGGTCGGGCGAAGCGAAAAGCTCGAGCTTGTCCGCGACAATGCTAGCGGTGAGATCGGGCTCGGCGTTGTCGAGGCGCACCTGGCCCTTTGCGCGCAGCGTGCCGCTCGTCGCGCCGTGGAACTCCACCTGCTGGAAGTCGACGAGGTTCTGCGAGAGCGCGATGCGGATCACGCCGTCCTTCAACTCCACGCCCTGGTCGACCACGGTGGCCGAGATGCCGTCGCCGACCAGCGAGCCCGTGAGATTCGGCTTCGCGACCGTGCCGCCGAGCGCGAGTTGCAGCGCGAGATGGCCGTCGAGCAGGTAAGTCGGGCCGAGCATGCCGCCCGTGTTCCTGAGCGAGGGCACGTTCGCCTTGATGGTGCCGCCGATCGGCGCCTCGTCCGCGACAGTGAGAATGCCGTCGCGCGGCAAGAGTGTCGTGTAGGCATCGATGTCGAGCATGCCCACGCGGCTCGCCTGCGCATGCGCCGTGAGCGTGAGGCGGTTGCCGCCGCTGAAGGCCGCGCGCACGTTGAGCTCGCCCACGCCGAGCGAGGCAAAGCCGCGGCCGACCTCGGTCGTGATGTCGCCCGAGCGGCGCTTGATCTGCACATAGCCGGTGGCCGTCGGGCCGACGGCAAAGTCCCAGTCGCCGTCGAAGATCAGGTCGGTCCGGAGCGTGGACGGCACGCCCGTGAACTGCTGCCGGATCTGCATGATGCGCGCGAGCGACACGTTGGTGAGCGTGCCCGCCGAGCGGATGCGGCCATGGTCGAGATCGAACGATTTCAGGTCGAGCGACGCGCCTTCCCCCGCAATACGCGTCGCGCCAAGCGTGACCTTGCCGGGGCCCGCGCTCACCGTGAGCGGCGACTGCAGTTTCACACCGGGCACGCCGCGGTTCTCGAGTTGCGTCACCGTGCCGTTCCAGCGCGTGCCTTCGCGCGTGTCCTGGAGGCCGCCGTTGGCCGCCACGACGAAGTCGATCGGCTGGCCCTGCACCTTGCCCTTCGCGCTCGCGCTGAGCGTGTGCTTCGCGCGCGTGCCGTCGAGGCGCGCGGTGAGCGTCGCGATGTCGACGCCCGCCACGGCAATGTCGCTCGCGTCGGTGCTGAAGGCGAGCGCGCCGTTCGCGCCGTCGCGCGCGAGCGCCCGGCCCTCGGCATGGCCGACGCGGTTATCGCCGAACACCACGTGGTCGGCCTTGTAGTCGAGCGAGACGTCGGGATGCGCGAAGGTGCCGGTCACGTCGCCGTTCGCCGCGAGCTGGCCCGCGATGCCAAAGCCGAGCCGGTCGAGCTGCGGCGCATCCACGCGAAAGCGCAGGCGGTCGCCCCGCGCGCCGAAGCTGCCTTGCAGATCCACGGTATTGCCCGCGACCGAGAGGTTCGCGCGGCTTGGCAGAATACGCGAGCCCGCCAGCTGGATAAGGCCCTGGCCCGTGAGCGGCAGGTCGTCGTAGACGCTCGGGCCGAGCTTGAACTCGGCCCGCGTCGTGAAGGTGGGCGCGAGTGTGCCGCTCGCATTGAGCGTGCCGTTCACGCGCGCCTCGATGCGCCGGCCTGCGGGACGCGTGGCGGGCCGCGGCTTCGCTACGGGTTCGGCCGCCCCGGCCTGCTCGGTCTGTTTCGCGTTCTCCACGCGCTTTTGCTCGGCGGCCTGCTCGCCCGATTGCGCGGGATTGAGCGACGGGTTGAGCGCCGGATTGAGCGCGAGATTGCGTTGCGGGTTGAGCGCATCGGCGGCGGGTTGGGCCGCGGGTCGCGGCCGGGCGGCCGGCGCGGGCGACTTCGCGGCCGGGCGCGCCGGCGTTTGCGACGTGAGCGACAACGGATCGAAATTGGTCAGCACCGCCTTGAGTTGATACGTGGAACTGGCGTCGTGCTTGAGCGCGCCCGACAGGTCGATGCGCCCCGCCCCCGAAGTCAGCCGCACGTCGTTGAGCGAGAGGCGCGCGGGGTCCTGCGTGATTTTGCCCTGCACGCGCAGCGCCGCCCGCGGATCGACGAGATCGAGTGTGACGCTCTGCACGTCGCCGTTCAGCCGCACGCCGACCGGCCCCGCGAATTGCGTGGCGCGCACGCTCGACTGGATCGCGTTGAGGTCGAGGGCGGCCACCTTCAGGTCGAAGCGCCCGTCGCGCCCGCTGATCGTGCCGCCGCCGGTGATCGTCGCGTTCTTCACGAGACGCACGGCGAGCTTCGGGATGCGCTGCGTCTTCGCATCGAGCACGACATCGGCGTGGGCGTCGATGAGCGGCAGCAGCTTTTCGTCGATGGCGCCCGGCTTCGCGTTCACGATCGAGACCGCGCCCGCCACCGTGAAGCCAGCCGCATTGCTGCGCGCGCGCGCCGCGTCGGCTGCGCCCGAGGCGGCGGAGGCAGCCGCGGCATCGGGCTTCGCGCCACCCGCTGGCGCCGATGCCGACGCCGGCACGGAAGCCGGCGTCACGTCCGACACCGCCGCCGCCCCCGACGCTACCGCTGCGAGCGCCGCCGGCACGCCCGCCGCACCGCCCGGCACTGGCTGCAACTGCGCACGCACCGCGAGGTCGGCGAACGGCGCGCCCGGCGCAAACGCCTGCGGATTGACATGATCGAACGCAAGCGTGACGCGCTGCAGCGGCACGGAAGCAAACGGCGTGGCCTCCACATGCGCGCGGCCGGTGAGCTTCATGCCGCTTGCCTCGACATCAGCCGTGAGCGCCTCGAGCGAGCCGGCGAGGTTTGCGCTGACCTGCACGTCTTCGCCGTTCACCTTGCCGGAGTAGCCCAGGTCGCCCGTGAGCGCGAACGGCCGCACACCGTCGAGCTTCGCCTCGGCGCTCACCGCGCCAAAGGCCGTGTCGAGACGCTCGATGGCGGCCTCGTGATGGCGGCCGTCGCTGCGTCCGTGGAACTGGAAGTGCGAGAACTCGTTGGTCGAGGTGTCTTCGTGCACCGTGAGCTTGTCCACCTGCAGGTCGCGGATCTCGAGCCCGAGCGGCAGCTGCAGGTTTTCCGGCAGCTTCATGGGCGAGGAAGGCTCGTGCGACGGCACGATGCGCATCTCGATGTCGCCGGCGTGCAGATAATCCACCACGAAGCGCCAGGGTTTCTGGCCGAAACCCTGCAGCTCCCATTGGCCGCCGATGCGGTCGACCTTGAGCGTGGTGCCGTCCGTCCCGCGCCAGCTCACGTTGGAAAAACGCACACCGGTCGCGAGCGTGCCGCCTTCGAGCCTGCCCGCGAGCTTGCCGTCGAGCAGCCTGACTGCCGCGCGCCACGCGTAGGCCGTGCCGCGCTCGGTGGTCAGCACGCCATAGAGCAAGCCGGCGACGAGCCCGACGAGCAGCACCGGCACGACGATCGCCCAGGCAAGCGCCTTCCAGAGCCGCGGCCCGCGGCGCCGCGGCGGCGCACCATTGTTGTCACCTGCACCGCCCGCGCCGCCGGCGCCGCCATTGCGTCCGTGGCCGCCGGGTTCACCGCGCGCATCATCGTCCGGGCTGCGACCAGCCTCCCCCGGCGGCACCGCGAACGTGGCCGGGAGCCATGCCATCGCAGCGAGACGACGCGCGCTCATGCCGCCCCCTCGCCGTGCGGCGAAGAAGGCGTTGAAAAGCGGAACAGCGAGCGCGTCATCATCAGAAGGCGATCCCGAGTGTCAGATAAGGCCGCACGCTGTGAGTGCGAAAGCCATAGGCCAGATCGAGGTTGACCGGCCCGACGGGGCTGCGCCAGCGCGCGCCGATACCCGCGCCCGGATCGAACTCCTTTTCGCCCCAGGTGTCGGTGGCGGTGCCGACGTCGAAGAACGCTGCGCCGCCCCAGTCGTGACTGAACCAGTGCTGGTACTCGGCTGAGCCGGTGACGAGGTACTTGGTCGGCAGGATCGAGCCCGACTGGTCGTTACCGATGCTCTGGAATGAGTAGCCGCGCACCGAGTTCGAACCGCCTGCACGGAACAGCAGCGACGCGGGGATACCGTTCGACGGGCCGCTCGTGAACACGCCGCCCAGTTCCGCGCGGAACACCATGATGTCGCTGTGGCCGATCGGCAGGTATTGCTGGCCGCGCATGTAGGCGCGCAGGAAGCTTTGCTCGGCGCCCACGTTCTTGAGCGCGAGGCCCGCCTCCATGCGGATGATGTTGCCCGAGCGCGGAAAGAGCGGGTCGTCGACGTTGCGGCGCGTCCAGCCCCACGTCGGCACGAGCGCATAGGCCCGCGAGGACGGCCCCACGTTCTGCGTGAGGCGGTCGTCGTAGAACATCAGCGCGTACGCGTAGTCGATGTTCTGCGAGGTGCGCGTGCGCTGGACCCCGACACGCGCGCTATAGATGTTCGTGTCCGAGACGTCGGTGGTCGTGTAGGACGCGACGAGGCTGTTGGTCCAGGCGCGCGGCCCCGGCGGCATCGAAAGCTGGACCTGACCGAACTTCTGGATCTGGTCGAGCCGCCCCTGCACCTGGAACGGCCACGCCGCCCCGAACGTGTTCAGGTAGGTGTAGGAACCCTGGACGTGCGCGCCGGTGTCGGTCGAATAACCCACGCCGCCGCGGAAGTTGTTGTAGGGGAACTCGCTCACCTTCACATGCACGGGCGTCTCGAGCGGCTTTTGCGTGTTCGCGTCGACGTCGATCGCCACGCTCGCGTAGTACGGCGTGTTCTGCACCTGGCGCTGCAGTTCGGCCACGCGCTTCAGGTCGTAGATTTCGCCCGGCGAGAGCGGATTCACGTTGTCGATGATGTAGCCCGGATAGCGCCGCGGGCCCGAAACATCGAGCTTGCCCAGCGTGAAGGTCGGCCCGCTGTCGAACGTTACGGAAAGTTGCGCGTCATGTCTGAGCGGATCGACCCGCGCCTCCGAAAACGCGATCTTGGCGCCGAGGTAGCGGCGCGCCTGCAGTGCCTTGAGCGAGGCGTTCTTGGCGTCGTCCCAGCCCGACTGCGTAAAGGCGTCGCCGTCGTGCAGCGAGAACGCGAAGCGCGCGGTGTTCTCCTGCGCCGGGTCTTCCGTGAGGACCGGGCCGCGAAACACAAGCTTCACCGAGGAAATCGTCGTGCGCGGCCCCGGATCGACGCTCACGCGCACGTGCCGCCTGCCGTCGATCGTGCGCACGTCGGTACGCACGACCGGCGTGAAATAGCCCGCCGTCGAGGCGAGGTCGCGTACCTGCTGCGGCGCCGCGGTCACGAGGAACTCGAACTGGTCCTCGTTCACGTCGGCGCGCGTGGCAAAGCGCGCAATGTCGAGGTGCGTCTCGAGCAGCTTGCGCAGGTCGCGCGGCGAGGCCTGGATATCGACGTCGTAGTAGGTGCGCGGGCGCATCCACGGCAGCAGGGTGGTCAGGATGTCGGCCCGGGCGGGCGGCGTCACGGCGCAGAACTCGGCGAGGCACACGATCAGGCACGCGGCGAGCCGTGGCCGCGCCGCCCGCGAGGGGCGCCGCCGTGCGCACCATGCTTCGATCACCCATCCCGCCAAACGCCACCTCCGGCCGTCGTAGAACTGGTTGCCACCGGTTGCGCCGCTCGCGCGCAGGGCACGGGAAGCGGCAACGGGCGCAAACGCGTTATTTCACCACATCGGCGCGTCAAAACCCCAGGAGGAGGCGCAAAGCGTGCCACAACGCCGGCGCAGCCGGACGCATGGCGCGCGCGGAGCGGCCCGAGGCATGGCCGACGCGCGCTGCGCCCGCGCGGATGTTCCGCGGCGTTGGCTTGCGGTAAAATTGCCGCCGACAGAACTAGCGGCGCGGCGCAATCAGGCGCCCCGCCTTATTGGACGGACGTCAGCCATGTATCAGTCGGACATCACGCAGTTCATCAACCAGCTCAAGCAGCAAAAGCCGCAGCTCGAAGAACAGCAACGCAAGGGCCGCGCGCTCCTGTGGGACAAGCAGCCGATCGACCTCGACGAGCGCGAGCGCCAGCAGGCTTCGCGCGTGAGGCAAACGTCTTACGTCTACTACCAGAACTTCTGATGGCCGAGGCCGACGGAGCCGGCGCGCCGCCCGCAGGCGAGCACGCGGCCAGTCACGCGGGCCACGCTGCCGGGCAAACGCCCGGTGAGGCGCTGACCACGCCCGCAACCGACTCGACGCCCGACACGGTCGACGGCGTCGCGTTCGCACGCCTTTACGGCGAGCCGCTCTTCAAGCTCCCGCAGGACCTCTACATCCCGCCGGACGCGCTCGAAGTCTTCCTCGAGACCTTCGAAGGCCCGCTCGACCTGCTGCTGTACCTCATCCGCAAGCAGAACTTCAACGTCCTCGACATCCCGATGGCGGATGTCACGACCCAGTACCTCGGCTATGTCGAGCAACTGCGCAAGACCAACCTCGAACTCGCAGCCGAATATCTGCTGATGGCGGCCATGCTCATCGAGATCAAGTCGCGCATGCTGCTGCCTGTGAAGAAGGCCGATACCGGCGAGGAAGCCGAGGACCCGCGCGCCGAACTCGTGCGCCGCCTGCTCGAATACGAGCAGATGAAGCTCGCCTCTCAGCGCCTGGACCAGTTGCCGCAGCTCGGCCGCGATTTCCTGCGCGCCGAGGTCTTTATCGAACAGAGCATCACGCCGCGCTTTCCCGACGTGGACAGCAACGACCTGCGCGCCGCGTGGGCCGACGTCATCAAGCGCGCGAAGCTCGTCCAGCACCACAAGATCTCGCGCGAGGAGCTCTCGGTGCGCGAGCACATGAGCATCATCCTGCGCCGGCTCCAGGGCGAGCGTTTCATGGAGTTCTGCGAGCTGTTCGACACCACGCGCGGCGTGCCCGTCGTGATCGTGAACTTTATCGCCATGCTGGAGCTGTCGCGCGAATCGCTCATCGAGATCACCCAGCCCGAGCCGTTCGCGCCGATTTACGTGCGGCTCGCGTATTTGCCTGCCTGATTCCTGGGCCGCCCTTGCCCGGGCCCGCGCGCGGCGAGCCAATAAATAGCACCGCATCGCGCAGGACCCTCCGCCGGGCCGCACAGCGGAACGCCAGGACAACTCCCTACCCGAGGCGGGTGCGCCGCATGCACAAATCCACTACAATCGCCCGCGCCTGCCCGGTCTCGTCCCATATACGGGGCACACGAAACACTTGCCGCGCCACCCGCGCGGACCGGGCGCGCGACGTCCGCTCGCGGCCCTTCGTCCGGGTCTCTGGCTTGCGGCCGTGCCACCCAAGTCTTGCCCCGCGCGAGGCACAAAGCATCCGATCATGAAAGTCATTAGCTCGATTCAGGAATTGCGCGACCAGATGCGCGGCCAAAACCGCACCGCGTTCGTGCCGACCATGGGCAACCTGCACGAAGGCCATCTCTCGCTGATGCGCCTCGCACGCCAGCACGGCGACCCGGTCGTAGCGAGTATCTTCGTCAACCGGCTGCAGTTCGGCCCGAACGAGGACTTCGACAAGTATCCGCGCACGCTTCAGGACGACATCGAGAAGCTGCAGAAGGAAAACGTCTACGTGCTGTTCGCGCCGACCGAGCGCGACATGTATCCGCAGCCGCAGGAGTACCGCGTGCGGCCGCCGCACGACCTGGGCGACATTCTGGAAGGCGAATTCCGCCCCGGCTTCTTCGAGGGCGTGTGCACGGTCGTCATGAAACTGATGTCGTGCGTGCAGCCGCGCGTGGCCGTGTTCGGCAAGAAGGACTACCAGCAGCTCATGATCATGCGCGGGATGTGCCAGCAGTTCGCGCTGCCGACCGAGATCGTCGCCGCGGAAACCGTGCGCGACACCAACGGCCTCGCGCTCAGCTCACGCAACCGCTATCTGGGCGACGCCGAGCGCGCCGAGGCGCCGCAACTGGCGGGCGTGCTGCGCGCGATCCGCGAGTCGGTGCTGTCGGGCCGCCGCGACTTCCAGCAGCTCGAACTCGACGCCATGGCGACGCTCGCCGCGCGCGGCTGGAAGCCCGACTACATTGCGATCCGCAAGCGCGCGAACCTGCTGCCGCCCGCGCCGGGCGTGGCCGGCGACGCCGAGTCGCCGCTCGTCGTGCTGGCTGCCGCCAGGCTCGGCGCGACGCGCCTGATCGACAACCTCGAGATCTGAGGCCCGCGGGCGGCCGCGCCGTCCCGCTTTCACCCGATAGCCCCAGATTCCGCCTACCCGCGGCGGGCCGCGCGCCCGCCCGCCTGAGGAGACCCTCCATGCAACGCCATATGCTCAAGTCGAAGATCCACCGCGTCGCGGTCACGCACTGCGAGCTGCACTACGAAGGCTCGTGCGCCATCGACGAAAACCTGCTCGAAGCGGCGAACATCGTCGAAAACGAGCGCATCGACATCTGGAACATCAACAATGGCGAGCGCTTCACGACCTACGCGATCAAGGGCGAGCGCGGCAGCGGGATGATCTCGCTGAACGGCTCGGCCGCACGCCGCGCGCAACTGGGCGACCTCGTGATCATCGCAGCCTTCGCGAACGTGGAAGAGGAAGAGCTCAAGGCCGGCTGGAAGCCGGACCTCGTGTTCGTGGACGAGAACAACCGCGTCAAGGGCAGCCGCGACCACGTGCCCACGCAAAGCTGGAGCTAAAACGCGGGTCTGGCCGGCGCGGCTCATCGGGCCCGCGCCGCCGTCCCTGCACGCTTATTTGCCGTCGACCCAGCCGAGAATCGACTGCCACTGGTCGAGGTCCTTCTCGACCCGGCTCTTCGCGACGTCCCACAGCGTAAGGCCGTGCGCGGCGAGCTGCACGTAGTTCTGGGTGTCGCGCAGATAGCCCAGCACGGGCAGCTCCAGGCCCTCGACGAAGCGCTGCAGCTGCTCGGCCGAGCGCGTGCGCGCGTCCACCCGCATGCCCACCACGCCCACCTGGATCGCGCCCTTGCGCACGGCCTTTTCCTTGGCCAGGCGGTTCAGGAAGTCCTGGGTGGCGAGAATGTCGAACATCGAGGGCTGCAGCGGCACGATCACCCTGTCCGCCAGCTCGATGATCGCCCCGAGCCGGTTGCCGTGCAGGCCGGCGGGCGTGTCGATGACTGCGTGCTCGAGCCCCTTGGGCGGCTTCGCCGGGTTGTCCAGATCGACCTCCCAGCTTTCGATGGCCGGCAGCGTCGCGGGCCGCAGATCGAGCCAGGCGTGCGAGGACTGCTGCCGGTCGAGGTCCGCGAGCGCCACCCACTCGCCCTGCGCGGCGAAATAGCCGGCCAGATTGGTGGACAGCGTGCTCTTTCCCACGCCGCCCTTGGGATTCGCCACCACGATTACCGTCATGAATGCTCCCGTCAGGATGGCTGGCGCATGGCCAGCCGGATTGCCGTGATTTTGCGTGATGCGTTCTTCGATACCTGGCGAGGCGCCTTGCAGACGAGCCGGCGCCCCGAATCAACCGTCCGATATTATCGGCAAATTGCGCGCCGCCGAAGCCCCCCACGAGCGCGCACCCGCAATGTTCATATCAAATCAAGGAGACTGACCGAGCATGAGCACGCTACGCCACGACATCACGATCGAATCCCTGCTCGAACGACAGCGCGGCCGCCTGCCCGATTTGCTGGGCTTTCGCCCGCTAGTCCTCGAGCAAGGCCTGCTGCGCGCCGAACTCGACGTGCGCAGCGACCTGCTCGCCCCCAATGGCTTCCTGCACGCCGCCACGGTAATCGGCCTCGCCGACACGGCCTGCGGCTACGCCTGCCTCGCGCACCTGCCGCCCAACGCGAAGAACTTCACGACCATCGAGATCAAGAGCAATCATCTCGGCACTGCACGCGAAGGCACGATCTCGGCCGTGGCGAAGGGCGTGCACCTCGGGCGCAGCACCCAGGTCTGGGACGCCACCGTGAGCGGCCCGGACGGCAAGACCATCGCGCTGTTCCGCTGTACGCAGATGGTGCTTTACTGAGCCGGTCAGCCGCGCTTTTAGCCGATTACGCCGAACACCTTCTCCAGATCGAGGCTTGCCGCGAGCGTGTCCGCCAGCCGCTCCAGCGACGCCTCGCGCAACGCCGGATAGTCCACCGCGCGCGCCTGCGCGAGCCCGGCCCAGCGCAAGAGCGCCGCGCATGCCTGCGGCGTGTCGAAGAGGCCGTGCACGTAGGTCGCGAGAATCTGGCCATCCGCCGAGCGCGCGCCATCCGGGCGCGTCGCCCCCTCGTCGCCTACAGCGAGCCATAGCGCGGGCGATTCGAGCGAGCGCCCGCGCGTCTCGCCCATATGGATTTCGTAGCCCGCCACGCGCGCCGGGCCCGCGACCGTATCTCCATCCGCGCTTTCCAGCGCGAGCGCGCCCGTCACGTTCTTCAAGGTCTTTTCGCGCGTGAGCACGGTCTCGTAGTCGAGCCAGCCGAAGCCCTCGACCGTGCCCGGCTCGCCCTCCACGCCATGCGGATCGGCAATCGCGCGCCCGAGCATCTGCATGCCGCCGCAAATGCCGATCACGCGCCCGCCATAGCGCAGATGCCGCGCGAGCGCCGTCTGCCAGCCCTGGGCGCGCAGCCACGCGAGGTCGTCGCGCACGTTCTTCGAGCCCGGCAGGATCACGAGATCGGCGGCGGGCGGCGCTTCGCCCGTGCGCACATAGGTGAAATCGACCTGCGGATGCGCGCGCAGCGCGTCGAAGTCAGTGTGGTTGCTGATGTGCGGCAGCGCCGGCACGACCACGCGCAGCGTCTCGCCGCCAGCCTGTGCGCCGCTGTGGGCCGCGCCGGGCAGCATGTCCTCGGCGTCGAGCGTGAGGCCGTGCAGATACGGCACGACGCCCAGCACCGGCTTGCCCGTCTGCTGCTCGAGCCAGACGAGACCGGGTTCCAGCAGCGTGCGGTCGCCGCGAAAGCGGTTGATGACGAAACCTTTGACGCGCGCGCGCTCGCTCTCCGAAAGACAGGCCAGCGTGCCGATCAGATGCGCGAACACGCCGCCCCGGTCGATGTCGGCCACGAGCACGACCGGGCAATCGACCGCCTCGGCAAAACCCATGTTCGCGATGTCGTTGGCGCGCAGGTTGACTTCGGCGGGGCTGCCCGCGCCTTCCACGAACACCGTGTCGTAGCGCGCGCGCAGACGCGCATAGGACGCCAGCACGGCCTCGCGCGCGAGCGGCTTGTAGTCCTGGTACGCGCGCGCGCCCAGGTTCATGCGCGCCTTGCCGTGGATGATGACCTGCGAGCCGAGGTCGCTATTGGGTTTGAGCAGCACCGGATTGAGGTCGGTATGCGCCTCGATGCCGGCGGCGACGGCCTGCAGCGCCTGGGCGCGGCCGATCTCGCCGCCGTCCACGGTCACGGCGCTGTTGAGGGCCATGTTCTGCGGCTTGAACGGCGCGACGCGCGCCCCCGCGCGGCGCGCGAGGCGGCACAGGCCGGCGACGAGCGTGCTCTTGCCGGCGTCGGAGGTCGTGCCCTGGATCATCAGCGTGCCGGTGGGTACGCGGGCGGGTAGCGTGGCGGTCATGAAGCGCTTGGGTGGGCGGCGAAGGCGAACGCGCATTATCCCATCGCCCCGCCGCCCAATACAGGACCACGGCGCAGGACCACGGCGCGACATTGGCCGAACGGACAACGGCGGGCCTGAGCGCAGCCGTTACAATCACGCGATGACTTCGCGCGATCTCACCTTCATCGTCGGCGGCGCGCGCTCGGGCAAGAGCGCGCACGCCGAACGCCTCGCCGACGCGAGCGCACTGCCGGTCACCTATATCGCCACCGCGCGCGTGACCGGCGACACTGAGTTCGCCGAACGCATCGCGCACCATCGCGCGCGCCGGCCCGCGCACTGGGCGCTCGCCGAGGCGCCCCTCGATCTCGCTCCCGCCCTCGACGCAGCAGCGGCGCCCGGCCAGTGCGTGCTGATCGACTGCCTCACGCTGTGGCTCGCGAACCTGCTTTGCCCCGCCGACTCCGAAGCGCCGCTGCCCGACTGGCGCGAGCGCCTCGACGCCTTCGCCGCCGCCTGCGAGCGCGCACAAGGCACGGTGCTCGTGGTGAGCAACGAGATCGGCATGGGCGTCGTGCCGATGGGCGCGGCCACACGCCTTTACGTGGACGAACTCGGCCGCCTCAATCAGCGCATCGCGGCGCTCGCCGACCGCGCCACGCTCGTCGCCGCGGGCCTGCCTCTGGTGCTCAAAGCGCCGCGCGGGACCTCATGATGCTCTCGCTACCCGTCACCGCCGCGCTCGCCGTGGCCGGCGTCGCCGTGGACCGCTGGCTCGGCGAGCCGCGCCGCGCCCACCCACTCGTCGCCTTCGGCCGCTACGCGAACCGCATCGAGGCGCGCCTGAACATAGGCCGCCGCGGCCGTCCGCTCGGCCTCGTCGCATGGCTCGCCGCCGTTGCGCCGCCCGTCGTCGTCGCCGCGCTGCTGTGCGCACTGCTGCCCTGGCCGCTCGCCTGGGCGCTCCACGTTGCGCTGCTCTGGTTCGCGCTCGGTGCGCGCAGCCTCACGGAGCACATCGCGCCGATCGGCGCCGCGCTCGCCCGGCGCGACCTCGCAGCCGCGCGCGAGTTGACGGGCCGCATCGTCTCGCGCGACACAGCCGGGGCCGACGCCACCGCGCTCTCGCGTGCGGCCGTCGAATCGGCGCTCGAAAACGGCAACGACGCGATCTTCGGCGCGCTGTTCTGGTTCGCGATCGCGGGCGGCCCGGGCGCCCTCGCGTTCCGTCTCGCCAACACGCTCGATGCCATGTGGGGCTACCGCACGCCGCGCTTCCTGCGCTTTGGCTGGGCGGCCGCGCGCATCGACGACGTACTCAACTGGATGCCCGCGCGCCTCACGGCCGCGAGCTACGCGCTGCTCGGCGATACGCGCATGGCGCTGCGCTGCTGGCGCGAACAGGCGCATCGCTGGGAGAGCCCGAACGCGGGCCCGGTGATGGCCTCCGGCGCGGGCAGCCTGAACGTGCTGCTGGGCGGCGCGGCCGTTTATCACGGCATGCTCGAGGAGCGCCCGGCGCTCGGCGCGGGCTCGCCGCCGCGCGCGCAGCACGTGGATGCGGCCCTGCGGCTCGTCGAGCGCACCACCATTTTGTGGCTCGCGGCGCTGCTCGCACTGGCCTTCGTGAGCGTGGCGACCCATGTCTGAGCAGCCAGCCGCACTCGTCGCGCACGGCGGCAATCTGCACGAAGCCGCACAGCGTTACGGCATCGCCTGGGACGCGTGGATCGACCTCTCCACCGGCATCAATCCGCATGGCTACCCCGTGCCGCCGGTGCCGCCCACGGCATGGCGGCGCCTGCCCGACGACGGCGACGGCTTCGCCGCGTGCGCCGCGCGCTACTACGGCGCACCCGATGCCCGCCACCTGTTGCCGGTGGCGGGCAGTCAGGCCGCGATCCGCGCGCTGCCGGCGCTGCTGCCGGGTGCGCGTGTAGCGATCGCACCGCTCACCTACGGCGAGTACGCACCGGCGTTCGCGCGCGCAGGCCATGAGATCGTGCCGCTCGACGTCATGCAGGACACGCTGCCCGATACCGTCACGCATGCCGTCGTGGTGAATCCGAACAATCCGACAGCCACGCATCTTGCTGCCGACCGCCTGCTGCATTGGCATGCGCAGCTCGCGGCGCGCGGCGGCACGCTGATCGTCGACGAAGCGTTTGCCGATGCCTTCGGCCACGAGCGATCCGAAACGCTTGCGCACGCAACCCGCCGCGAGGGACTCGTCGTGCTGCGCTCGCCCGGCAAGTTCTTCGGGCTCGCGGGCGCGCGCTGTGGATTCGTGCTCGCCGCACCCGCCCTGCTGGCCGCGTTGCGCGCGAGTCTGGGCGCGTGGACCGTGAGCGGGCCGGCGCGCCACGCCGTCACCCATGCATTCGAAGACAGCGCGTGGCAGAACGAGGCGCGCATTCGCCTCGCCGCCGAAAGCGCGCGCCTCGTCGCGCTGTTGCAGACTCACGGCTTCACGCCGCGCGCCACGCCGCTGTTCGCGTGGATGACGGACCCGCGCGCGCCGGCGCTGCAGGACGCCCTCGCGCGCCACGCCGTGTGGACGCGCCGCTTCGACGCGCCGGCCAGCCTGCGCTTTGGCCTGCCCGCGTCCGAAGGCGAATGGCAGCGCTTCGACAGCGCACTCGGGCAAGCCATGCGGACGATCGGCTGATGCGCGCGGCCGCTATTGCGCTGGCGCTGCTGGTCGCGACGATACTGCCCTGCGCCGCGCATGCGACCGTCACCGCCATCGACGACGCCGGCAACACCGTCACCCTCCCCGCGCCTGCGCGGCGCGTGGTGAGCCTCGCGCCCCACGCGACCGAGCTGCTCTACGCCGCGGGCGGCGGCGCGAAAGTGGTCGGCGCCGTGGCCTACAGCGACTACCCGCCCGACGCACAAAAGGTGCCGCGCGTGGGCGACAATCGCGCGCTCGACCTCGAGCGCATCGCCGCGCTCAAGCCCGATCTCATCGTGGTCTGGCGTCACGGCAACGCGCAGCAACAGCTCGATCGTCTGCGCGCACTGCACATCCCCCTCTTTTTCAGCGAGCCGCACAAGCTCGACGACGTCGCGACCTCGCTCATGCGCCTCGGCGTGCTGCTCGGCACCGAAGACACCGCGCAGGCCGCCGCGACTGCTTATCGCCGCGACATCGCGCAGCTGCGCGCACGCTATGCGCAGCGCGCACCCGTGAGCGTGTTCTACGAAGTCTGGGATCAGCCGCTGATGACCCTCAACGGCTCGCATATGACCAGCGACGTGATCGCGCTCTGCGGCGGGCGCAACGTGTTCGCGGCGCTCGAACCGCTCGTGCCGACGGTAACGACTGAAGCCGTCCTCGCCGCCAATCCCGATGCGATCGTCACCGCGTCACAGGGCGCGACCTCGCCGGACCGCCCGCTGCCGAGCCTCGAGCGCTGGCGCGCCTGGCCCGCGCTCGCCGCCGTTGCGCACGGCAATCTCTTCGCCATCGACGGCGATCTGCTCACGCGCCCCGCGCCACGCATCGCCCTGGGCGCGGCGCAGTTGTGCGAGGATCTCGACCTCGCCCGCTCGCGCAATGCCGCGGCGCATTGATTCGCTATCCTCAGCGACTTACCATGCGTTCCAGCGCGCGAGCAGCCATAGGGCGCTCGACGAGTCGTAACGCAAATGCACGATGGCGCCCATCTCCAGCGGCCAGCGCACGCAGCGCGCGAGCGGCATGCCGAGCGCGCGCGCCGTGACGGCGCGAATCACGCCCGCATGCGTGACGGCCCAAACGGCGGACTTCTCGCACGCGTCGAGCGCGTCGAACCAGCCGCTCACGCGCGCATCGAACTGCGCAACGCTCTCGCCGCCGTGCTCACACGCATGCTCGAAATTCGCGGCCCATGCGTCGATCTGCGCGCGCTCGATCGCGTCCCAGCGCTGCATCTCCCACGCGCCGAAATCCATCTCTGCGAGGCGTGCTTCGGCTTGCGGCGTGTAGCCGCGCAGACGGCCAAGCGCCGCCGCCACGCTCGCGCAGCGCGTGAGCGGGCTCGTTTCGATATGTTGCGGTTCGCGCACGCCGAGCGCCGCAATCCGCCCGGCAATCGACGCGGCCTGCTGCGTCGCGTCGCCCGCGAGCGGCACATCGCTCGCGCCGTAGCACACCCCTGCATCCACCGCCACGGCCGGATGGCGGATCAGAACGAGATCCATGCGAGCCCCACGAGGTAGACGGCAATCTCGAACACCTGTTGCGCGAAGCCGAGACAATCGCCCGTATAGCCACCGATGCGGCGCACGAAGTAACGGCCCAACCCATAGCGCAACCCGGCGAGCACGACGAGCGTCGCTGCGCCCGCGCGCCAGTCGGGCGCGCCGGACCCCGCCGGCCAGAACAGCCACGGCAAGCCGAACATGCACGCGCACAGCCACGCGGGCACGCTCATGCGCTGCGCGACGGGCTTGGCCTTGCCCTCGGGACGCACATACCCGAGCGAGACGAGATAGCTGATCGCGCACGCGCGACTCGCGGCGTGGCCGGCGATCATCAGCATCGCGGCGCGCGCCGGCGGCAGCGCCGCGAGCGTCTGCCACTTGAGCGCGAGCGCCACCACGAGACCGATCGCGCCAAACGCGCCGATGCGCGAATCGTGCATGATGCGCAGCACGTCCTCACGGGTGTACGCGCCGCCGAATGCGTCGAGGCAGTCGGCGAGACCATCCTCGTGGAAGGCGCCCGTCGCGAGGAGCGTGAGCGCCATCGACAGCAGCACGGCCACGTTCGCCGGAAACACGCGCAACGCGGCGAGATAGACGAGCGCCCCAAGCGCGCCGATCAACGCGCCGACGAGCGGAAAGTAGCGCGCCGCCGCGTTGAGCCATGCGGGCTCGAAGCCCACCCAGCGCGGCACTGGCACGCGCGTGAAATAGCCCAGCGCCGTGAAGAAATAACGCAGCTCCGCAAGCGGATTCATCGCGCGGCGCTCAGGCGTGGCGATCACTGCGATTGTCGACGCCGGCCGACTCGAAGCTGGCCATGTCGTTGAGGAACGCCACCGCCGCGCGCAGCAGCGGCACCGCGAGCGCCGCACCCGTGCCCTCGCCCAGACGCAGATCGAGCGCGAGCAGTTCGCGCGCACCGAAGTGATCGAGCATGCGGCGGTGCCCCGCTTCGTTCGATGCGTGCGCAAACACGCAGTAGTCGCGCACGTTCGGCGCGAGCGAGTCGGCCACGAGCAGCGCCGAGGTGGCGATGAAGCCGTCCACGAGAATCGCCATGCGCGAGCGTGCCGCTTCGAGGTACGCGCCCGTCATCATCGCGATCTCGAAGCCGCCGAACGCGGCGAGCACGTCGAGCGGCTCGCGCGCGTCGGCGTGATGCGCGAGCGCCGCCGCGAGCACATTGCGCTTTTTCGCAAGACCCGCATTGTCGAGGCCCGTGCCGCGCCCGACGCATTCGTCGATCGGCACGCCGCACAGCCGGCTCATCAGGCACGCGGCCGACGACGTGTTCGCAATGCCCATTTCGCCGAAGCCGATCACGTTCGTGCCGAGCGCCGCGTGATGGCGCACGCGCCCAGCGCCCGCCGCGAGCGCGGCGATGGCTTCGTCGCGCGTCATGGCGCGCTCGCGCGCGAAGTTGCGCGTGCCGGCCGCGATGGGCACGTCGACGAGTGTGGGCGACGGCGGCAGCGGCGTCGCCACGCCCGCGTTGACGACTTCGAGCGTGAGTCCCGCCACGTTGCTGAACACGTTGATCGCCGCGCCCCCTGCCACGAAGTTCGCGACCATCTGCGCGGTCACGGCCTGCGGATACGGGCTCACGCCTTCGGCGGCAACGCCGTGGTCCCCTGCGAACACGATCATCACGGGACGCTCGACGCTCGGGTGCGTCGTGCCCTGGATCATGCCGAGCTGGCGCGCCAGTGTTTCGAGGCGGCCGAGACTGCCGGGCGGTTTGGTCTTCGTGTCGATGAGGCGTTGCAGTTCGTCGCGCAACGAGAGGTCGAGCGGTTCGACGGCGAGCAGTTCGGTAAGCGATGACGTCATGGTGTGTTTCGTTTCGAAGTGATGCGGGCGACAGCGGCGCACTGGTGCACGCCGTTCGATCCCGGCGAATGCGGTGATGAAGATGTCGAGCCGAGTGCAGGGACGAGTGCAGGGACAAGCGCCTCGTGCGCGCCCTCGCGTATCAGCACGAGCGGATGACCGAATGCGGCGCTCGCGCGCTCCGGCGTGAGCACATCGCGCACGGGGCCCGCGTGAAAGCCGCCGCGGCCGTCGAGCAGGAGCGCGTGCGTTGCGAAACGCCGCGCAAGATTGAGATCGTGGCACGAAAACAGCACCGTCCGCGCTTCACTGCGCACCCAGTGCGAGAGCGCTTGAAGACACGCGATCTGATGATGCAGGTCCAGATGCGCGAGCGGCTCGTCGAGCAGCAGGAGCGGCGCGCCCTGGCACAGCGCGGCGGCGAGGGCGACACGCTGGCGCTCACCGCCGGAGAGCGACAGCACATCACGCGCGGCGAACGCTTCGAGGCCGAGCGTGGCGAGCGCGGCATGCGCGGCGGCGCGATCGGCGTCGCCTTCCCAGCCCCAGCCCGAAAGATGCGGATAGCGATTGAGCAGCACGGTGTCGATCACGCTCGCACTGAAGGCGTCACGCTGGTCCTGCGGCATCAGCGCGCGGCGCTGCGCGAGGCGCACCGGCGGCCACTGCGAGAGCGCGATGCCCTCCACTTCCACACGTCCCGCCGAGGGCTCGCCCAGGCCCGCGAGCGCGCCAATCAGCGTGGTCTTGCCCGCGCCATTCGCGCCCGCCACGCACCAGATTTCGCCAGCGGCAAACCTTTGCGTGAGCGATTCCACGAGCGTGCGCGCGCCCGCGCGCAACGTGAGCGCGTGGACCGCGAGCAAGGGTGGATGCGTATCGCTCATCGTCCACGCCTCGCGAGCAGCATCCACAGGAAAACGGGTACGCCCGCGAGCGCAGTCACGACGCCCACCGGCAACTGCGCGGGCGCCGCCACCGTACGCGCAACGAGGTCCGCGCCCATCACGGCCACGCCGCCCGCGAGCGCGGCGGCGGGCACGAGCATGCGCTGGTCGTTGCCGAACGCGAGGCGCAGCATGTGGGGCACGACGAGCCCCACGAAGCCGATGGTGCCGCCCGTCGTCACGGCAGCGGCCGCCGCGAGCGACGCGGCAAGATAAATGCCCACGCGCAGACGCAGCACCGGCACACCGAGCGCCTGCGCAGCAGCGTCGCCGCGCAGCAGCACGTTGAGCATCGGCGCGGCGGGCACGATGCACGCAAGGACCACGCCAAGCGTCGCGAGCGCGGGCCATGGCGTGCTCACGCCATTGAGATCGCCCGTGAGCCAGAACAGCATGCCGCGCAAGCGCGTGTCAGGCGCGAGCGTGAGCAGCAGCGTGATCAATGCGCCCCAGCCTGCCGCCGTCACCGCGCCCGTCAGGAGCAGCCGCGGCGAGCTGTCTTGCGGCTCGCCGCGCCACAACTCGCGGCGCGCGAGGCCGAGCACGAGCAGGATCGAAACGAATGCACCCGCGCATGCGCTCGCCTGCACGCCCCACCACGCCACGCCCGCGATCATCGCCACGAGTGCGAACGCGGCAGCGCCTCCCGACACGCCCAGCACATAGGGCTCCGCAAGCGGATTGCGCAGCAGCACCTGCAGCAGCGCGCCCGCCAGCGCGAGCAAGCCGCCACATGCAAAACCCGCCAACGCGCGCGGCAAGCGCAGCGTGCGCACGATTTCGACTGCCATGTCCGGCGCGCCATGCACGTCATGCACGTCACGCGCGGGAGCCAGCGCCGCCAGCGCCTGCGCAAACGTCACGCTCACGCTGCCGGTTGCGAGCGATGCAGCGAACACCACGAGCGCCACTGCCGCGAGCGCGCCCCAGATCATGCACGCGCGGCGCGCGCTCATCGAGCGGCGCGGCAACGCGTGCATCGGTGGCACAGGCGGCACAGCGTGGGACTCATCGCGGCTCATGGAACGCATCGGGAAACTCGGCGGCGGATTTCAATCAAGTTCACACAGAAAGACAACAGGGCTATCGCAGGCCACGACAGAGCGAGTATGTTTGTCGCGAAAGATTCAGCATGACGCGTAGCAGAAGCGGCATGGCACAAGCCGTTCGCAAAAGCACTGGCAAAAGACCATGAATCCGTGATGTTATAACGCGCGGACCACGATCGAGACGATGCGCTGCGCGCGCGGCTTTGGCAAATTACGTTCCCGCCCGGCGTATGCAGCACACGTAGCGAGGGTTTTGGGCCTGATTCGGGTAAGAAGCCGGGTTGTTACGTCTGGAAACGACACAATTATCAAAATACGCGTTAATCCGCGCTAGAATGCCTGTCTTTAGAGGACGCAGCACATGCTCAACGAACTCGAAACACTCTCACAAAACATCGGGCGGCTGATCGAGATTAATCAGCGCCAACACGAAGCACGCCTCGCACTCGAAGAGCAACTCGCGCAGCTGCGTGCGCAATGCGACGAAACACGCACCGAACTCGAACAGGTCCGCGAGGAGCGCGCCGCGCTACAAGCCGAGCGCGATGCACTCTCGGCCAAGATCGACGATGCGCAGGTGCGGCTGAACGCGATCCTCGAAAAGCTGCCACGCGCACGCGCAGGTAACGAGCGCGACAACCAGCTCGATCTGCTTGAGCCGTCGCAGAGCAACGACGACGACAGCAACGCGGCCCGCCACGGAGAAAATGCATGACCACCAAGCAGATCGAAGCGACGATACTCGGCCAAACCTATCGCCTCGTCTGTTCGCCGGAAACGGAACAGGCGCTGCTCGAAGCCGTGGCGCGCGTGGACGCCGAAATGTCCAAGATCCGCAATCACAGCAACGTGCGCGGCATCGATCGCATCGCCGTCATGGCGGCGCTCTCGCTCGCCTCGGAACTGCTGCGCCTGCAAACGAGCGTGCGACACGGCGAAGCATTCCCAGCCGAAGAAATCCGTCGTACAATGCGCCAAATGAACGAACAACTCGGCGCTGTGATTCACCAGTACGGTGTGCAATAAGCGCTGTCGTACGTCGCAGTTGTCAGCGCTAATGTGCGGTATGATGTTGTTCATAGGTAGCGTTGATTTGTTTAGAAACGCGCGTTTCTAAACACGCTGCCAACCAGTTTAGTCAGCTTCCCTGCCTGGTTCGCCAAGGTCATATATTCCTTGAACCAATGCCATGTGCACGGTTGCGGAAATTTGTAGCACGGGCGTGCGCGTCACACAGTCTGATGTACCCGAAGTGCTGCTAACTGCGACCAATTCTGAACCCTCGGTTCAGGATGCCGGCCTAGCGGCTATGGCGGGGACCTATTCAAACGGCATCGGACCACAGTCCGATGCCGTTTTCCATTGTGCGGCCTGCACTTGCCTTGTTGCGTGGCGCGCACGCTCGCCCCTCCCCATTTCGACGTGAACTTCGACTCATGCGCTACTGGCTGATGAAGTCCGAACCCGACGAAGCAAGCATCGACGACCTCGCAAATGCGCCGCAGCGCACGCTGCCCTGGACCGGCGTACGAAACTATCAGGCGCGCAATTTCATGCGCGACACCATGCAGCAAGGCGACGGCGTGCTGTTCTATCACTCGAGCTGCCCTGAGCCCGGTATTGCGGGCCTCGCGCAGGTGTCGTCCACGGCCTACCCCGATCCCACTCAGTTCGATCCGAAAAGCCCTTACTACGACGCGAAATCGACGCACGAAAATCCGCGCTGGATACTCGTCGACGTCGTGTTCAAGAAGAAGTGCCCGCTGATTGCGCTGGCCGCCTTGCGCGAGCACGAGGAACTCGCGGACATGCGCGTGCTCGCCAAGGGCAATCGCCTTTCGATCACGCCGGTCACGACGGCCGAGTGGAACTTCATCACGAAACATCTGATGTGATGCGGTGTTGACGTGGCCGGGCACGCACACAGCATTCGTGCGCGACTTCAAGCACAATCGCGCACAGTCGCGCGTCACGAATGCCTTGCGCGCGACGCCAGTTCTGCAAGGAGTCTCAATGAACCGAAAAACCGCCGTCACGCTCGCCGCCGCATTGGCTGCCGCCCTCCCCCTCGCCATGACGCTCGCGCCGGGCGCCGCGTTCGCACAGAGCGACGCGCGCTTCCAGCAGCCCTCGGGCGTGCTTTCACTGTCCGCGCAGGCGAGCGCCGAAGTGCCTCAGGACGTCGTCAACATCACGCTGTTCTACGAACAGGAAGCGAACGATCCCGCCTCGCTCACCGCAACGCTCAATCAGCGCGCCGACGCCGCGCTCCAACGCGCCAGAGGCGTCGCGAACGTGACCGCGCACTCCGGCCAGTTCTCGATCTTCCCTTCCACGGATCGCGACGGGCGCATCTCCGCCTGGCGCGGCCGCACGGAAGTCGTGCTCGAGTCGCATGATTTCGCCGCGGCGTCGAAGCTCGCCGGCGACCTCTCGTCGATCATGCAGGTGGGCAACGTGCAGTTCTCGCTGTCGCCCGAGGCGCAGCGCGCCGCCGAGCAAAAGCTTTCGGGCCAGGCCATCGCCTCGTTTCGCGACCAGGCGCTCTCGGCCACGCGCGCGTTCGGCTACAGCAGCTACACGATTCGCGACGTGAACGTGGGGCACTCGGGCGTGATGCCGCGCCCCATGATGATGATGAGCGCGCGCGCCGCTTCGGCTGACGCGAAGATGTCGGCGCCTGTGCCGCTCGAAGGCGGCACGTCCACGGTGACGGTCAACGTCTCCGGCTCGGTGCAGATGAAGTAAGGCGCGCCAAACAAGCAGTTCAGGCACGCAAGTAAAAAAGGCCACGGTGAAAACCGTGGCCTTTTTCATGGGCTAAAACGCGGAGCGCGTCGTGCGCGTGTCAGCTCTTTGCGCCCGCTACCTGCGCGCCGTCGTTGCCACGCTTGGCGCGGCGATACGCCCACGTCATCAAGCCAATCCCCACGATGATCATCGGCAGCGAGAGCCACTGGCCCATCGAGAGGCCGAGCGCGAGCAGGCCGAGGAAGTCATCGGGTTCGCGTGCGAACTCGACCGTGAAGCGCGCGAGACCATAGCCGATCAGAAACATGGCCGAAATCGCGCCAACGGGGCGCGGCTTGCGCGCGAACAGAATCAGCACGATGAACAGCGCGATGCCTTCCAGCGCGATTTCATACAGCTCCGAAGGATGGCGCGGCAGCAGATGGTACTGCGCGAACACCTCGTTCAGATGCCACTGCGCGGCCAGTTGCGGATGCGCGGCGAGCCACGCGGCATCGTCGTTCGCGGCGCCCGGAAACAGCATGGCCCACGGCGAGTCGGGCGAGGTCACGCGGCCCCACAGCTCGCCGTTGATGAAGTTGCCGAGACGGCCAAAGGCGAGCCCCGTGGGCACCATCGGCGCGACGAAGTCGGTCACTTGCAGCCAGGTGCGCCCGCGTTGCCACGCGAACAGAACCATCGCGAACGTCACGCCGAGGAAGCCGCCGTGAAACGACATGCCGCCTTCCCACACCTTGAAGATGTCGAGCGGATGCGCGAAATACCAGCTCGCCTTGTAGAACAGCACGTAACCCAGGCGCCCGCCAAGTATCGTGCCGAGCACACCGTAGAACAGCATGTCGTCGATGTCTTTCGCGGTCCAGCCCTGCGCGGCCACGTACGGCAAACGCAGGCGCAGACGGCCGATCACGATCGCCAGAATGAAGCCGACGAGATACATGAGGCCGTACCAGCGCACGGCGAGCGGCCCCAGATGAATGGCGACGGGGTCGAAGTTCGGGTGGATGAGCATCGTGGATGAAGTCTTGTCGGCGATATCGATTGAAATCGGGTTGTAAGCAGTAGCGCGCCGCTCACGAAAGCGGGCAAAGCGCGTTGGACGTTTGCATAGCGGCGAGGTTCGCCGCCGGCGCGTCATGGCGTGACATTATCGCCGACGCGAGGGGGCGCGAACCAAAATGCAGGTTTGGCGATGCGCGGCGAGTGTCACGGTGACAGATGACGTGCGCGGCCCACCCAGCTTCAGGCTAGCCCTCGCGCGCCGGCCCGCCCGCTGTCGCCGCGTGCGCGCGCACGATCTCGATGAACGCCGCGAGCACCGGGCTCACCTCGGCCGAGCGCCAGACGAGGCCTGTTTCGATGGCCGGCACCGCCCCGGTAAGCGGCCGGTACACGACGCCCGTGCGCCGCAGATGGCGCAGCGACTGCGGCACGAGCGCCACGCCCATGCCGGCCGAGACGAGGCTCACGATCGTCTGCATCTGGATCGCTTCCTGGCCGATGAGGGGCGCGAGGCCGGCCGCGCCGTAGCAGTCCATGATGGTGTCGTAGAAACCGGGGGCCAGATGGCGCGGGAAGACGACGAGCGGCGCATCGGCGAGATCGCGCAGGCTCACGGGCTCGTCGTGCCAGTCGTCGGCGCACGGGCCGCCAAGGCGCGCCGAAAGCGCCGTGGGCATCGCGACCACGAGCGGCTCGCGCGCGATCGGCTGGTAAGCGAGCTGGGCCGCGTGGCGCGGCGGCACGGGTGCGATCACGAGGCCGGCATCGATGCGGCCCGCCACCAGCTCTTCCACCTGCACGTCGCTCGTGGCTTCGGCGAGCTGCAGGCGCACGCGCGGATAGTGCGCGCCGAAGTCGCGCAGCAAAAGCGGCAGCAAGCCGTAGTCGGCGGTCGAAACGAAGGCCAGCGCGAGCACGCCCGCCTCGCCGCGCGCGAGGCTCTGGGCGAGCGGCCGCAGCGCTTCGGCGCTCGCCAGGAGGCGCCGCACCTCCGGCAGCAGATCGGCGCCCACGGCTGTCAATTCCACCGAACGGCGAGTGCGCGCGAACAGCTCCACGCCCAGCGTCTCCTCCAGCGCGCGAATGGCCTGCGAGAGCGGCGGCTGCGTCATCGACAGGCGCGCCGCCGCGCGGCCGAAATGCTGCTCCTCGGCCACGGCGACGAAATAGCGAAGCTGGCGCAGATCGGGGATAGTCGGATTCATCGGCAGCGGTCTCGCGCTGTTGTCATGCTGATATGTTTTTCGACTCAATAGACCACGAATAATATATTGGACAGCGTTCTCGCGAAATCGCATGCTTCCATAGACTTGCCGGCGCTCCCCCAAACCAGAACCCACACCCGGCATCCGAGACAAAATCCACCGGAGGTCCCCATGCCCTATAACCGTCGTTCGAAGCACATCACGCAAGGCGTCGCCCGCTCGCCCAATCGTTCGATGTATTACGCGCTCGGCTACGAGAAGGCCGATTTCGACAAGCCGATGATCGGCGTGGCCAATGGCCATTCGACCATCACGCCGTGCAACGCCGGCCTGCAGCGCCTGACCGACGCGGCCGTCGACGCCATCAAGCGCGCCGACGCGAACCCGCAGACCTTCGGCACGCCCACGATCTCGGACGGCATGTCGATGGGCACCGAGGGCATGAAGTACTCGCTCGTCTCGCGCGAAGTCATCGCGGACTGCATCGAGACCTGCGTGCAAGGCCAGTGGATGGACGGCGTGGTCGTGATCGGCGGCTGCGACAAGAACATGCCCGGCGGCATGATCGCGCTCGCGCGCATCAACGTGCCCGGCATTTACGTGTACGGCGGCACGATCCGCCCGGGTAACTGGAAGGGTCGTGCCCTCACCATCGTCTCGGCGTTCGAGGCCGTGGGCGAATTCACCGCGGGGCGCATGACCGAAGAAGATTTCGAAGGCGTCGAGAAAAACGCCTGCCCTTCCACGGGTTCGTGCGGCGGCATGTACACCGCGAACACGATGAGTTCGTCGTTCGAGGCGCTCGGCATGTCGCTCATGTATTCGTCGACGATGGCCAACCCCGACGAGGAGAAAGTCGACTCGGCGGCGGAATCGGCGCGTGTGCTGGTCGAGGCCGTCAAGCAGGACCTCAAGCCGCGCGACATCATCACGAAGAAGTCGATCGAGAACGCCGTGGCGCTCATCATGGCGACGGGCGGCTCGACCAATGCCGTGCTGCACTATCTCGCCATCGCGCACGCCGCGGAAATCGAATGGACCATCGACGACTTTGAGCGCATGCGCAAGAAGGTGCCGGTGATCTGCGACCTGAAGCCCTCGGGCCAGTACGTCGCCACCGACCTGCACGAGGCCGGCGGCATTCCGCAGGTCCTCAAGATCCTGCTCGATGCGGGCCTCCTGCATGGCGACTGCATCACCATCACGGGCAAGACCATCGCGGAAGAACTCAAGGACGTGCCGTCCACGCCGCGCGCGGACCAGCGGGTGATCTTCCCGATCAGCCAGGCGCTGTACAAGGAAGGCCACCTGGCGATCCTCAAGGGCAACCTCGCGACCGAGGGCGCGGTCGCCAAGATCACAGGCCTGAAGAATCCGGTCATCACGGGCCCCGCGCGCGTATTCGACGACGAGCAGAGCGCGATGGAAGCCATCCTCGCAGACGAGATCAAGGCAGGCGACGTGGTCGTGCTGCGCTATCTCGGCCCGAAGGGCGGTCCCGGCATGCCGGAAATGCTCGCGCCGACTTCGGCGATCATCGGCAAGGGGCTTGGGGAGTCGGTTGGGCTGATCACCGATGGACGCTTCTCGGGCGGCACCTGGGGCATGGTGGTGGGCCACGTCGCGCCGGAAGCGTTTGAGGGCGGCACGATCGCGCTCGTGCAGGAAGGCGACTCGATCACCATCGACGCTCACACGCTCCTGCTGCAACTGAACGTGGACGACGCCGAACTCGCGCGCCGGCGCGCGGCGTGGAAGCAGCCCGCGCCGCGTTACACCCGCGGTGTCATGG
Organism: Paraburkholderia sp. CNPSo 3076; assembly: GCF_026343935.1. Lineage (NCBI taxonomy): Bacteria > Pseudomonadati > Pseudomonadota > Betaproteobacteria > Burkholderiales > Burkholderiaceae > Paraburkholderia > Paraburkholderia sp. CNPSo 3076. The sequence continues at coordinate 82,071 of NZ_JAPMAL010000026.1, read as the reverse complement.
CGAAGTATGCGGCGCTCGCGCGCCCGGCGAACCTGGGCGCGGTGACGGGCTAGGCGGGGCTGAGCCGCGCCGGCGAGGGCCAGGCGCCGCTCGAATCTCGACCTGCAGTAACGCAAAGGGCGCACGTCCAGGACGTGCGCCCTTTGCTTTTATAATGCGACGACACAGCCGGCGCATACGCTGGCGGAGACCAGTATGAAACGGAAGTCGCAAGCGAAGAACAAGACAGCGACGCTCGCCGCCGCGCTCGCCATCGGCCTTGCCGGCGCACTCGGGGCAGCCCCGGCCCGCGCGCAGCATGGCCCCACCGGCCTCGCGCTCGCCCAGCAGCAGAACTGCATGAGCTGCCACTCGGTGACCCGCAATTTCATGGGTCCCGCCCTGCGCGATGTCGCCGCGAAGTACGCGGGCAAGCCCGACGCGCAGACCTATCTCACCCACAAGATTCTGGAAGGCAGCAGCGGCGTGTGGGGCACGGTGCAGATGCCGGCCAACACGCAGCTGAACCCAGGCCAGGCGGCCCAGCTCGCGAACTGGATCCTCACGCTCAAGTGAGGCGAACGGGGTGATGGCGCGGGCCCCGGGTGAGCGCTCGCCGCCTCACACTTGACTGAATCAGGCCGAAGGCGGTCGCCCCGCGCGCGCCGCCAACTCTTCGCGCACGGCGGCCTTCACCCAGTTCGTGAGCTCCGTTTCGAGCGCAAGACCGATTTCGCGCGACACCTGGCCCACGAGCCAGTTCGTATGTTCCTGCATCGCGGCGCTGCAGCGCGCCTCGATCACGGCGCGGCCTTCGCCGGTGAGCCAGGTCAGGCAACGGCCCCGCAGGCGCTCGACGAGCGCGTCGGCGTCGTGCGCGAACAGGCCCTCCTCGCGCTCGGCCACGGCGGCCTTGACGGCAGCGGCCGTCGCGCTCTTCGCCTCTTCGACGTTGTGCGCGCGCAGCGGATTGCCGGACACCATCACCTCGCTCAAGAGCGGGATCGAAGCCTCTTCCGATTCGTGCATGCCGGACATGTATACCTCCATCGATCGGGGCAGTCGGCCGCGCGCCGGTACGCCTCTCGCGTCCGGCCTTAGCCGCCCTGCTTGTAGTTGTTGAGCGCGTAACCGCGGTCGCGGTAGAAACGATAGCGCTCACGGCCCGACGCGAGTTCGTCGGGCGCATCGCCAATCACTTCGAGCAGGCGTTCGAAGCGTGCGAACTGAGGCGGGACTTCCGCGCCGAGATTGAGCAGCACACGATGATGCGGCGCACGCTCGAGATCCGTTGCCAGCACGATGGGCGATTCGCCCGCGTGCGGGCTGTCGGCCATGCAGTGCGGCACGAACTCGAGCGGCGAAAAGGTCCACAACATTTCGTCGAACGCGCGCAGTCGCGCGGGCTCGGCCAGCACCACCGCCTGCTGGCCCGCCTGATACGCCTTGCGCACCAGGCGGCACGCATACAGCAGCGAGTCGCCGACGTTCGTGTGGAAATCGATGCGCGTCATGCCCACACCACTTTACACACCGTCAGGTGGGCAGCAATCGCCATACCTGCCCTCATTGCCCGGCGCGATCGATCAGGAACTGGGCGAGCAGCGGCACCGGACGGCCCGTTGCCCCCTTGGCCGCGCCGCTCTTCCACGCCGTGCCCGCGATGTCGAGGTGCGCCCACGGGTAGTTTTCGGTGAAGCGCGACAGGAAGCACGCCGCCGTCACGCTGCCCGCCGGACGCCCGCCGATGTTGGCGAGGTCGGCAAAGTTCGACTTGAGCTGGTCCTGATACTCGTCGTCGAGCGGCAGGCGCCAGGCCGGATCGTTCGCTTCGCGCGAAGCGTCGAGCAGTTCGCCCGCGAGCGCGTCGTCCTTCGAGAAAAGGCCGCTGTTGTGATGGCCGAGCGCGATGATGCAGGCGCCCGTGAGCGTGGCGATGTCCACCACGGCGGCCGGCTTGAAGCGCTCGGCATAGGTGAGCGCGTCGCACAGGATCAGGCGGCCTTCGGCGTCGGTGTTGAGCACTTCGACCGTCAGGCCCGCCATCGTCGTGACGATGTCGCCCGGCTTCGTGGCGTTGCCCGCGGGCATGTTCTCGCAGGTCGGGATGATGCCGATCACGTTGAGCTTGAGCCCCATTTCGGCGACCGCGCGGATCGTGCCGAGCACCGAGCCCGCGCCGCACATGTCGTACTTCATCTCGTCCATGCCCTCGCCCGGCTTGAGCGAAATGCCGCCCGTGTCGAACGTGATGCCCTTGCCGACTAGCACGATCGGCGCGGCCTTGGCGCTGGCGCCCTGATAGTGCAGCACGATGAACTGCGGCGGCTCGACGGAGCCTTTAGTTACAGAAAGAAACGAACCCATCTTGAGCGTCTCGATCTGGCGCTGGCCGAGCACCTCGACCTTGAGCTTCCAGTCGCGCGCCAGCTTCTTGGCCGTGGCCGCGAGATAGGTCGGCGTGCAGACGTTGCCCGGCAGATTGCCGAGGTCGCGCGTGAGGTCCATGCCGTTGGCGAGCGCGACAGACTGCTTCGCCGCAAGCTTGGCGGCCTTCTCTTCGGCGGCGTCGATGCTGAAGACCACGCGCTTGAGGGCCCGCTGCGAGACGTCGGGCTTGCTCTTCATCTGCGTGAAGCGATAGGTCTCGTTGCGCAGCGCGAGAATGGCGGTGCGCACACCCCAGTCGCCCGTGCGCTCCTTCACCGGCAATTGCGCGAGCGTGAAGGTGACCTGTGCGATTTTCGTGCCGAGGATCGCGCGCCAGGCGGCCTTGACCGCGTCGCCGTAAGCCTTCTGGCCGAACGCGTCCTGCTTGCCGAGACCCACGAGCAGCACGCGCGAGGCGCCGATGCCGCTCACTTCCGGCAGGAACAGCGTGGAGCCGGCCTTGCCGTCGATGTCGCCGGCCTTGACGACGCGCGCGATTGCGCCGCCAATGGCGCTGTCGATCGCGAACGCCGCGCCCGAGAGCGTTTGCGCCTCGAACACGCCGACTACGACACAATCCGACTTGCCGGTCAGGAAGGGGCCGTCCCCGCCTTTGCTCCAGTCACAGGCTTTTATGCTAAAGTCCATCGCGCTTGTCCTCGGATAAAATCAGGGCTTAGGATGAAAGCCGCAATTATCCGCTATTTTTCCCGCGGCGGCTCCTGGGCGGTTGCGCGAACTGCGCGCCTCCCGGCATGGTCCGCCCGCCCTGCCCATCAAGAATGATCTTCGAACGTTCCCTGCAGCGCGAACTCGCGTACACGGCCGGCGCCGTGTTCATGGTTCTGCTCACGATCATGCTGACGACGATGATGATCCGCATCGTCGGCTTCGCCGCGTCCGGTCAGATCGACCCGCGCGACGTGCTGGTGCTGATCGGACTCACCGTGATCGGCTACATGGCCGTCATGCTCATCGTCACGCTGTTCGTGTCGATCCTGTTCGTCCTCACGCGCTGGTACAAGGATTCCGAAATGGTCGTGTGGCTCTCCTCCGGGGTAAGCCTCACGCGCCTGATCAAACCGGTCGCCACCTTTGCCGCGCCGATCATCCTGCTCATCGTGTTCTTCGCGTTCATCGGCTGGCCGTGGTCGAATGCGCAAAGCAAACTGATTCGCGCGCGCTTCCAGCAGCGCGATGAAGTGTCGCTGCTGGCGCCTGGCCAGTTCCGCGAATCGCCCACCACGCACCGCGTATTCTTCATCGAGAGCATGAGCCCCGACCAGGGCCGCGTGGAGAACGTGTTCGTCACGAGCACGGAAAACGGCAAGGTGAGCGTGATCGTCTCGAAGACGGGCCACACCGAAACCATGAAGAGCGGCGAGCGCTTCGTCGTGCTCGAAAACGGCCGCCGCTACGACGGCGAGCCCGGCCACCCGGACTTCCGCATCAGCGAGTTCCAGCGTTACGGCGTGAAGATCACGAGCCAGCCGCTGGTGAACACGCCTTCGGCGAGCACGACGTCCACGCCGGGCCTCCTGCGCCATCCGACCAACGACAACCTGGGCGAACTCGCCTGGCGCGCCGGCCTGCCGCTCATCGCGATCAACCTGATGCTGCTCGGCATTCCGCTTGCCTACCAGAACCCGCGCCGCAGCCGCACGATCAACCTCGTGATGGCAGTGCTGATCTATCTCACCTATTCGAACCTGCTCAACGTCGTGCAATCGCAGATCGAGCAAGGCAAGATGGCCTTCGGCGTCGGCCTCGTCCTGCTGCACGCCGTGGTGCTCGCGCTCGTCGTGTTCATCTTCTGGATACGCGTGCGCAACCGGCCGCTCTTCACACGTGCGATGTTCCGGCGCGCCTCTCCTGGCAACTGAGAGGGAAACTGAACAATGCGCATCTACGAAAAATACTTCGCTCGCCAGGTCTACCTGTCGTTCATCTTCATCCTGTTCGCCTTCTCCGGCCTGTTCTTCTTCTTCGACCTCATCAACGAGCTGAACTCGGTCGGCCACGGCAACTACAAATTCCAGTACGCGGTGCTGCGCGTGGCGCTCCAGGCGCCATCGCGGCTCTACGAGATCATCCCGGTCGCAGCGCTCATCGCCGCGATCTACGTGTTCGCGCAAATGGCCGCGAATTCCGAGTACACGATCTTTCGCGTGTCGGGCCTCGCCACCAACCAGGCGCTGCGCTCGCTGCTCAAGATCGGCGTGCCGCTCGTGCTGCTCACCTACCTGATCGGCGAAGTCGTCGGCCCTTACACCGACCAGCTCTCCGAGCGCGTACGTCTCGAGGCGTTGGGCTCGGCGGTGTCGAGCAACTTCCAGTCGGGTGTGTGGGTGAAGGACACGCTCACCGCGCGCGCCGACGGCGAGCAGGTCACGCGTTTCGTGAACGTCGGCGAGCTGCTGCCCGACGCGACCATCACGAACGTGCGCATCTACGAATTCGATTCGCAGTTCCGGCTTTCCAACGTGCGCCTCGCGAAGAGCGGCACGTTCCAGCCGCCGGGCCACTGGCTGCTCAAGGACGTGACCGATACGCAACTGATCGGCGTGCCGCCGCCGCAGAACCAGCCGGTCGATGCGCTCAATCCGGTCTATCGCGCACAGCAGACCTCCGCGCCCGAATACTCGCTGCGCTCGGAGCTCACGCCGAACATTCTCTCGGTGCTGCTCGTTTCGCCCGACCGGATGTCGATGTTCAACCTGTTCCGCTACATCCAGCATCTGACCGAGAACCATCAGGACGCGCAGCGCTACCAGATTGCGTTCTGGCGCAAGCTGCTCTACCCGTTCGCCGTGTTCGTGATGCTCGTGCTCTCGCTGCCGTTCGCGTATCTGCATACGCGCGCCGGCGTGGTCGGCATGAAGGTGTTCGGCGGGATCATGCTCGGCATGAGCTTCCAGCTCGTCAACACGCTGTTCTCGCACGTGGGTACACTAAACACCTGGCCCGCGCCGCTCACGGCGGCGACACCGGGGCTCATCTATCTCGCGGTCGGGCTGATCGGGCTCAAATGGGTCGACCGGCATTGATGCCGGAAGCGTTCGGCCGCTAATTCGCACAGGCTCGCAAGCATGGGCACGCACGGCATGATTCTCTTCGGCCACGGCGCGCGCGACGCGCGCTGGCAAGAGCCGTTTCAGCGCCTGGCCACGAGGCTCGCCGCCTCGCGCGGCGATGCGGGTCCGGTCGGTCTCGCCTTTCTCGAACTCATGACGCCGAGCCTGCCCGATGCGATCGCCGGGCAGGCTGCGGCGGGCTGCGACACGATCACGGTCGTGCCCGTGTTCTTTGGCCAGGGCGGCCACGTGCGCCGCGATCTGCCCGCGCTGATCGCGCAATGCCAGAGCGAGCATCCGGGTGTGCGCCTGCGCTGTGTGGGCGCGGTCGGCGAGGACGATGCGGTGCTCGATGCGATCGTGCGCTACTGCATCGAAAACGATCGCGACTAAAACCGCTTACGCATAAAAAACGGGCTCGCTTTTCAGCGAGCCCGTTTTGCTTTGCTGGCCTTGTTTTCGCGGCGCTTATGCCGCGGCGCGACGGCCTCGATGGTCGTCCTGCGCATCATCCTCGCGTTGCGCCTGCCCTGAGCGTTCGGCGAACGCATCGCCGATCATGAGCAGGCTTGGCTGCGCCGGGTCGAGCCACTCCTGCGCCTCACCCGCTGCGAGACCGGCCAGCGTCAGCGTCAGCGTGCGCTCGCGCGCGGTGCTGCAAGCTTCGACGATCGCCACCGGCGTGGCGCCCGCGCGGCCCGCCTCGATCAGCTGGCGCGCGATCTCGGGCGCGCTGTCGCGGCCCATGTAGAACACGAGTGAATCGGCGTTGACCTGCTCGCGAATCTCCTCGCTGCCCGCCGCGCGCGAATACGTCGCAAGCGCGACACTGCGCGCCACGCCGCGCAGCGTGAGCGAGCGTTGCAGCGTCGCCGCGCTCGCCAGCGCCGCGGTAATGCCCGGCACGACTTCGAACTCGATGCCAGCCGCTTCGAGCGCGCGCATCTCCTCGTCGGCTCGGCCGAACAGCATCGGGTCGCCGCCCTTCAGGCGCACGACCACGGCGTGCTCGCGCGCCGCATCGACAAGTTGCTTGTTGATGAAGTGCTGCGCCGTGGAGCGCTGCCCGCAGCGCTTGCCGACCGCGATGAACTTCGCGGTTGGCGGCGCGTACCCGAGCATGGCCGGCTCGACGAGCGCGTCGTGCAGCACGACGTCGGCGCTCGCGAGCAGCCGTGCGCCGCGTACCGTGATGAGGTCCGCTGCGCCCGGTCCCGCGCCGATCAGATATACCTTGCCCATATGCTTCGAATCCATTGTTGCGGCCGCGCGCGGCCGCAACCTCGCGCAATGCCTTACGCCGAGAACGCGCGGATCATGCCCGCGGCCACCGTGTGATGCGTCGCCTCGTCGATCAGCACGAATGCGCCGGTGCCAGGATTGGCATCATACAGGTCGCAGACGAGCGGCTTCTGCAGCGAGAGCGCCACGCGGCCGATATCGTTCATCGCGAGTTCGTGGCGGTCGGTGGCGTGCGAGAGCGTGTGCACGTCGAGCACCTGCTTGACCGCGCCGATCTTCGCGAACACCGTGCTCGTGGTCTGCTTGAGCAGGTACTTGCGCTGCTGCGAGAGCGGCTCTTCGTCGAACCAGCAGAGGTCCGCTTCGAGCTTCTTCGCGGGTTGCGCAGCATCGGCCGCGGGCACGAAGGTGTCGCCGCGCGAGACGTCCACGTCTTCCGAAAGACGGATCGTGACGGTCTGGCCCGCGAACGCGCGATCCACCTGCCCCGTACCGCCCGGCACCGGCGCGATGATTTCGGCCACCGTTGCGCTGCGGCCAGCCGGCAGCACCGAAATGGCGTCGCCAAGCTTCACTTCGCCCGCTTCGACACGGCCCATGTAACCGCGGAAGTCGTCGGCGCTGGAACCGTCCTGGCGCGCGACCCACTGCACCGGGAAGCGCAGCGCTTCGCCCGTCGCTTGCGCGACCGGCAGCTGTTCGAGCACGTCGAGCAGCGGCTCGCCCGCATACCACGGCATACGCTCGCTCGCGGCGACGATGTTGTCGCCCTTGAGCGCCGAAACCGGCACGAAGCGCACGTCATTGAGGCCAAGCTGGCGCGCGAGCGCGACATAGGCGTCGCGGATCAGGTCGAACGTCGCTTCGCTGTAATCGACCAGATCCATCTTGTTGATCGCGACGATCACGTGCTGCAGGCCCAGCAGCTTGACGATGGCGCTGTGGCGCTTGGTCTGCGGCAGCAGTTGCGTGACACCGTTCTCGACCGTCACGCGCGTCGGGTCGATCAGGATGATCGCGGCGTGCGCTGTCGAAGCGCCCGTGACCATGTTGCGCGTGTACTGCTCGTGGCCCGGCGTGTCGGCGATGATGAACTTGCGCTTGGCCGTGGCGAAGTAACGGTACGCCACGTCGATCGTGATGCCCTGCTCGCGCTCGGCTTCGAGGCCGTCGGTGAGCAGCGACAGGTCGATCTCGTCGCCCACCGTGCGCTTGTTCTTCGCACGCGAAAGCGCCGAGAGCTGGTCGCTCAGAACAGCCTTGCTGTCGTACAGCAGGCGGCCGATCAGCGTGCTCTTGCCGTCGTCCACGCTGCCCGCCGTGATGAAGCGCAGCACGCCGAGGTCTTCAGGTTGATGCGTCGTAACCATGTCTAATCTTTCCTCTGCGTGCTCTTTAGAAATAACCTTGCTTCTTGCGCTGTTCCATCGCGGCTTCCGACGCCTGGTCGTCCATGCGCGTCGCACCGCGTTCCGTGATCTCGGTCACGGCCGTTTCAGCGATGATCTTCTCGACGTTGTCGGCATCGCTCGCCACCGGGCACGTGCAGCTGATGTCGCCCACGGTGCGAAAACGCACCTGCGCCATTTCGCTGACTTCGCCTTCCTTCATCGGCGTGAGCGGCGTGACCGGCACGAGCAGGCCGTTGCGGCGTACGATCTCGCGCTGGTGCGCGTAGTAGATCGACGGCAGTTCGAGCTTCTCGCGCTCGATGTATTGCCACACGTCCAGTTCCGTCCAGTTCGAGATCGGGAACACGCGCAGGTGCTCGCCCTTGTGCAGGCGCGCGTTGTACAGGCTCCAGAGTTCCGGGCGCTGCGCCTTCGGGTCCCACTGGCCGAATTCGTCGCGGAACGAGAAGATGCGCTCCTTCGCGCGGGCCTTCTCTTCGTCGCGGCGTGCACCACCGATCATCGCGGTGTAGCCGTATTGCTCGATGGTTTCCAGCAGCGTGACCGCTTGCGCGGCGTTGCGCGAATCGGTTTCGCGGCGCAGGCGCACGGTGCCGCGCTTGATCGAATCTTCCACGTGACCGACCACGAGTTCCGCGCCGATTTCGGCTGCGCGGCGATCGCGGAAGTCGATCACTTCCTCGTAGTTGTGGCCCGTGTCGATGTGCACGAGCGGGAACGGCAGCGCGGTCTTGCGGTTCGCGCCGAGGCCGAACGCCTTGAGTGCGAGCGCCAGCACGACGACCGAGTCCTTGCCGCCCGAGAACAGCAGCGCAGGCTTGCTGCATTCGGCGACGAGTTCACGCAGGATGTGGATCGACTCGGCTTCGAGCCAGTCGAGATGGTCCATGCGGTTCGCCGTGACCTGGAGCGGTGCGTTCACTGCTGAGTCGAGCGTGGTGCTCATGTTCGGATCCTTCGTTTATTCGCGCCCTTTTTACGGGGCGCGCAGTACTCGGTGTTCGGTAGCGCGCCGGTCTTCACGACGGCGCGACAAACTTGAATCTTAGTTCGCCTGGCCGATTGGCGACACTTCGGACGACACTTCGACGACCGGAATGGCCGACACGGACGTGATGTGCAAGCCACATTCCTTCGTGTCGCGCGATTCCCACCACCAGCGGCCCGCGCGGCTGTCTTCGCCGGGACGGATCGCGCGCGTGCAGGGCTCGCAGCCGATGCTCGGGTAGCCGCGGGCGTGCAGCGGGTTCACCGGCACCTCGAAGGCGCGCAGGTAGGCCCACACATCGGCTTCGGTCCAGTCGGCGAGCGGATTGAATTTGTCGATGTTGCGCGCTTCGTCGCGTTCTTCCTCGTGCAACTCCGCGCGCGTGACCGACTGCTCGCGGCGCTGGCCCGTGACCCAGGCGGAAACGTTTGAGAGCGCACGGTTCAGCGGCTCGACCTTGCGGATTTCGCAGCAGCGCTTGCGCAGATCGACGCTCTCGTAGAACGCATTCAGGCCGTGCTGGGCGACGTATTCGTCCACCGCGTCCTGTTGCGGATGAAACTGCTCGATCTCGTAGCCGTAGCGCTCGCGCACCACGTCGATCATGCCGAGCGTTTCGGCGTGCAGGCGGCCCGTGTTCAGCGAGAAGACGCCGATTTTCACAGCGCGCGAAAGAATCGCGTGCGTGAGCAGCATGTCTTCCGCTGCGAGGCTGCTGGCCAGCTTCACGTTGGCGTGACGCGCCGCGATCGAATCGAGCAGCGCGTCGAGGCGCTCGATCTTCGCCTGCAGGTCAGCCGTGATTTCGTTCGCGACGGTGCTCATGCTGCCGAACCTGGTTGCGCTTGTTGAGCCAGACGGCGGCGGAACAGCGGCGACGGTTCGTCGAAGGCGCCCTGGTATTGCACCGTGAACTCGGTGAACGCCTTGAGCGCGTCGTGGATGTCCTTGTCGGCGCGCACGGCGAACGCATCGAAGCCGCAGCGTTCGTGAAAGCGCAGCTGGTCGCGCAGCACGTCGCCGATCGCGCGCAGTTCGCCCTTGTAGCCATAGCGCTCGCGCAACAGACGGCCGATCGAAAAGCCGCGGCCATCGCGGAACACGGGAAAGTCCACGCCGATCAGCGCGAGCTTGTCGAAATCGCCGGCGATATCGGCCGGTTCGCTATCCGGCGCGAGCCACACGCCGAGTTCGTCCTTGCCGCGCGCAGCGACCAGCGCATCGCGCTGCGCTTGCCAGTAGGCGAGCGGCACCAGCACCTTGCCGGCGGGCAGCGCGGCGACCTCGGGCAATGCGCCGTCTTCGGCCGCACGCACGACTTGCCAGTTGTCTTCAACGATCTCGCGTTTTTTGATGATCAATGCCATTGCTCGAATCTCGTAGTCTCGTTGCGTACTTCAGTTGCGTACGTTAAGCGTGGGCCGGCTGGCGCGATGCGTACACGCGCTCCTTGAACGGCGCGATGCCGAGGCGGTCGTACGTGTCGATGAAGCGCTCGCCGTCGATGCGCAGTTCGACGAACGTGTCGACCACCTTCTGGATCACGTCGGGCATCTCTTCCGCCGAGAACGACGGTCCGATCACGCGGCCAAGGCGCGCGCCGTTGCCCTGCTCGCCGCCGAGCGACACCTGGTACCACTCCGAGCCGTCCTTATCCACGCCCAGAATGCCGATGTTGCCGACGTGGTGGTGACCGCACGAGTTCATGCAACCCGAGATATTGAGCGACAGGTCGCCCAGGTCGTAGACGAAATCGAGGTTGTCGAAACGCTCCTGAATGGCCAGCGCGATGGGGATCGACTTCGCATTGGCGAGCGAGCAGAAGTCGCCGCCCGGGCACGCGATGATGTCGGTCAACAGGCCGATGTTCGCGGTCGCGAAACCTTGCGCCTTGGCCTTTTCCCACAGCGCGAACAGGTCGTGCTTCTTGACGTCGGCGAGAATCAGGTTCTGCTCGTGCGAGACGCGGATCTGGCCGAACGAGTATTCGTCGGCCCAGTCGGCCACGGCTTCCATCTGCGCGTCGGTGGCGTCGCCCGGCGCGATGTTGCGCGGCTTGAGCGAGAGCGTGACCGACGAATAGCCCGGCACGCGGTGCGGGCGCACGTTGCGCTCGACCCAGCGCGCGAACGCACGGTTTTCCAGCAGATGCTTTTCGTACGTCGTATCCGTATCGGCGATCTTTTCATACGCCGGCGGCACGAAGGACTGCGAGACGCGATCGAGTTCTTCCTGCGTGAGCGTCGAGGGGCCGTCTTTCAGGTGCTGCCACTCTTCTTCGACCTGCTCGGCGAACTTCGCCGGCGAGAGCGCCTTCACGAGGATCTTGATGCGCGCCTTGTACATGTTGTCGCGGCGGCCGTAGCGGTTGTACACGCGCAGCACGGCTTCGCAGTAGGTCAGCAGGTGCTGCCACGGCAGGTCGCGCTTGATGATGGCGCCGACGATCGGCGTACGGCCGAGGCCACCGCCCGCGAGGATGCTCGCGACGATTTCGCCCTTCTCGTTACGCTCGAGGTAGACGCCCAGATCGTGGATCTGCACGGCGGCGCGGTCTTCCTTCGTGCCGGAAACGGCGATCTTGAACTTGCGCGGCAGCCACGCGAATTCCGGGTGGAACGTCGACCACTGGCGCAGGATTTCGGCCCACGGGCGCGGATCGACGATCTCGTCGGGCGCGACGCCCGCGAACTGGTCGGCGGTGATGTTGCGAATGCAGTTGCCCGACGTCTGGATGCCGTGCATCTGCACGGAGGCCAGCTTGCGCAGGATTTCCGGCGTGTCTTCGAGCTTGATCCAGTTGTACTGGATGTTCGAGCGCGTCGAGAAGTGGCCGTAGCCGCGGTCGTGCTCGCGCGCGATCGTGCCGAGCATGCGGAGCTGGTCGCTGCGCAGATTGCCGTACGGAATCGCGATGCGGTGCATGTAGGCGTGACGCTGGTAGTACAGGCCGTTTTGCAGACGCAGCGGACGGAACTCTTCTTCGCTCAATTCGCCCGACAGGCGGCGGCGGACCTGGTCGCTGTATTGCGCGACGCGTTCGTCGACGATGGTCTGGTCGTACTGATCGTATTGGTACATTCGGGGACCCCAGGGTTTGGTTCAATCGCGGCGTTCCGGTTACGCCGCGCTCCGATTTCTCGACTTCGCTCTTTCCGCTCTGTCCTGCCTCTCGCGAGGCGGCCGCGCCTTCAACCGCGCCGGTCATTTGCTAATGACCAAAACAGATATCCATATTGGAAAAGTTGGAGGAATGGTAATAAACTCGCCTTATATTTCAAACGACTCAAAAATCAGGTCGATATGCAAACAGGTTATAAGGGTTATCTATGAACCTGCACCAGTTCCGCTTCGTGCGTGAGGCGGTACGCCAGAACTTCAACCTCACGGAAGCGGCCAAGGCACTGTATACAAGCCAGCCGGGCGTCTCGAAGGCGATCATCGAGCTGGAAGACGAGCTTGGAGTCGAAATCTTTACGCGCCACGGCAAGCGCGTGCGCTCGCTCACGGAGCCGGGCCGGATCATCCTCGCCTCGGTGGAGCGCATTCTGCAGGAAGTGGAGAGCCTCAAGCGCGTGGGCAAGGACTACGCGGCGCAGGATCAGGGCAACCTCACCATCGCCGCCACGCACACGCAGGCGCGCTATTCGCTGCCCGCCGCCATCGCCGAGTTCAAGCGGCGCTTTCCGAAGGTGCACCTCTCGATCCTGCAAGGCAGCCCCACCCAGGTCGCGGAAATGGTGCTCCATGACCAGGCCGATCTGTGCATCGCGACCGAGGCCATCTCCGGCTACAAGGAACTGGTGTCGCTGCCCTGCTTCACGTGGCATCACGTGGCGGTGATGCTGCCCGACCACCCGCTGCTCGAGCGCAAGCCGCTTTCGCTCGACGATCTGGCCCAGTATCCGTTGATCACCTACGACAATGCGTTCGCCGGGCGTACCAAGATCAACGACGCGTTCCGCCTGCGCGCGCTCTCGCCCGACATCGTGCTGGAAGCCATCGACGCCGACGTGATCAAAACCTATGTGGAGCTGGGCCTGGGCGTCGGGATCATGGCCGACATCGCCTTCAACGCCGAGCGCGACCGGCACCTGCGCGCGTTGCCCGTGGGGCATCTGTTCGGCAGCAACGTCACGCGCGTCGCACTCAAGCAGGGCGCTTACCTGCGCAGCTATGTGTATACGCTCGTCGAGCTGCTTTCGCCGAGCCTGAATCGCAAGCTCATCGAGCAGGCGCTCAAGGGCGAACACGAGACTTACGAGCTGTAGCGCCTCACGCCGGTGCCGGAACAAAAATCAGACAAAATCCGCATTACAACAACATCACTTCTCGCCAGCTCTGCATGGGGTCAGAGTAAGGCGCTGAAGCGCCAACTCTGATCGACAGGAGACCCAACGGATGAAGCTGTCCACGCTTTTGCGCCCGCTCGCCGCGGCTGTCGCCCTTGCCGCCGCCACGTTCGCCCCGGCCGCCCACGCCGACATCAAGGTAGGCATCGACCTCTCGAGCACGGGGCCCGCTGCCGTCATCGGCATCACGAGCAAGAACGCCATGCTGATGTGGCCCGAGACGATTGCGGGCCAGAAGGCCGACTACATCGTGCTCGACGACGGCTCGGACCCGGGCGCCGCCGTGCGCAACATCCACAAGCTCATCAACGAAGATCACGTGGACGTGATCGTCGGGCCGAATATCACGCCGGCGGCGCTCGCGGCACTCGACCCGGTGGCGGAAAGCAAGACGCCGATGATCACGCTGGTCGGCTCGGGCTCGGTGGTCGAGCCGCAGCAGGGCGCGCGCGTGTGGGCCTTCAAGATGGCGCAGACCGATGCCGCGATGGCCGACGTCATGACGCGCTATATGGCCGCGCACGGCGTGAAAAGCGTGGGCTTCATCGGTTTCGCGGACAGCTACGGCGACAGCTGGCTCAACGAATTCACGAAGTACGCGAAGGAACGCAACATCCAGATCGTGGCGACCGAGCGCTACAACCGCACCGACGCCAGCGTGACGGGCCAGATTCTCAAGCTGATGGCGGCCAGACCGGACGCCATGCTGATCGCTGGCGCAGGCACGCCGACCGTGCTGCCGCAACGCACGTTGATCGAGCGCGGCTACAAGGGGCCGATCTACCAGACGCACGGCATCGCCACGCCTGAATTCATCAAGCTGGGCGGCAAGGACGTGGAAGGCACCCTGTTCCCGACCCAGCCGGTGGTGGTGGCGCGCACGCTGCCGGCCGACCAGCCGGCGCAAAAGGCGGCGCTCGCCTTCGTCGATGCCTACGAGGCGAAGTACGGCCCGGGCACGGTCACGCAATTCGCAGGCGACGCGGCTGGCGTGTACCCGCGCCTGCAAGACGCGGTCGCGCGCGCGCTCAAGACCGCACAGCCGGGCACTGAAGCGTTCCGCGTGGCGTTGCGCAGCGAACTGGAGCACGCGCACGAAGTGGTCGTGCCCAACGGCATGGTGAACACGAGCCCGACGGACCACGTGGGCCTCGACCAGCGCGCGAGCGTGATGGGCACGGTACGCGGGGGCAAGTTCGTGTATCTGGGGCAGTAAGCCTCTTCGCTCAATTCATCCGAATGGCCAATCACGGCCGCACGATGCTGCGCCAGGCACCGCCCGCCGCGCTGCTTGCCAGCACGGCGTCGATAAAGCGCAGTCCCTCCACGCCGTCGTCGACCGTCGTCAGCAGCCGGCTTGCGCTCGGCGCGGCCTCGCCGGCGTCGCGCGCCAGGATCTGCGCGGCGGCGTCGCGATAGAGCTGCGCGAACGCCTCCAGATAGCCTTCCGGATGCCCCGGCGGCACGCGCGTCGCGTGCCGTGCGGCGGCCCCCGTCACGCGCCCGCGCGTAAGCCGCTGCGCCTCGCCGCCCTGCGGCGTGAACCACAGCAGATTAGGCTCCTCCTGATCGAACGCGAGGCTCGCCTTCGTGCCATACACGCGCAGCCGCAACGCGTTCTCCGCGCCGCTCGCCACCTGGCTTGCCCACAGCATGCCGCGCGCGCCATTGGCGTAGCGCAGCATGGCCTGCACGTGGTCGTCCACGCGGCGTCCGGGCACGAAGGTATGCACTTCTGCCGCGAGCGATTCGGGCACGAGCGCGCTCACGAACGCCGCCAGCTGATACGCATGCGTGCCGATGTCGCCCAGACACCCTGCCGGCCCCGCGAGCGCCGGATCGGTGCGCCACGATGCCTGGCGGTTCGCGCCGCTGCTCTCGACGGGATTGGCGAGCCAGTCCTGCGCGTACTCGACCTGCACGATGCGCACCTCGCCGATCTCACCCGCCTCCACCAGTTCGCGCGCATGCCGCGCGAGTGGATAGCCCGAATACGTATGCGTGAGCGCGAACACGAGATTCGCGTCGCGTGCGTGTTGCGCGAGCGCTTCGCCCTCGGCGAGCGAAACCGCGAGCGGCTTGTCGCAGATCACGTGAATGCCCGCCTCCATGAATGCATGCGCCACCGGCGCGTGCAGATGGTTCGGCGTGACGATGGCCACCGCGTCGATGCCATCCTCGCGCGCGCCTTCCACGCTCGCCATCTCGCGCCAGTGGGCGTAGCTTCGCGCGAGGCCGAGCGCCTCGGCGCTCGACTGCGCGCGCGCCGCATCGGACGACAGTGCGCCCGCGACGAGTTCGAAACCATCGTCGAGACGCGCCGCGATGCGATGCACGGCGCCGATGAACGCCCCCTCGCCGCCGCCGACCATCCCGAGCCTGAGTCTTCGAGTCATTGCGTAGCTCCTCAGAGAATCGCGTTCAGAGGCCCAGCACGCCCCTCACCTGCGTCGCATCGACGCCGCTGCCCGCGAAGTCGTCGAACGCGTGCCCGGCCACGCGGATGATGTGCCGCTTGATGAAGTCCGCGCCTTCGCGCGCGCCGTCGTGCGGATGCTTGAGGGCGCACTCCCATTCGAGCACCGCCCAGCCCGGATAGTCGTACTGCGTGAGCTTCGAGAAGATCGCGCCGAAGTCGATCTGCCCGTCGCCGAGCGAGCGAAAGCGCCCCGCGCGCTCCACCCAACCGCTATAGCCGCCGTACACACCTTGTTTGCCCGTGGGGCGGAATTCGGCGTCCTTCACGTGAAAGGCCTTGATGCGCGCGTGATAGATGTCGATGAACGCGAGGTAATCGAGCTGCTGCAGCACGAAGTGGCTCGGGTCGTAGAGGATGTTCGCGCGCGGATGATCGCCCACTGCCGCAAGAAAGCGCTCGAAGGTCACGCCATCGTGCAGATCCTCGCCCGGGTGCAGTTCGTAGCAAACGTCGACACCCGCTGCATCGAACGCGTCGAGAATCGGCCGCCAGCGGCGCGCGAGTTCATCGAAGGCGGCTTCGACGAGACCCGCCGGCCGCTGCGGCCACGGATAGAAGTACGGCCACGCCAGCGCGCCCGAAAACGTCACGTGCGCGGCAAGCCCCAGATTCTTCGAGGCGCGCGCGGCCAGCATCAACTGCTCGACGGCCCACGCTGTGCGCGCTTCGCGATCGCCGCGCAGCTGCGGCGGCGCGAAGCCGTCGAACAGCGTGTCGTAGGCGGGATGCACGGCCACGAGCTGCCCTTGCAGATGCGTGGAAAGCTCGGTGATCGTCACCCCCGCGTCGTCGGCCTGCTGGCGCAGGTCGTCGCAGTACGCCACGCTCGACGCGGCCTGCGCGAGATCGACGAGGCGCGCATCCGTGGGCACCTGGATGCCCTTGTAGCCGAGCTGGGCCGCCCAGCCGGCCATGTGCGCGAAACAGTCGAACGGCGCGTCGTCGCCGAGAAACTGCGCGAGGAATATCGCTGGGCCTTTGATTGTCTTCATCGCAAGCCCCGTCCTCAGAACGGCGAATCGGGGAAGTAGAACTGCTTCGCGTTCTCCTTCGTGATCAGCACCGAAGGGATGATCGTGGTGGGCGGCAGCGACTTGCCCTGCAAACGCGCTTCGGCCGTGAGCTTGATCGCGTCGTAGATAAACTTCGGCGAGTACGACACATCGGCCTTGATGAGCGGGTCGCCGTCCATCACGCGCTTGACCATTTCCTTCGACCCCGCACCGCCGAACACAATCTTGATGTCGTTGCGCTTGGCCTGGTCGATTGCCTTGAGGACTCCCACGGCCATGTCGTCGTCGGCGGCCCAGACGGCGTCGATGTGCTTGAAGCGCGTGAGGTAGTCCTGCATCGTGCGGAATGCGTCGTCGCGGTTCCAGTTCGCGTATTTTGCGTCGAGGATCTTGATGCCGGGATCGCCCTTGAGCACCGACGTGAACGCGGTCCAGCGCTCGTTGTCGAGCGTGGTGGGAATGCCGCGCAGCGCGACGATATCGCCCTTGCCGCCCAGCTGCTTCGCAAGGTATTCGGCGGGGATTTTGCCGAACGCCGTGTTGTCGCCGGCCACATAGGCATCCTGCGCGCTCGTGTCGGTCAGGCCACGATCGACCACCGTCACGTACACGCCCTGCTTCTTCACCTGGGCGACCGGCTGCGTGAGCGAAGCCGATTCATACGGGAAGATCACGAGCGCGTTGATCTTGTTGACGGTCACGAGGTCCTGCAACTGGTTCGCCTGATCGGGCGCGTTCGCCGCCGTCTTGACGATGATCTTGAGGTCCGGGTGCGCCTTTTCGAGGTCCTTCTTCGCCTCGTTCGCCCACCACACGATGCCGCCCGTGAAGCCATGGTCGGCCGTGGGAATCGCCACGCCCAGCGTGACCTTGTCGTCGGCGCGCGCCGCGCCCGCACCGAACGTCGCCGCTACGCCAAGCGCCAGCGCGCCCGCACACATCGTTCGAATCGTCTTCTTCATGATGCCGTCTCCTATCGTGCGGGCCAGCGCCCGTTCTTGCGTTGAGTTTTCGCTGCCTCCTCCGACTTCCCCACCGCCCTGCCAGATCTGCTTCGATATCCTTACCGTCTGCCGCGCTGCAAGAAGGCCACCGCAATGATTGCCACGCCCTGCACCGCCGCATTCAGATACACGCTGATGATGCTCGTGAGATTGAGAATATTGGCGATGACCGAGAGCAGCACCGCGCCCACCACGGTGCCCGCCACGCGCCCTTCGCCGCCCTTGAGCGCCGTGCCGCCCACCACCACGGCGGCGATCGCCTCCAGTTCCCACAGCAAACCGGTGGTCGGCGTGGCGGAGCCCAGGCGCGGCACATAGAGCACGGTCGCCACGCCCACGCACACGCCCAGCAGCACGTAGGTTGCGCACTTCACGCGATCGACGCGGATCGCCGCATAGCGCGCGACCTGCTCGTTCGAGCCGATCGCCTGCACGTGCCGACCGAACGCTGTGCGGTTGAGAATGAGCGCGCCGCCCGCCGCCGAGAGCGCGAACACCCACACGGGCACCGGAATGCCAAAGAGGCTCGCGTAATAGACCGGCCCGTAGAAGTCGACGAGATTGTTCTGCAGCGTGAGCGCGCCGCCATCGGCCAGCCAGGTGAGCACCGAGCGGAAGATGCCGAGCGTGCCGAGCGTGACGATGAAAGGCTCGATGCGCCCGCGCGTGATCAGCAAGCCATGCGCAAGGCCGAACACCGCGCCGAGCACGAGCGCGATCGCCATGCCGATCGCGACGATGGCCAGGGGCGCAAACGCATGTTCGGTCGCGGCCAGCGTGTTCATCACCCAGATCATCACGCCCGCGATGAGCGCGGCCATCGAGCCGACCGAAAGATCGATGCCGCCCGAAATGATCACGAACGTCATGCCCACGGAAATGATGCCGATGAACGAGGTGCGCGTGAGCACGTTGAGCAGGTTGCCGGCGGTGGCGAAATCGCGGTTGAGCAGCGTGCCGAGCACGCACAGCAGGATCAGGCCGATGAGCGGCCCGACGCCCGCGAGCCGGTGCACGAATCGCGCCGCGGCCGAGCGCGCGCCACGGCCTTCGGACGCCGCGTCAGTGGGTGCCGGTTGCATGAGCGATCAGCTCCTCTTCGTTCAGATGTTCGTGCCCGAGCGTGGCGACGAGCCGGCCCGCGCGCATCACGGCCACGCGATGCGCGAGCCCGATCAGCTCGACCAGCTCGGAGGAGATCACGACGACCGCGCGCCCCGAGGCCGCGAGGCGCTGGATCAGGAAATAGATGTCGCGCTTCGCGCCCACGTCCACGCCGCGCGTGGGCTCATCGAGCACGATCACGCGTGGGTCGGGCTGCAGGAACTTGGCGAGCGCGAGCTTCTGCTGGTTGCCGCCCGAGAGCATGCGCGCGCGGCTGTCGAGGTCGCCGGTGCGGATGCCGAATTCGCGCACCGCTTTTTCCAGCGCGCGGCGGGCCGCCCTGAGGTCGAGCAGCGGATGGCCGTAGCGCTCGAGCGTCATGAGCGTGAGGTTGTCCTGCAGCGTGAGGTTCATGTGCAGGCCGCGGCCCTTGCGGTCTTCGCTCAGGTACGTGAGGCCGTGGCGCATCGCGTCGCGCGGGTGGCGCAGCGTCACGGCGCGGCCGTCGATCTCGATCTCGCCCGCATGCTTGTGGCGCAGGCCCACGATCGCCTCGAACGCCTCGCTGCGCCCCGCGCCCACGAGACCCGCGAAGCCGAGAATCTCGCCCGCGCGTACCTCGAAGCTCAGATCCTCGACCCAGCCCGCCACGGCGAGATTCGTCACGCGCAGCGCGACGGGGGCAATCTCGGGCGCTTCGCTCTTCTCCGGAAACATGTCGGAGACGTCGCGGCCCACCATGAGGTTCGCCATCTGCTGGCGCGCAAGACCCGCCGTCGCGCTCGCGGCCACGAAGCGGCCGTCGCGCATCACGACCACGTCGTCGGTGATCTTCTCCACCTCGTCGAGCTTGTGCGAGATGTAGACGAGCGTCGTGCCCGCGGCGCGCAGCTTCGTCATCAGCGCGAAAAGGCGCGCGGTTTCGGCGGGCGTGAGCGTGGCCGTGGGCTCGTCCATGATAAGCAGGCGCGCGTGCCGCGAGAGCGCCTTGGCGATCTCCACGAGCTGTTTCTCGGCGACGATCAGGTCGCGCACCTTCACGTCCGGGTCGCGCGAAAGCCCCACCTGCGCGAGCAGTTCGCGCGCTTCGCGGCGCATGGCGGTGTCGTCGACGAGCCAGCCTTTGCGCTTCTCGTGGCCGAGGAAGATGTTCTGCGCGATCGTCAGGTGCTCGGCCAGATTGAACTCCTGGTGGATCAGCACGATGCCGGCGGCTTCGGCCTCGCGCGAGCCTTCGAAGCAGCGCGCCACGCCGTCCACGAGCATCTCGCCCGCGCTCGCGTTTTCGTAGCCCGCGAGGATCTTCATGAGCGTGGACTTGCCCGCGCCGTTCTCGCCCAGCAGCCCGTGAATGCGCCCCGGCGCGAGCTCGAAGCTCACGCCGTACAGCACGCGCACGGGACCGAAGTCCTTGCGGATGTCGTTGAACTTCACGGCGACGCTCATGCGCGTGCGCTCCTCCAGTGGCCTTGTCGGCGGGCTCCGGCGGGCGGCTTGCGCCACCCGCCATCACGCCGCTGGTCTCCCCTGCTATGTGTTCGCTTGCGTTTTTTTGGCTTCACCCGCTCTCACGCACCACCAGCCGATGCGGCAGCAGCACGCCCGGCACGCTCGCGCGCGGGTCGGCGAAACGCCGCAGCAACAGGCGCGCAGCGGTCTCGCCCAGTTCCCGCATGGGCTGCGCGATCGTCGTGAGCGGCGGGTCGATCTGCGCGGCGAGCGCGATATCGTCGAAGCCGACCACGGCGACGTCGTGCGGCACGCGCCGCCCCGCGCCGCGCAGGCCGTTGACCACGCCCACCGCGAGCGTGTCCGACACCGCGAAGATCGCGTCGGGCGCGTCGCCCGCCGGCAACTGCATGAGCGCGGCGGCGGCCTGCGCGCCCGCCTCGTAGTCAAGGCAGTTCACGTTCACGCGCCAGGCGTCGCGCAGCGCGATGCCCGCTTCGCCGAGCGCATCGCGCCAGCCGTCGCGGCGCTGCTGTGCGTAGAGGTAGTGCTCGTCGGAGTTGATGAGCGCGACACGTCGCCGCCCCCGCGCGATCAGATGCCGCACCGCGTCGTGCGCGGCCCGGTAGTTGTCGATGCCCACATACGGCACGCCCACGTCCGGGTCGAACTCGCAGCAGGCCACCCACGGCAGCGCCGTCGATTCGGCGGCCAGCGCGTGCTGCACCGTTGCCGGGTCGAGACAGATCGCCCCGTCCGCGCGATGGCGGCGCAGCAGGTCAAAGTAGCTGCGCTCGCGCCCGGCGTCGGCGCCCGTGTCGCACAGCAGCAAGAAAAAGCCGTGCTGGCGCGCAACGCTGTCGATGCCGCGCACGATCTCCGCGTAAAACGGGTTGCCGAAGTCGGGCACCATCGTCAGGAGCAGGCGGCTTTCGGCGGTGCGCAGGTTGCGCGCGAGTTCGTTCACGCGGTAGCCGCTCGTCTCGATCTCGGCGAGCACGCGCTCGCGGGTCGCGGCGCGCACGTTCGCATGGCCGTTGAGCACGCGCGAGACCGTCGCAACCGAGACGCCCGCGCGCTGCGCCACCGCCGCGATCGAGCCCCCGCGCGCGGCGGTGTCGGCGCTGGCATCTTCGTCCTGCGGCTGCGGTGATCGGGACGAGCGGGCGGACATGGGCGAAGGCGATCGTGACCGGTTCGGAAACCTGCGGCGGCGGCGTGAGCCGTTCGGACGCGTCAAAATGTAATCGATTACATTTTTGGTACGAGAACCGCAAAACCGCAAGGCGCACGAAGCCAGGACAAACACCGATCCGTCAATGCCCCCGGAACCCCCTCCCGCTGCCGTCGGCGCGGCCAGGCCAGAGCCGGTTTGCTACAATTCTCCGATTGCCCGACGCCCTTTTTGCCGGGCTTCGATCCGAACCGATCCCGACCACAACGCCGAGTCACCATGAACATCGAACAAGCGCGTTTCAACATGATCGAACAGCAGATTCGCCCCTGGGAAGTGCTCGACCAGGACGTGCTGAACCTGCTCTCGATCGTCAAGCGTGAGCATTTCGTCCCCGAGGTCTACACCGCCCTCGCGTTCGCCGACCTCGAAGTGCCGCTGCCGAACGGCCAGCACATGATGGCGCCGCGCGTCGAAGCGCGCGTGCTGCAGGAACTCGCGGTGAAGAAGCATGAGAGCGTGCTGGAAATCGGCGCGGGCTCCGGCTACATGGCGGCGCTGCTTGCGCACCGGGCGCAGAAGGTGCTGAGCGTGGAGATCGACACGGAACTCGCCGAATTCGCGCGCGCGAACTTCGTCAAGAACGGTGTGCTGAACGCCGAAGTCGTGCTCGGCGACGGCGCACGCGGCTGGGCCGCGAATGCGCCGTACGACGTGATCTGCGTCTCGGGCGGCCTGCCGGTCGTGCCGCAGGAACTGCTCGAGCAGCTCAAGGTGGGCGGGCGTCTGGCCGCTTTCGTGGGCGGCGCGCCGGTCATGGAAGCGCAGATCATCACGCGCATCGACGAAAAGCAGTTCCGCATTGCCGGCGTGTTCGAGACTTACGTCGAGCCGCTGCAGAACGCCGTGCATCCGCCGCGCTTCAAGTTCTAAGGCGCTGCCAACCTGCCGCATCGCCGGGTTCCATGCACGGCAGCCCGGCTTACTTACCCGATTGAGTGTTCCATGCAGAATCTGACCGCCCCCGCCCTCGCCGAATGGCTTGCCGATACCTCGCGCGAGACTCCCGTACTGCTCGACGTGCGCGAGCCGTGGGAAATCGAAACGGCAAAGATCGCCGGCAGCACGTCGATCCCCATGCGCGAGATCCCCGCGCGCAGCGAGGAACTGGACGACGAGGCGCAGATCGTCTGCATTTGCCACCACGGCGCACGCAGCGCCCAGGTGGCGATGTTCCTCGAGTCGCGCGGCTACACGAAGGTGTTCAACCTGCAAGGCGGCATCGACGCCTGGTCGCGTCAGGTCGACCCCAAGGTGCCGACGTACTAAGCAGGCGCACGCCAGCTTAACGAAAAGGCGCGAAAGGGCGCGGCTCAGGCCGCGCCCTTTGTCATTTCTGGGCCGCTCGCTGCGGTCCACGGCGTGCAGCACCCGCACGCCCCTCATGCACAACGATGCAGCGCGCCCTGCCGCACCGTTCGTCCCGCTTCATGCATGCGCGCACTGAGACGATGCAACGCGCCCGAACATGCATCTCGCTGCACCACAATCGCCCGCCCATTGTGTGGCCACCGATGCGTCCCGCATCGCCGCGCGCCTGATGGGGCAAGCCTGGCGCTTTCCCTTCGCGCTGGCACAACGCTTGCAGAAGGGTGTGCGCAAGACACGCCACACACACCGGGCGGCGCGCAAGACGACAAACGACCACGCGCCACGGCCCACGACTCACTCACGGACAAGAGGCACAACAATGAAACGTCGCAGTCTGTTGAAACTCGGGACGATGTCGGGCGCACTCGCGGCTGCGGGGCGCATGCCGTTCGCGCACGCGGACACCGGCAGCGGGCCGATCAAGGTCGGCATCCTGCATTCGCTCTCGGGCACGATGGCCATTTCGGAGACCTCACTGAAAGACACCGCGTTGATGACGATCGCCGACATCAACAAGAACGGCGGCGTGATGGGGCGTCAGATCCAGCCCGTGGTGGTCGATCCGGCCTCGAACTGGCCGCTCTTCGCCGAAAAGGCGCGCCAGCTCCTCACGCAGGACAAGGTGGCCTGCGTATTCGGCTGCTGGACCTCGGTGTCGCGCAAGTCGGTGCTGCCGGTGTTCGAGGAACTCAACGGCCTGCTCTACTACCCCGTGCAATACGAAGGGGAAGAGATGTCGCGCAACGTGTTCTACACGGGCGCGGCGCCCAACCAGCAGGCCATTCCCGCGGTGCAATACCTGATGAGCGCCGAAGGCGGCGGCGCGAAGCGCTTCTTCCTGCTCGGCACCGACTATGTGTATCCGCGCACGACCAACAAGATCCTGCGGTCCTTTCTGCACTCGAAGGGCGTGAAGGACAGCGATATTCAGGAGGTCTACACGCCGTTCGGTCATAGCGACTATCAGACCATCGTCGCGAACATCAAGACGTTCTCGCAAGGCGGCAAGACCACCGTCGTGTCGACCATCAACGGCGACTCGAACGTGCCGTTCTACAAGGAGCTCGGCAACCAGGGCATCAAGGCGACCGACGTGCCGGTGGTCGCGTTCTCCGTGGGCGAGGAAGAGCTGCGCGGCATCGACACGAAGCCGCTCGTGGGGCACCTCGCGGCGTGGAACTACTTCATGTCGGTGAAAGGCCCGAACAACACGAAGTTCAAGGAGCAGTTCGAAGCCTGGGTGCAGGCGAACAACCTGCCCGGCGGCAGCAAACGCGTGACCAACGACCCGATGGAAGCGACCTTCGTAGGCATCCATATGTGGAAGCAGGCCGTGGAAAAGGCGAAGAGCACCGACGTCGACAAGGTGCGCGTGGCCATGATCGGCCAGACCGTGGCGGCGCCCTCGGGCTTCACGCTCACGATGGACGGCAACCATCACCTCCACAAGCCGGTCATGATCGGCGAGATTCGCGGCGACGGCCAGTTCAACGTGGTGTGGAAAACGAAGACCGCCGTGCGCGCGCAGCCGTGGAGCCCGTTCATCGCCGGCAACGAAGGCAAGCCGGATGTGGTCTCCTCGAACGCGCTGCCTGCCTTCCTGCGCCGCTCGCGCGTGGCCTGACGTTGTCTTCGCGAGCGCTGCGCCGCAAGGTAGCGCGCTCGCGTGCCCTGTCTACGGGCCGCGGCGTAACGGCAGGGTGTTGCGCTGTGGCCCGCACCCAAAAAGAAAGCACCATGGCTCTCTCACTCCCGAGGTACGCGCGCGCGGGCTTGCGCCACGCGCTCGCAGCGGCTTCGCTCTTCACGGCGCTATGCACATGCGCGCACGCACTCGAAGCGGCCGACGTCGCCCCGCTCGGCGGCGACGACTTCGACGCGAAATCCGCGGCGATCGACAAGCTCATCGCCACGCACGACGCCGCGTCGCTTGCGCTCCTGAAAGCGCTCGCCGACGACAACGTCACGGCAACCGACTCCGGCGAAGTGCTCGTGCAGGATGGTACGGATGGACAGGGCGCGCACGACGCCGCAACGGGCCAGCCCGTCGCCGCGAACATCGCTTCGAGCGCGCAGCCCATCACGCTGAACAACCTGTTGCGCTCGAAGGTCGCGGGCGCGGTCTCGGGCCTGCAACTCGCCTCGCCCGACCTGGAAACGCGCCGGGCGGCCATTAACGGGTTGCTGAAGAACCCCGATCCGGCCATGAAGCCGATGATCGACGCCGCGCGCGCGAAGGAAACCGACCCCGCGCTCAAGCGCCGTCTCGACACGCTCTGGGCGATGACCGCGCTGCACGACCCGAATGCGGCCACGCGCCTCGAGGCGGCGAAGCTCGTCGCGGCGCGCCACGATCTCGACATGTTCGAACTGCTGCGCCCGCTCGTCGCGAAGAACGCGAGCGGCGCGTACAACGAGCCCGATGCCGACGTGCGCGCAGCGGTGCAACAAGGCATCGACGCGCTCGACGCCATCCAGCGCCGCAGCGAAATCGCCGGCACGCTGTTCGCGGGCCTCTCGCTCGGCAGCGTGCTGCTGCTCGCGGCGCTCGGCCTCGCCATCACCTACGGGCTCATCGGCGTCATCAACATGGCGCACGGCGAGTTCCTGATGATCGGTGCGTACGCAACCTATGTCGTGCAAACGCTCGTGCAGCGCTATGCGCCCGGCGCGTTCGACTGGTATCCGCTCTTCGCGATTCCCGCTTCGTTCGTCGTCGCCGCGCTCGTGGGCGCGGTGATCGAGCGGCTCGTGATCCGCCACCTCTATGGCCGCCCGCTAGAAACGCTGCTCACCACGTTCGGCATCAGCCTCATTCTCATTCAGGCCACGCGCATGATCTTCGGCGCGCAGAACGTGCAGGTCGAAAACCCCTCGTGGATGAGCGGCGGCGTCGCCGTCATGCCCAACCTCATCCTGCCGTACAACCGCCTCGCGATCCTCGCGTTCTCGCTGATCGTGGTGGGCATTGCGTGGACCGTGCTCACGAAGACGCGTCTTGGCCTGTTCGTGCGCGCCGTCACGCAAAACCGCCGCATGGCCGCCTGCGTGGGTGTGCGCACCGCGCGCGTGGATGCGTGGGCCTTCGCGTTCGGCGCGGGCGTGGCGGGCCTTGGCGGCTGCGCGCTCTCGCAGATCGGCAACGTCGGTCCCGATCTCGGCCAGAGCTACATCATCGATTCGTTCATGGCCGTGGTGCTGGGCGGCGTCGGTCAGATTGCGGGCACCGTGCTCGGCGGCTTCGGACTCGGCCTCGTCTCCAAGGCCATCGAGCCGTTCTGGGGCGCCGTACTCGCGAAGATCGCCGTGCTCGTGCTGATCGTGCTCTTCATCCAGAAGCGTCCGCAGGGGCTTTTCGCCCTCAAGGGCCGCAGCGCGGAGGCATGACATGACGAGCGTCACTTCCTCTTCCGCGCGTCACACGCTGGGCGCCTCGCGGACTTCGGGCGACGGCGCCGAAACCTTCGCTCTCGGTTTGCCCGCGCGGGCCGCCCTGCTCTCGCCGCGCGCCTGGCTCGCGCTCATCGTGCTCATCCTCGTCATCGGCGTGGGCGTGCCGCTTTGCGCGCTGGTGCTGCCGCAAGCGAGCGCGCTGCATCTTTCCGCGTATGCGATGACGCTGGGCGGCAAGCTCATGTGCTATGCGATCGCCGCGCTCGCGCTCGATCTCGTGTGGGGCTATTGCGGCATTCTGAGCCTCGGGCACGGCCTCTTCTTCGCGCTGGGCGGCTACGCCATCGGCATGTACCTCATGCGCGAGATCGGTCACGACGGCAAGTACGGCAGCGACCTGCCCGACTTCATGGTGTTTCTCGACTGGCATGCGCTGCCGTGGTACTGGCAAGGCACGCAGCACCTCGGCTATGCGCTCCTGCTCGTCGTGCTCGTGCCGGCCGTGGTCGCCTGGGTATTCGGCTTCTTCACGTTTCGCTCGCGTGTGAAGGGCGTGTACCTCTCGATCATCACGCAGGCCATGACGTTCGCCGCGATGCTGCTGTTCTATCGCAACGAAACGGGCTTCGGCGGCAATAACGGCTTCACCGACTTCAAGCGCATCGCGGGCATGCCGATCACGCATCCGGGCACGCGCACCGTGCTGTTCCTGCTGACGTTCGCCGTGCTCGTGCTCGCGTTTCTCGGCGCGCGCGCCATCGTCACCTCGAAGCTCGGGCGTGTGGTGAGCGCGGTGCGCGACGGCGAAACGCGCCTCATGTTTCTCGGCTTCAGCCCGCTTGGCTACAAGCTGTTCGTGTGGACCGTCTCGGCGGTCCTGTGCGGCATCGCGGGCGCGCTCTACGTGCCGCAGGTCGGCATCATCAATCCGAGCGAGATGTCGCCCGGCAACTCGATCGAAATGGCGATCTGGGTGGCCGTGGGCGGACGCGGCACGCTCATCGGGCCGATCATCGGCGCGTTCGCCGTGAACGGCGCAAAGAGCTTCTTCACCGCGCATTTCGCCGAGTACTGGCTGTTCTTCCTCGGCCTGATGTTCGTGCTCGTGCCGCTGCTGCTGCCCAACGGCATCATGGGGCTCATCGAACTCATCCGGAACCGGATCACCACGCGGAGCGAACGCCCATGAACGGACACAGCGTGATCAGCGACCCGCTCAACCACAACCCCTTCGACGACGCCCTCAAGTACGACGAAATCGCCCTCTCCGGCGCGGCGGATCTCGGGCACGTGGTCGAACCCGGCGCGATCGACATCTCGCACGGCACGATCCTGTATCTCGAAGACGTGAGCGTGAGCTTCGACGGCTTTCGCGCACTCAACAAGCTTTCGCTCGTGATCGACGCGGGCGAGCTGCGCTGCGTGATCGGCCCGAACGGCGCGGGCAAGACCACGATGATGGATGTCATCACCGGCAAGACCGCGCCCGATTCGGGCAAGGTGTTCCTCGGGCAGACGCTCGACCTCACGCGCATGAACGAGCCGGCCATCGCGCGCGCGGGCATTGGCCGCAAGTTCCAGAAGCCCACGGTGTTCGAGCAGCATCCCGTCTGGGAGAACCTCGAACTCGCGATGAAGGCCGACAAGGGCTGGTTCGCCACGCTGCGCGCGCGCTTGGGGCGCGAGGCGCAGGCGAAGATCGAGGAAACGCTCGAGGTGATCCGGCTGGAGAGCGACGCGCGACGCCTCGCGGGCGAGCTATCGCACGGCCAGAAGCAGCGGCTCGAAATCGGCATGCTGCTCATGCAGAAACCGCAACTGCTGCTGCTCGACGAGCCCGCCGCCGGCATGACCGACGACGAAACCATGGAACTCGCCACGCTGCTCAACCGCCTGCGCGGCAGCTGCTCGATGATGGTGGTCGAGCACGACATGGAGTTCGTCGCGGCGCTCGCGGGTGAGGCCGGGCGCGTCACCGTGATGGCCGAAGGCAGCGTGCTCGCGCACGGCACGCTCGAGGACGTGAAGCGCGAAGAAGCGGTCATCGAATCGTATCTGGGCCGCTAGGGCCGTTTTGAGTAGATCAGCCATGCTAACTATCGAATCGCTGAACCAGTACTACGGCGGCAGCCACATCTTGCGCAACGTCTCGATGACGGTGCCCGAGGGTGCACTCACCGTGCTGCTCGGCCGCAACGGCGTGGGCAAGACCACGCTGCTGCGCTGCCTCATGGGCGTCGTGCCGACGAAGAACGGCTCGATCGCGTGGCACGGCGAAGCGCTCACGAAGCTGCCCACGCATGCGCGGGTGGCGCAGGGCCTTGCTTACGTGCCGCAAGGACGCGATATCTTTCCGCGCCTGAGCGTCGAAGAGAATCTGCTGGTGGGCGCGGCGAGCAAGAAGCGCATGCCTAAGGGCGTGCCCGCGCATATCTACGAACTCTTTCCCGTGCTCAAGGACATGAAGGCGCGGCGTGGTGGCGACCTCTCGGGCGGCCAGCAGCAGCAGCTCGCCATCGGCCGCGCGCTGATGAGCGATCCGCAACTGCTCATACTCGATGAGCCTACCGAAGGCATCCAGCCTTCGATCATCCAGGACATCGGCCGTACGCTGCGGCGGCTCGTGGAAGAGAGGCACATGACAGTGCTGCTGGTCGAGCAGTACTACGACTTCGCCAAAGCCATTGCGGACCGATACTGGGTGATGAGCCGCGGCGAAATCGTGGCGGGCGGCGCCGGCGCAAGCATGGATGCGGATGGGGTGCGGGAGTTGATCGCGGTTTGAGCGTAGATTCGGCGTGCTATTCTCGACGCCATTCCAGGCTCCTTTCCCGTCGCCACGCATGTCGCTCCACGTCGATCACGCCGCACTCGCCAACACCACGTTTCGCAGCACCGCGCATCAGGAATGGGCCGCGAAACTCGAACTCGGCTTCGAGTGCCAGGGCGTGCGCACCGCGCTCACGCATCGCCTGCACATGGGGCCGTTGCGCGTGCAACGGCCGCTCTACCCTGAGGGCGACGCGATCTGTCACGCGGTGATCGTGCATCCACCAGCCGGCATCGCAGGCGGCGACCGGCTCGACATCGACGTGAGTGTGGGCGATGGCGCTCACGCCGTGCTCACGACGCCGGGCGCGACCAAGTGGTACAAGTCGAACGGGCGCGTGGCGCGCCAGCGCATCAACGTGCGCGTGGGTGCGGGCGCAAAGCTCGACTGGCTGCCGCAGAACAACCTCGTGTTCGACCACGCCCACGCCGAACTCGAATTCGCGCTCACGCTCGGCGCGGGGGCCACGGCCATCGGCTGGGACGCCACGCAACTGGGCCGCCAGGCCGCGGGCGAACGCTGGTCGGCGGGCATGGTGCGAGCGCTCACGCGCGTGACGCGCGCTGCGTCCGAAGGCGAAGCCGACGAACAGCTGCTCTGGCTCGAACGCGCCCTCATCGACGCCAACGACCCGCTGCGCAACGCGCCGCAAGGCCTCGCGGGCTACCCCGCTTTTGGCGTGCTGTGGGCGATCGGCCCCGCGTGCAACGAGGCGCTCGCGCAAGACCTCGCCGCCATCCTGCCCTTCGACGACGCGCTGCGCTCGGGCGCGACCTGCATCGCGCCGGGCGTGGTGCTCGTGCGCGTGGTCGGGCGCTCGATGGAACCGCTGCAGAACACGCTCACGCAGTGCTGGACAGCGCTGCGGCCGTTCGTGCATGGCGTGAAGGCCGCGCCGCTGCGCCTGTGGACGACCTGAGCGCACGTTATACGCACCGCAGCGGTGCGCATCGGCGCCTCCACGCACGATAACGCAGCGCAGCAACGCCAACACGGTGCATAAGCACCTCGATAATGGTGCGCCCACGCTGTCCCCTTCATTGGCACACACCTTGCTGTGAGCTTGCATCGATTCGTGCGCGCCGCGCGCGAGGCCGCAAGCTGCACGTAACCTCGCTCCCGTAAGCTGGGTCGACAGACTTGCCCCAACCGACCCAATACATGACGCGATGAAGCTCACGCCACGCGAGAAAGACAAGCTCCTGATCTTCACCGCCGCGCTGCTCGCCGAAAGGCGCCGCGAGCGCGGCCTCAAGCTCAATTACCCGGAGGCCGTCGCCTTCATCAGCGCGGCGCTGATGGAAGCGGCCCGCGACGGCAAGACCGTCGCCGAGGTCATGCACTACGGCACCACCCTGCTCACACGCGGCGACGTGATGGAAGGCGTGCCCGAGATGATCCCCGACATCCAGGTTGAAGCAACCTTCCCCGACGGCACCAAGCTCGTCACCGTCCACCATCCAATCCCCTAAGTCGGGAGGAGCCAGCCATGATCCCCGGCGAAATGCTGATCGACGACGGCGAAATCGAGCTCAACGCGGGCCGCGAAACCCTCACCGTGAAGGTGGCCAACACGGGCGACCGCCCCGTGCAGATCGGCTCGCACTTCCACTTCTACGAGGTCAACGCCGCACTCTCGTTCGACCGTGAAGCCGCACGCGGCTTTCGCCTGAACATTGCCGCGGGCACGGCCGTGCGCTTCGAGCCAGGACAGGAGCGCACCGTGGAACTCGTGGCGCTTGCGGGAGAGCGCGCCGTGTACGGCTTCAACGGCCAGGTGATGGGTCCGCTCTGAGCGCGGACTGGCGTTTTCAGGCGATTTCATCAGGAATCCGACATGACATTGAAGATCGGCCGCCGCGCGTACGCGGAGATGTTCGGCCCCACCACCGGCGACCGCGTGCGTCTCGCCGATACCGAACTCATCATCGAGATCGAGCGCGACTACACCGTCTACGGCGACGAAGTGAAGTTCGGCGGCGGCAAGGTGATCCGCGACGGCATGGGCCAGTCGCAGCGAGCGCACTCGGAAGTTGCGGACACCGTGGTCACGAACGCCGTGAT
The DNA here is from genome assembly GCF_026343935.1 of Paraburkholderia sp. CNPSo 3076. Lineage (NCBI taxonomy): Bacteria > Pseudomonadati > Pseudomonadota > Betaproteobacteria > Burkholderiales > Burkholderiaceae > Paraburkholderia > Paraburkholderia sp. CNPSo 3076. Next base: position 50,653 of record NZ_JAPMAL010000026.1, on the reverse strand, counting down.
CATCGATCACTGGGGCATCGTGAAGGCCGACATCGGCATCAAGGACGGCCGCGTCTGGAAGATCGGCAAGGCGGGCAACCCCGACGTGCAACCGGGCGTGACGATTCCCATTGGCGCTGCAACCGAAGTGATCGCGGGCGAAGGCCAGATCGTCACGGCAGGCGGCATCGATACGCATATTCACTTCATCAGCCCGCAGCAGATCGACGAAGCGCTAGCCTCGGGCGTGACGACCATGCTGGGCGGCGGCACCGGCCCGGCCACGGGCACCAACGCCACCACCTGCACGCCAGGCCCGTGGCATATGGAGCGCATGCTCCAGGCCGCGGACGGCTGGCCGATCAACCTCGGCTTTCTCGGCAAGGGCAACGTGAGCCTGCCGAAGCCCGCCGAAGAACAGATCGCCGCGGGCGCGATCGGCCTGAAGCTGCACGAGGACTGGGGCTCGACGCCTGCCGCTATCGACAACTGCCTGAGCGTGGCGGACGCTACCGATACGCAGGTGGCCATTCACACCGACACGCTCAACGAGTCGGGCTTCGTGGAAGCGACGGTGGCCGCCTTCAAGGGCCGCACGATCCACACGTACCACACCGAAGGCGCGGGCGGCGGCCACGCGCCCGACATCATCAAGGTGTGCGGCGAAGCGAACGTGCTGCCCTCCTCGACGAACCCCACGCGCCCGTACACCATCAACACGCTCGACGAGCATCTCGACATGCTGATGGTGTGCCATCACCTCGACCCGTCGATTGCCGAGGATATTGCATTTGCCGAGTCGCGCATCCGCCGCGAGACCATCGCGGCTGAGGACATCCTCCACGATCTCGGCGCGCTATCGATGCTCTCGTCGGATTCCCAGGCGATGGGCCGCGTGGGCGAGGTCATCATCCGCACCTGGCAAACCGCGCACAAGATGAAGGTGCAGCGCGGCGCCCTGCCCGAGGACGGGGGGGGCAACAGCGCACGCCACGACAACTTCCGCGTGAAGCGCTATGTGGCGAAGTACACGATCAATCCGGCACTCACGCACGGCATCGCGCACGAAGTGGGATCGCTCGAGCCGGGCAAATGGGCCGACCTGGTGTTCTGGGAGCCGGCGTTCTTCGGCATCAAGCCTTCGCTCATCCTCAAGGGCGGCATGATCGCGCTCGCGCAGATGGGCGACCCGAATGCCTCGATTCCGACGCCCCAGCCCGTGCATTACCGCGAGATGTTTGCCACGCGCGGGCGCGCGCTCGCGCAAACCTCGCTCACCTTCGTTTCGCAGCTCTCGCTCGACAAGCGCATTCCTGAGCGTTACGGCCTGCAAAAGCGCGTGGTGGCGGTACGCAACTGCCGCAGCGTGACGAAGGCCGACATGATTCACAATGCCTGGCAGCCCACGATCAGCGTCGATCCCGAAACGTACCAGGTCGTCGCCGACGGTCAGTTGCTCACCTGCGAGCCCGCCACGGTGCTGCCGATGGCACAGCGTTACTTCCTGTTCTAAAGTTTAGCCATGCGCACGATCGACAAACGACTCAATGCGAAGCTCGCGCCCGTTCTTGTGAAGCGGGCGCCCACGCTCACGCTGCCCTACGACGCGCGCTGCAAGAGCCGCCTGGCGGCCACGCTCGACACGGGCGAGGAAGTGGGCGTGGTGCTGCCGCGCGGCACGGTGCTGGGCGACGGCGACCTGCTCGTGGCCGACGACGGCGGCCTCGTGCGTGTGATCGCGGCGGCCGAGTGCGTGTTGCGTGTACGCGCGCCCGATCGCCTCACGCTCACGCGCGCCGCGTATCACCTCGGCAATCGCCACACGCCGGTGGAAGTGGGCGCGGACGAACTCAGGCTCGAAGCGGACCCCGTGCTCGAAGACATGCTCAAGCGCCTGGGCGCGCAGGTGGAGCGCGTGCAGCTGCCGTTCCAGCCGGAATCGGGCGCATACGGCGGCGGTCACCGCCACGGCCACGACGAAACCTTCGCCGACGACTACGCGCTCGCGCAACGCGTGTACGAGGAGCACGACGTGCACCACGGTCATGCGCATTCGCACCACCACGCGCACGACCCTGCGCACGGTCATTCGCACAATCACGCTCATGGCGAAGATCAAGCGCATGACCACGACTGCGGACACGATCACGGTCACTGCGACGGCCACGCGCACGACCACAGCCATGAACATCGCTGAGCTCACCGCCCTGCTGCATCTCGCGTCGCCGGCGCTGCCCATCGGCGCGTTCAGCTACTCGCAGGGACTCGAAGCCGCAATCGATGCGCAACTCGTCACGAACGCCGACGACGCCGCGCACTGGATAGCGGGCGGCCTTGCGAACGTGCTCGCTTGCGGCGAGCTACCTTTTGTGGCGCACCAGATGGGACGCTGGCGCACGCACGACGCGCGCGCGCTGATCGTGGCGAACGAGGAATTCGTCGCGAGCCGCGAATCGGCGGAATTGCGGCGCGAAACCGCGCAGATGGGCTGGTCGCTGCGCCAGCTCTGCGCGCAGCTCGAATGGGGCGATGCCGAACGGCGCGCCACGTTAGAGCGCATGACGCCCATTGCGCAGCCCACGGCCTTCGCCTTCGCCGCGTGGGCCCACGCGGCCGCGCCAGACGCCGCGCTCGCCGCCTACGCGTTCAGCTGGATCGAGAATCAGACGGCCGCCGCGCTCAAGGCGGTGCCGCTCGGCCAGCTCGCGGGCCAGCGCATCGTCGTCGCGCTGCGGCCCGCAATCGAAAAAGCCGTGGCGCGCGCGCTCGCCACGCCCCCCGACGCGCTCAACACCTTCGCGCCGCAGCTCGGCGTGCTTTCTGCGCGCCACGAATCGCAGTACTCGCGGCTCTTCCGCTCCTGAAACACACACACACGAACCATGATTTCGCACGCACCCAGCAAACGAACGAAGAAACTGCCGCCGCTGCGCGTCGGCGTGGGCGGACCGGTCGGCTCCGGCAAGACGACCTTGCTCGAAATGCTCTGCAAGGCCATGCGCGAGCGCTACGACCTCGTCGCCATTACCAACGACATCTACACGAAGGAAGACCAGCGCCTGCTGACCGTGGCGGGCGCCCTGCCCGCCGAGCGCATCATGGGCGTGGAAACGGGCGGCTGTCCGCACACGGCGATCCGCGAAGACGCGTCGATCAACCTCGAAGCCGTCGACCAGATGCTCACGCGCTTTCCCGACGCCGACATCGTCTTCATCGAATCGGGCGGCGACAATCTCGCGGCCACCTTCAGCCCCGAGCTTTCGGACCTCACGATCTACGTGATCGACGTGGCGGGCGGCGAGAAGATCCCGCGCAAGGGCGGCCCTGGCATCACGAAGTCGGACCTGCTCGTCATCAACAAGACCGACCTCGCGCCGTTCGTAGGCGCGAACCTCGACATCATGGCCTCCGACGCGAAAAAGATGCGCGGCGAGCGGCCCTTCGTGATGTGCAACTTGAAGGCGCTCAAGGGGCTTGGTGAGGTCATCGCGTTCATTGAAAAGAAAGGATTGCTGGCCGATTGAACCGCGTCATGCGGCTCAGAGCAGCGTAGTGAGCACGTCCACCGTGCGCGCCGTCGCGCCGCGATGGCGCGAAGCGAATGCCGCTGCAGCCGCGCCCATGGCGACCCGGCGAGGCTTGTCGTTGAAGAGTTCGCGCAAGGCGCGCGCGAGATCGGCGGGGTCCTGAACCTGCAGGGCCGCGCCCGCGACCGTGGCGTCGGCGGTGGCTTGCGTGAAGTTGAACACGTGCGGCCCGATCAACACCGGCACGCCCACGGCGCACGCTTCGATCAGGTTCTGCCCGCCGAGCGGCAGGAGACTACCGCCGATAAACGCGAGATCGGCGGCAGCGTAGTAAGCGCCCATCTCCCCCATCGAATCCCCGAGCAGCACGCTCACGTCCTGCGGCAACACGCGCACGCCCGCGTGCGCAGAAGCCGCAGCAGCGGCAGCCGGCGCCCAACGCGAACGCCGCTCGAGCTTGAAGTTCTTGCGCTCCACGAGCGCCGCCACCTCGTCGAAGCGCTGCGGATGGCGCGGCACGAGGATCAGCAGCGCGTCGGGCACCGCATTGGATTGAGTAAGTGTCGCGAAGGCCTGCAGCACGAGTTCCTCTTCACCTTCGCGCGTGCTCGCCGCCACCCACACCGGCCGCTCGCCGATCGCGTGCCGCCATTCGCGGCCCCGCGCAATCAGCGCGGGCGGGCTCGCCATGTCGAACTTGAGGTTGCCGAGCACCGCCACGTTGCGCGCGCCGAGCGCGGTGAGGCGCTCCGCGTCGGAGGGACTTTGCGCGAGCACGCGCGTGAAGCCGCCGAATACCTCGCGCGTGCCCGCGCCGAATTTCGCCGCACGTTTGAACGAACGCGCCGACATGCGCGCGTTGGTGAGCACGAGCGGCACGTCGGCGTGCTTGCATTCGTCGATGAGCGTGGGCCACACCTCGGTTTCCATCACGAGACCGACCGACGGCCGCCATGCGTGCAGGAAGCGCCGCACCGCGTGCGGCACGTCGTACGGCAGGTAGCAGCGCAGCACGCGATTGCCGAAGAGCTGCTCGCCGGTGGCGCGGCCGCCCGGCGTCATGTGCGTGAGCAGGATGCGCGCATCAGGACGCGCCGCCTGCAGCGCGTCGACGAGCGGCTGTGCCGCGCGGGTCTCGCCCACCGAAACGGCATGCACCCAGATGAGCGGCGCGTCGTCCTCGGGCAGGCGCCCGGCGCTATAGCCAAATCGCTCGCCGATATGCTCGCGATAGCCGCGCTCGCGGCGCGAGCGGATGAATAGCCGCAGCACCGCGAGCGGTGCAATGAGCCACCAGGCCGCGCGATAGATCGCTCTTAGCATCGGGCCTCCGCGACGGCCAGGGTCATGCGAAACGCCGCGGCCGCGCGGCAGGTAGCGGGGATCGGCGGGCTCATCGCGCGTGGATTCAAACCAGTTCCTTGCCCTTGAGGCGTTCGAGAATGCCGAGCGGCGCCCATTCGGGATGCACCATCTCCTTCACCGGCAGGAAAAAGGTCTGCTCCATCATGAACTGACCGGACATCACAGCGTGCGAGGTGTGATCGGAGAAGCACACCCACACGCTGCCCGGCGGAAAGCCGATGGTCTCCTGCGGGCTCGACTTCTGATAGCCGAGATCGGCCTTCATGCCGTCGTGGAGATTGAGCATCAGATGGTCGTACTCGCTGCGCGGCGACTTCGTGATGTGCAGCAGATTCTGCAGCCACGCCGAGCCCGGAAACTGCGGCTTGATGTTGGGCAGGAAGCGCCTGGCCATGTCCTCGAACGGCTCGCCCACGCGCCACACGCGCGGCACGCCGTTCGGGTTGACGTTGGTGAACACGCGCAGGATGCGCTCGCCGTAGTTCGGGCGCGAGGGAAACGCATCCACGTGCAGGCGCGAATCGTCCTTGCGCCACGAGGTCTGGCGCGTTTCCACCTGATGCAGGCGCAGGCTCGTGGGCGCCACGCGCAGCTTGCCGGTGTACTCGGGAAAGAGGCCGTCCACCAGCGTGCGCGCGCACGTCTGGTAGCGCGCGATCAACGCGCGCACAGCCGACTGCGTGACTGTGTCGCCGAGCACGCCGTGCAGCGCGCCGTCGTTCGGGTCGAGGCTGATGTTCTTGCGCTTGGGGTCGGCGATCGCCGGGTCGAGCAGCGCGCGCTCGCCGCCTTCGATCGCAAAGGCCAGGTTCGGAAAATACAGCACCTTGCCCTGCTCGACGGCGTCGAGCAGCGTCTCGCGCGGTTGCGAGAGCTGCTGGCCTTGCCAATCGGCGGAAGTGATTTCGATGATCTGGGATTCGTTCATGGTCGCCCCTGGAAGCGATGGATCTGATTGCCTGCCGGTGTGGCGCGCTGCGAGCGTGGTGTGCCTTGTTGCACGCCCTGTTGCCCGCTCTATTGCCGTCATGCGCGGCCCTTGCCGGCCAGGCCCTGGCGCGCGCCTGTGCACGTTTGTGCACCCTCGTGCGTGCCGATTCTTATACCCGCGGCCTCAGTGGACCGCCTTGACGCGCCGCAGCCCCTCAGTTTGCCAGGCGCCCGCGGCGGTGCGGCGCTACAGCAGCCCGAAGCCCGCCAGCACGTCCTTCACCTGCGCGAGCGTTGGCGGCTGGCCGGCCGTGCCCAGATTGACGACGTTCGGCGACCAGTAGCCGCCCGTGCGCCAAGCGGTCGCGAAATTGTACAACTCGACGGTCGGCCGCTTCAGCGCCGCCGCGATGTGCACGAGGCCCGTGTCCACGCCCACCGTGGCCGCTGCGCCGTCGATGAGGCCCACCACGGCAGGCAGCGAGAGCCTGGGCGGCACGATCGCCGCTTCGCCGAATTCGCGCGCGAGGCGCTCGCTCGTGGCCCGCTCCGCCTCGCTACCCCAGGGCAGCACGAGCGACGCGCCGCGCCGCACGAGCGCCTGTCCCAGTTCGATCCAGTGCTGGTCGGGCCACTGCTTGTCGGCGCGCGACGTGGCGTGCACGAACACCACATAGGGCACCGGCAGGTTAAGCCCGACGCCCGCGAGCGCCTGAGCGGCGCGGTAGGTGTCGAGGCCGAACTCGATGTCGTCAGTGGGCGACGGCGGCGCGAGATCGAGCGCGCCGGCAACCAGTTTGCGCGTGCGCTCGACCACGTGGGTGCGCGGCTCGATACGGATCGAACGGTCGTAGAAGAAGCGCACGGGCCATTCGTAACCCGCGCCATCGGTGCGGTTGCCGAGGCCGACGAGCGGACCGCGCGCCCAGCTTGCGACCCAGGCGGTCTTGATGAGCCCCTGGCAGTCGATCACGAGGTCGTACTTTTCGGCTGCGAGCGCGCGCCGGAACGCGCCGATCTCGCGCCAGTTGGCGCCCGAGAAGAGGCCCTTGCGCCAGCGGCGCAGCGAAAACGGAATCGCGCGGCGCACACCCTCCACGAGCTCGACGAGCGACTGGAAGCTCTCTTCGACGAGCCAGTCAATCTGCGCGTCGGGGTGCCGTCGCCGGATATCGGCAATGGCGGGCATGTTATGGACGACGTCGCCAAGCGACGACACGCGCACGATGAGGATCTTTTGCACGCTCAGGGCTCTTGGGCCGGACAGATTAAAAAGGTGGGCAATTTTAGCGCGCCGCACGCAATTGCAAAGAAAAACCGGGGAAATGCGCGGAAAGGAATGCAAACGGCGCCGCGCCGTTTCTGGCGGGGCGCCGTTGGGCGCGTCATGTGGCCGCAAGGAGCCGCAAGGGGCGTGGTGGCCCCCGGGGCTTAGAACGGCAGCTTCGCGTCCGGTTTCTCGGCGAGAATCACGCGCTTGAAATCGGCCTGGATGCGCGCGAGCGCGGCATCGTTGTCGGCCTCGAAGCGCATCACGACCACGGGCGTGGTGTTCGACGAGCGGGCGAGGCCAAAGCCGTCCGGATATTCCACGCGCAGGCCGTCGATGGTGATGACCTCGTCCTCGCCCGTGAACTTCGCGTTCTTCTGCAGCTTCGCGATCAGCTCGAAGTTCTCGCCTTCCTCGAGCTTCAGCTGCAGCTCGGGCGTGGCGTGCGAATTCGGCAGGTCGTTGAGCAGCTTGCTCGGGTCGGCCACGCGCGAGAGGATTTCGAGCAGACGCGCGCCCGTGTACAGGCCGTCGTCGAAGCCGTACCAGCGGTCCTTGAAGAACACGTGGCCGCTCATTTCACCCGCGAGCGGCGCGCCGGTTTCGCGCAGCTTCGCCTTCACGAGCGAATGGCCCGTCTTCCACATGAGCGGCTCGCCGCCCTTTTCCTTCACCCACTTTGCGAGATTGCGCGTGCACTTCACGTCGTAGATGATCTGCTTGCCCGGATTGCGCGAGAGCACTTCCTCGGCAAACAGCATGAGCTGGCGATCGGGGTAGATGATCTGGCCGTCCTTGGTCACGACGCCCAGACGGTCGCCGTCGCCGTCGAACGCGAAGCCGATCTCCGCATCCGTTTCCTTCAGCGCCCGGATCACGTCCTGCAGATTCTCGGGGTGCGCCGGGTCCGGATGGTGGTTCGGGAAGGTCCCGTCCACCTCCGTGAAAAGCTCGACCAGCTCGCAGCCCATCGCCTTGAAAAGACGCGGCGCCAGATCGCCCGCCACGCCGTTGCCGGTGTCGACGACGATCTTCAGCGGCCGCGCGAGCTTCACGTCGCTCAAAATGCGATCGACGTAGGCATCGGCGATGTCGTACTTCGTGTAGCTGCCCTCGCCCGCGTCGAAACGGTCTGCAACGATGCGATCGTAGAGCGCGAGAATCTGGTCGCCGTAAATGGCCTTGCCGCGCAGGACCATCTTGAAGCCGTTGTAGTCGGGCGGATTGTGGCTGCCCGTCACGACGATGCAGGAGTCCACGTTGCGCTCGCCGCCCACGAGCTTGAGCGGCACGCTCGCGGCGAAGTAACCCACGGGCGTGGGCACCATGCCGACGTCGACCACGTCCACGCCGGCTTCGCACAGGCCGTCGGCCAGCGCACGCGAGAGATCCGGACCCGAGAGCCGGCCGTCGCGCGCGATCACCACGGCGTCGCCGCCCTGCGCACGCACTTCGCTGCCGAACGCGCGGCCGATGGCGCGCGCGGTGTCGGTGTCGAGCGTCTTGCCGATCACGCCGCGAATGTCATATGCCTTGAAAATCGATTTCGAAATCATGTTGGGGCTCACGTCCTGATGGGGATTCGGGTCTATTCGTAACACGGACAGGCAGTTGAAAGCCTCTGGCGTTACGAAAAGTGGGATCCGTTACAAACTATAATTGCCGTTTTTCGGCAGTGGTATGCACCCATTTTAATGCTTCGCCGTTTCCTTTTATTGCCAAAATATTCGTCAAAAATGGCGGAAAGATTGCGCATGCCGCGTGCCTGCCCCCTTTTTAGCGCTTCCCGCCACGGCGAGGCGCGATGCTGAGCCTCAAGCGCTTTGGCAACCCCGACGTCGCCCGTGCGTTTGCGAACATCGTGTGGCTCGGTCTCGAGCGCGTCACGCAGATCGCGGTGGCCATCGTCATCAGCGGCGTGCTCGCGCGCTATTTCGGCCCTGACGTCTTCGGCAAGTGGCAGTACGCCAACACGCTGCTGCTCGTGCTCGCGCCCGTGACCTGGGTCTGTGGCGCCGAGATCCTCGTACCCACCATCGTCAACCGGCCGCCGGAGCAACTCGGCACCGTGCTCGGCAGCGCGTTCGCGCTGCGCATCGGCGTGTCGGCGGCGGCGCTGCTTCTCACGTGGGCCGGCATTGCGCTCGGCGTGACCGATCCGATGGTCGGCGCCATGCTCGCCGGGCTCGCCGTGACGATGCTGTTTCGCGAGCCGTTCGTGGGCGTGATCAACGCCTGGCTGCAGAGCATGACGTACAGCAAGCCGCAATTGCTCGCGAGCATGACGACGGCGGCGATCAAGGCGCTGCTCGTGTACCTGCTTGCGCGCGCGGCGTTCGCGCCCGCCACCTTCGGCTGGCTCTGGGCGCTCGAATCGGCGGCGATTGGCGCGGCGCTCGTGCTCTACTTCCGGCGCCGCCACGGCGGCAAGCTCGGCTGGCACGTGGACCGCTCGCTCTTCAAGCATTTCGCGAGCGCGGGCACGGTGTTCTGGCTCGGGCTCATCTGCATGTACCTGTTCCTGAAGCTCGATCGCCTGATGCTCGAGCGCACGATCTCGTTCGCCGATCTCGGCCGCTACTCCGCCGCGCAGCAGCTCAACGAGAACTGGATCACGCTTGCGCTCATGCTCTCGCAGACGATTGCGCCTGCCTTCGTCTATCGCGTGCAGCAGACCGCGCAGCTGCGCCGCAACCTCGTGCGCCTCTTCGCGATGACGGCCGTGCTGATGGTGGCCGGCGCGCTCGTGCTCGACGCGCTCGCAGGCTTCATCATCGGCCGCGTGTTCGGGCCGGACTATGAAGGCGCGATCGGCATCTTCCGCTGGGCCGTGTGGCTTTCGGTGCCAGCGGGGCTCGAAGCCATCGGCAACCTCGTCGTGCTCAAATATCAGGCGAAATTCGTGCTGCTGGCGAAATGGCTGCTCGCGCTCGCGGTGGCGTTCGCCGTGAATCTCGTGGCGATACCGCGACTCGGCTCGTATGGCGCGCTGTGCGGCCTCGCGGCAGGCTATCTCGCGGCGGCCAACGTGAACCTTTACTACATCCGCTTCAAGCTAGTTTCATGATGAATTCCGCCGCGCTTCCAACGAGCGACGCACGCGAAGGCGCGCTCGCCGACGTTGCCGTGCTCATGCCCGCGTACAACGGCCAGGACGACGTCGCGCGCACGCTCGCGTCGTTCGATGAGGACGCAACGATCTATGCGCTCGTCGTCGATGATGGCAGCACGCCGCCCATCGTCGCGCCCGAGGTGCCTGGCATGTGCGTGGAAGTTTTGCGCTTGGCGAAGAACGGCGGCATCGAGCGCGCGTTGCAGGCGGGTGTCGAGGCGCTTGCGGCGCGCGGGTTTCGCTACGCGGCACGTATCGATGCGGGCGATCTCGCCGCGCCTCAGCGCCTCGCGAAACAGCGCGCGCGCATGGAAGCCGAGCCCACGCTCGCGGCGCTCGGCACGTGGACCCAGGTGGTCAATCGTGCGGGTGAGCCGCTTTTCATGCTGCGTCCGAGCAGCGACGCGCGCGCGCTGCGGCGCACGCGCCTGTTGCGCTCGCCGCTCGTGCATCCTTCGGTGATGCTGCGTATTGATGCCGTGCTCGCCGTGGGCAACTATCGCGTGCAGTATCCGGCCGCTGAGGACCTCGACCTGTTCCTGCGATTGATGGAGCGCTACGAGTGCGCGAATCTGCCGGAGCTTGGCCTCTACTATGAGCTGAACGAAGGCGGTATCAGCGCGACGAAGCGGCGCCGGCAAATCGTGTCGACGCTGCGCTTGCAACTGCGTTATCTGAACGTGCTGAACTGGCGCGACTGGGCGGGCGTGGCGAAGAGCCTGCTTCACTTCGTGACGCCGTACCGCACCTTGCAGAAGGTGAAGCGCGCGCTGTTTGCGCAAGGCACGTAGCGAGGCACCACAGCGGCGATCCTGCTGTTCGTTGTGGAATTGCGTCAGGTGATGACCCCAACACGCACCCAACCCGTCCAGACCCGCGCCGGCAGCCAACAGATCGCATCCAATATGGCTCCCCGCGCATTTGAGCCGCGGGCACGGCATGGGAAATGTGGCAAGTGCCTTTGCCCGCGGTTGCTGGGACACGTCCTTGCCGCGCGGCGTAACACCAGCCGCGGCTCGCGTATGGCTCAAGCCGCAAGGTCTACCGGGCAACGGCCGTCAGCACGGTTCCGGAATCGGAACGATGACCATATTGGCATCGGCAATGATGCACATTGCGAAGGAAGCGCTTGACTATCCTCATACGATTGAGATTTAATGTCGCTGCTGTGCGCTCCCCAGAGCATCGACCGTTAAACCGCTTTTTGCGGGTAAGGGCTCTTATCGCCCAAAATTCTTTTGAGACGTTGATCTAGCCTCACCAGGCTAGACCGAAGAATGCAATGCTCCCTTTCGGGGAGCTCGTCGAGTGGTCGGTTTTGTCGCCGACGCAGGCGAATATCCTATGCATTCGTGCTACCCCCCGCACGGTCGCTTCGTGACTGCGCGCGGCTTCCAGGTCGCCTCATCATTCTCGTCGTCGCTTACGCCTGCTGGTTCAACAGCCTTGGTGTGAGCTCAAGCGAAGCGTACCTCCCTTCATAAGTCGCTAACCGGCACCGACGGTCTATCCGCTGACTGTCCTGCGACACCTTTGAAAAGTCTCGCGCCGCAAGGCGCTAAACAGATCTGACTCGCACAAAAGAAGGCCTTGCAGCCTCACTTTTGGCCAGCGCGATGATGGTCAACGACGATTCACTGATCGCTCATCCATTCCTCGCCTTGCTGGAGCCAAGTGCTCCCCGAAGCGTCGTGTGGCATTTTTGTGCGGAGTTGCGTTTTCCCGCCCGAACGCTGCACACGTTACTTGCCCAAATCGAAGGGGGCTACGCGAAGGCATGACTGAGCTCCTGGTGCAACCGGGATCAGCAGCATGTCTCAATTGTCCGCTTGCGGACAATCGTGGTCCTTATTCGCATCTTTGAAACGCTCGAGCTCATCGAACGTTCTGGTCTGCCACGCGCCGCTCTGGCGCACATCAACCCGTTCACACGCCCTCAAGCGCGATCCCGACGTGACTTGTTCACCCGAGAATCCGCCCACATCGTGCTCGCCCTCACGCGAGCCGTCATCGCCCACGTGCTGCATGCACACAAATGCGGTTGAACATCGAATGCGTCGCCTTGCGACGCGCGGTGTTCATACCGCCCCCGGGCTCTCATTTCCAAGCGCAGACCTTTCCACCGGCTCTAACCGGGGACCCTCAGCTAAACCGCCTCTGCCCATCTTTTTGCACTTCCGAATCACAGCAGGTCAACGTCGCACCCTCGTTGGCCCTGCTCAATCACGTGTCCTTTGCGGACACGACGCCACCGCAGCCGGTGGCAACAGGGTGCCCTCATGTGCGTCGCCGCCCCGCGCATGAGGCTGAAGTACAGGCGGAAAAACCAGCCAGCCACAGGAAAGGAACCCTATGGGACGAAGATCAAGAGGCGTCAACCACGCCGCGCAGATGAGTCGGGACGCCGGCGGAAGCAAAGACTCACAGAAGCACCGCCGCTTGCACTGGAGCGAGTTCGCGCGTTTCGCCGCGCGCGTTGGCCACACGCTGGAAGCGGTGGACCAGGCGGAAGACTGGATGCTCGAATACTTCGTCTGGTTCCTCGTTGCCGGGGCGATGAAACCTGGCACGCTCGCGAACTATCGAGCGTCGCTCTCAGTGATTCAAGGTACCGCCGGACAGGATGTGTCCGGCTCAACCCGCAGTCGGGACCTCCAGCTCGAGCGACGAGACCGGCATGGCAGGCATCGAGCGCGTACACCCCAGGAATTCAGCGATCTGCTCGCCGCTGCCCAGGCGTTCGATCACAGCGTTGTGCACGTGATACGCCTGATGCGTTGGCTGGGACTTCGCATGCGCGAGGCGCTCATGTGCGGCAAGTCACTGGAAACGTGGCGAGATCTGATCTTGCAGGGAGATCGACGCCTGCCTGTCGAACGCGGAGCCAAGAACGGCCGCCCGCGCCGCACCGAAGTGCTGGCCGACCATATCGACGAGACGCTCGACGCAATTAACGCAGCGCTGGCGTTCTGCCGCGATCGCGACTTTGAGTTGGTGAGCGGCTGCCACGACGATCTCAAAAGCGCAAAGTCCCGCCTGAAATCACGCTTCGAGCAATTGCCAATGCGTCGGGAACTCGCGAGCCACAGTCTGCGATTCACGTATGCGGTCGACTTCGCTAACTCCGCACTGGATCGCGGCGTACCACCTGTCGATGTACTGACCCAGCTCTCGGACCGCCTCGGTCACGGACCGTCGCGGGTGAAGATGATTCTCGAGGTCTACTGCTGGGAGATCCGCCATCGGTTCCCAGAAAAAATCCACTTGCCGAGCGACTTCGTTCCCCGCAAGCAAACGAAGGACCCCGCCGTGTCCGCGACGAGCCGCCCAGAGGATCGGTCCGCGTCTCACGAGCCTGCCGACAGGCGGCGAAGGCCAGCGCGTGGACGCCGTTTTCAAACGAATCATGGAGGAAACAGGCCCAGACAAAAATTCTTTTAATCTGCACTACAAATTACCTCACGGCTGCAAACCAAATACTTACATAGGAGCAAGACGACATGCTGGAATCCCCACTCACCGAGGAAGCGCGTGGCGCGCTTAACCGATACAGCAGCGAGAACGCCGTCAAAACGCTGCTACCACCATGGCGACAGTTTGAAGACTTCCTCCAATCGCGCCGTCTATCGCCCACTTCCATCCTCGATATTCCGGAGGACGCGCTTCATGCATACGCGCGCCATCTCGACTACCGGGACTGCCATGTCGATGACGCGCTGGTCGCACTTAGCGCCGTGCTCCTTGTATGCCTGCACGCAGGCTACAGCGGCAAGGTTCTGCGCTCCGTCGTGATCCCGCGTATTCGTCGCCCCATCGAGAACCGACAGTGGGACGCATTTCGCTTGCGAACCTACCAGCCGCTCGAATCCTCGCAACTCGCCCGCAGTCGCAGACGCCGGGCCAAGCGCGAAGCGTGCGTGCAGGATACGGTTCGCACCGACGTCGATCTCAAGTAAGCAACGTTCTTAATGCCTTTCATCGCTCCATCTACAAACATCGAAGGATCAACCATGACTCATCTGATTATGGCTCACTTTCAAAGCTCGAACGGTGCCGCGCAAAATTCAGCAGCGCAAGTTCTTCACGCACAGACTGGAGGATTACTCATCAATCCCGGCCCGCTTGATATGGCTGGAGAGCACGAGAGCAACACACGTTTGGAGGCCACTGAAACAGCACTTCAGGATCACTACTGCACCTTGATGACATCCCGGCGCGGGGGAATTATCGACGTGTCGCCTGAAGACCGGAAAGCCGTGATCGCATTCATCCAGGCAAGGCGCCCTGTTCTTACCGAATTGAAAACGATCATCGTGTCGACGTCTCCGGACACCGCATCACAGCAGGCTGCCGTAGAAACGCTTGCGGAACTAAGTGCAGCGGGTGTGGCTGCGTCCTGCATCCGGATCCTCTGTACCGACGCCCCAGCGAACGCCACCCTCGAGGAGGTCTACCCCATGGTGGCCGAATATGCGCGTGAAACGGAGATCACGCTGTTGCCCGAGGCGACGCTTCCGGAATCAACGTCTTTTGCGAAGGCTCAGCAATTCAAGATGCCAATCGCCGCTGTCTTGAACCGCGCTGTCGATTTCGAGACCGAATTGACCGCGGCGCGACTCAATGGTGCGCCAGAGAAAATCATGCATGGACTCGCCCACAAGGTGATCGCGCAGCGCGATCTTCTCGACGCAGCTGGTGCGTTCAAACGCGTCGCTGAGACTCTCGGACTACCGTGCATTTCACAGGATGAGTGGCGTGCCGAATTCGCCCCGGCGACGAACCGTAAGCGGACGAGGACAACAGCACTCGATTGAGGGCTTTCAACTCAACATGGCGCAACGACGCCGCTGCAAAGGGGATCGACGACGCACTTCCAATCAGTGTCCGTCGATCGGTTTATGCACGATCCGGCGCGTGTCGAATCGGATCCTGGCTGTCGCATGTCCAACTCTTCACGGGCGGCTGGCCTCCATGAGTAACAAGCGCAACGCGTCCGTCACGTCCTCCTGCGTGACGGTAGTCGAACCATCACGCAGATAACGCAGCGCGGCAAGGTCAAGGACTCGTTTCAGCACGGCATCCGTGTCCGAGATGAAACGATCCTGCAACGCACGCGAAGCGAAGTCGGCGGTGTGGCGGGATACCGAAAAAATATCGCCCGCCATCATTCTTAGCCTCATCCGGACATAGGAAGTTATCCAGCTGTCCCGTTTGTCAACGCATCCGATCAAGCAACAGTGACAATGCAAACCATCCGCTGCGCCATTGAAGGCGCATGGTTCGTCGTGCTGTCCGTGCGTCATCTGAACACCGCATCTGAATTCAGCAAACCCGAGATCCCGGACACGCTGGCATCGAGGCGTTTCATCGAACATCATCTCAGCTCTCCTGTTAGCTAGGTTAGCGATCGCCTCGTTCCGGAGGACGTTCGCCATCCCAGTATTCCCCCACCATCGCAAAGTCAAGCTTGCGGCGGAGAATGTCGTCAGGAAATCTAAATGAATACAGAACGACGCCAGTCAAGACACCGGCAGCACGGACGACAGGGAGTGGCGACGGTTTTCAAATGAGATGGCGGGGGCGTATGTCGCGAACTGGTATCGCGTTTGAATGCAACGTTCTTCACGTGCTCTTCCGTCGCCGTGCTGTCACGACCAGCGTGCGACTGCGGGTCGACTGCCTGCATATCTTACCGGTCACGCCGACGGGTGGGACACCCGGCGTGCCTGGTCAAGGAATTCCCGCGTCGAAGCCAAGACACCGCGCAGAAATAAACAAAGCCGCGTCCGAAAACGCGGCCTTGATTGAAATCGATAGTGAAAGCTGAAACAGCAGTCGTTCGTTCAGTGCCAACGCGAGTGGCGCGCGCGATCTGCCTCACGGCTCTTTTTCAACATATAGCCACCGTAAAAGTAGATGGCCAACGTGACAAACAAAGTAAAAATTGCAAAACCCATGCTCATTCTCCGTGGAGTGGACGCCGTCTGTTTGCACGTTCCTGGTCTGCCTTGCGACCGTTACGGTCCATGATCATGCCAATACCGCAGAGGCCCAACGCAACGATCATCGCGACAATCCCGAAACCCATATTCATTCTCCGTTGTATCGCCGTCCTCTAGTTAACGTTCGCGGTCGGCCCTGCGACCGTTACGGCCCATGGCCAGATCCAACGCAGCAAGTAAGACAGCGACTCCCAGTACACCAAAACTCCAGCCCATCGTTGTTCTCCGACGGTGGACGGTATCCAGTCATAGGGTACCGCGGCGGCGGCGCACATCCACGGCCATTATGAGCCGCCCTCCCCTGTTCGCCGACGCGTCCGAAATCCGGTCGCGCTAACGCTGCGAGATGAGCAGTGGAAGTTGCACGCCAACTTCGCCTTTGGCGGTCATGCAGCGTCCCGTGCACTCCCGAGGGCAAGCATCGAACCTATGACGGGGCTCTTCGAAATGCTAAAACCGCACCCAAGCATGCGTCAATTGATGGACAGTTGAGGCTCACGTCGCCGCCGTCCGTTCATTCCGAACGCGAGCGGCGTTCACGATCCGCCTCCCGGCCCTTCCTCGTCATATAGCCACCGTACCAGCAGATGGCTAACCCGACAATCAAGGTAAAAACGGCGAAGCTCATAGCTATTCTCCGTGGTTTGGACACCGTCTGTTTCCGTGGTCGCAGTCAGCTTTACGTCGGCCGCGATCCATAATCGTGCCAAGCCCGCACAGGCCCCACACAATGCACATTGCGACGATGCTGAAGCCCGCGTTCAATCCCCGTCGCTAGGGCATCCTCTGTTGGCCCGTTCACGGTCCGCCTTGCGACCGTTATGGTCCATGACCAGGCCGAACGCGCCGAGCACTAGAGCGACAGCCAGTGCGAAGAAGCTCCAACCCATCGTCATTCTCCGTCCGTAGATGACACCGAGTCATAGAGTATCACGGCGGCGGTGCGGCCTCGCTTCGGCCATATTTTCTCGCCTACCCAGATTGTCAACGCCCGCCGAGATCGGGGTGCGTCGGGCACGGCGTGCGGGCCCGGGCTATAAAGCGACATCAGATCATTCGACCGTACGAACCTTCGTCGCTCAACAACGCCAGAATACGCCGGTGTATTGATTGGCTTAGGCGCGGAGGCACACTGGCGGCGATCCCTGGGATGCGCTCCGGACGCCAGTCTGGTGTAGAGCGGAGTTCGGCCCCGCCCCCGCACCGCACGCCATTCGGCTGACCTTCGTTTAGGCGCCTAAACGGTTAAACCCGGAATGGCGCCGTTTCTGTTGAGCTTTTTGCCGATTGGTAAGTCGAAACAAGGCCAAAATCCGTCGGCTTTCGTTCCTCCGTGAGGCTCTCCTCCGGCGACTCGCGCCGCTACCAAGGCGATTCATCTATCCGCAGTGCCGATCCGTTGACATCGCTGATCAGACGGCCCCGACAGCCCAACCCCTCGTGGGAAGCTGTCGCTTCCGTTGCTCCGGTCCAATGGAGGGAGGACGACTTGGCAGGGCAACGGCGACGGCGCTCCCTTCTTTTGCGCGCTACTTCTTCGTAGCGCGCACAATAGTCGGAATCTACATAAACATGCGTCTGCACCGGAGAAGCAGGGAGAATGCCACTCGTATGGCATACAGGAAGCCAATTGCCCAGCCAAAACCTACGCTGCCGCACGTAAATAGAAATTTGCCGCTCTGCTGCATACCGTAGGCGTAGAACAACAGACCGAGAAGTGCGAGCAGATAGCAGGCGATGGCAATCGCTGCGCGGCGTGCGAGCCAGTGCCAGCTCATGAAACTTCTCGTTGCTTTCTCGATGCCTTTCATTGTTCGTCCCCCGAGCCATGGCGTGCGTCAAATAAAATGCCGCCGACTTTCCAACCCGCAACCGCCACTGCGACCAGCGCCGCGATGTAGACCCACGAGATGGGCTCGTCGAGACGTTGGCCATGAAGGATGGCGTAGAAGCGTTCGTATTCCATGTCGATTTTTCCTTGACGTAGACGCCCGGGTACACAGCGCGACGCGCTGCGTCACCCGGGCTTGAACTCATCCTTGCACGCTGCTGGGAAAGTCAAGTTCGCGTAGCTAGTCGAGGTAGCCGGCCAATTGATTGACCAGTTCTACGCTGAACCTCGGCGAAAGGTGCGCCGCATCGTCTACGCTCAGAGTCTGAAAACCTTCGGTCGCGATCGCGTCGTTCGCTGACAACCTCGACGGTGTGGGGTGCGGCGACGTGGACAATACGGATCCGAGCTGTGATGCTCGCGTACGCTGCACCAACTGTTCACGAAGCTCGGCTTCGGCAAGCGACCTGAATACTGCTGCGCGTTCGCGAGCCGTAGTGCAGCGGCTCAAGCGTTCGTAAAGTAACGGCGAAACAAGAGGATTGATCGTAATCGTCATCTCAATTTTGTCGTTCATGCCGCCGCCCCCCGTTCACGCGCGAGTCCAGCTTCGCCAACGATCAGGAATCCATGCGCGTTTGCGAGGCATGGCGAGTCGATCAATTCGATGGCAGCACGCGGGAACGCGTGCCGAATTGCAATGCTGTAGAGGGCTGCCCCCCCGCCCGAAAGAATGATCGAGCGTATGTCGTGCAAGCGTCCAACTTCGTTCTGCATTTCGGTCGCAACGCCAGCCATGATCGGGTCGGCCAATGCGACATAGCGTGCGAGATCGATCTTCTTGCCATAGAGATAGTAGGATGCCCTCTCTCGCAGCGCCTTGTCGATACGTTCGATGTCGTCGACCTGCTCGCCTTCATCGCGTGAAATCAGTTTTGCGATGCGCTGACAAACGTGTGACACGCCACAGGGAATGCCCCCACTGCGGTTGTCGTCCATCATGAAGCCTTTCGCGCAGATCCAGTCCGTCGTGAAGTAGCCTACATCGACAAGAAGGTGCGCATCGTCACGTCCAAAGCCACCGCGGCGACCGCTAGCCGCATACGCGAGCGAACCCAGAGGCTGCGGGATGACTACCACCTTCTCGACCACGACGCGGCCGTGCCCAAAGTCATGTTCTCCGACGAACAGCAGCTTTAGCTCCGTTGAATATGTTTCCAGGTTGTGAACAGACAGGCCCAAGACAAGACGCTCGATGTGCGTGATACCGGCGAAATGAAACGCGCCAAAAAGCAATGCCGCGTAGTTGTCGGTCGACACATAGGCGTCTGCGAGCGCGCGGCCTGTCCTCCCGTAAGCCGCAGTTATCGGCACATCGGGGCCGACTTCGTATTCGATGCCGCCGATCGAGATCTTTGCGACCTTGCGGGTGGGAAACACACTCTCACCGTAAGCTGAAAGCGCGCGGCTCGCGGCCAGCGGCGCGAGTGATGGAAATATGCCGGTGGTGACCGCGCCATTCGCAGCGCGGTATGCGTACTTCGTGTTGCCATAGCCGACATCAACGGCGAAGACGGGGGTTTTCAAGTTCGGTGTCCTTGAGCGTGGTGTTGACAGGATTGTGCGAAAGTCGGAGATGATTTTTCCCTTCGCTTCTTTTTCCTAAAAACTCGGACCTGCACGCGCCGACTGCTTCGCAATGCATTCCACGGAAAACTCCGACTTTGCTGGATTCAGTCTATCGAGCAAGACGCGAGGGGAAGTCGGCGAATGCTCACAAGAAAGGAGGGGCTTTCGTTCGCCCGTAGCGCCTCACGCCCTGCCCCCGAACTTCCGTGGCAGCAATCCGCGTCTGAACTTGCAAAATGACAACCGATCCGCACTTGCGCGGACGTCGAGCCGTTAGCTCGAACCAAGTACGCACCGATCCAGCATGCGAAGCCCCAGACGCTTCAGGCTGCATGGAAGCAATTACCGCCCGCTGAGCCGTATTCAGAGACTCAGAAAGGAAAATGCCAGACAGGTTGTCGGTCGTGCGAACGATGCAAGCCCACTCGAGGCATCTAAATACACCCAGCGCATCCGTAGCGCTCAGTAGTCAGACCAAGCGAAAGGCGAAGAAGAGAAGCGCCGGTGTCATCTCGCGAAACGCACACCTGTGCCGCAGCACACGAAGTTGGAGTGCGTCTCTGCCGGGCGCCGACAGAAGCGATAGAGGGCGATTCGCGAACATGTACCGCGCCGATCTGCTAGACGAATAGACGAATCGCCGCCCGCAGCTTACGTTCAGCGCGCGTGCCATCACGAATCCCGGAGAGCTTGCTCAGAAAACGCGTTCGTGGGCTAGCGGCCGCGCGCCCCAACCCGTGGATGCGGCGAGTGATGTTGTCGGTCAGCGTGTGCATTGTCGTGTACTTGCGACGTAGCACGGAAAGAGAAGTCATGGTCCGCAGACGTTGCGGGCTGTCATTGCGGAGATGGAACGAATATCGCCCCGTATTGTTATTCGACTGAGGTCGAAGTCTGCTTCAGGAATGCGCGCAACGGATCACATGTCGTTTGCTTTCACCGGGCGCGATCAAGACCGGTGAGCGTTGCAAGTCAGACATGAAAGCGAGAGCAATCGTGAGTCTCCTCGAGAAAATCAACCGAGGGCCGAGAGTATGTCGTCCCCGTTTAAATTTCGGTATCCGCAGAGCCGCCCTGAGCTTCGCGACGCGGCTTAATGTTTGGCGGTCCGACTTTAGCTCGGGACGCGGCCATTCTGAGCCGGCGTTGTGCACTCTCAGCGGCCGCATTTTGACGGTCCGACAGGCCAATTTTGAAGAAGATGAAGTTCCTTACAATAAACTCTTCCAGATCTGAAAGATGCGGCAACAATTGATCGAGATCAGGGACCTCTAGGCGCAAGGACTTTTTGTCGCGTGCGAGGCGGAGGTGCACCGCTTTCGGCGTGGGTCTTGGGAGTCGGTCGAAAACTGCGAACTCAAGGATGTCATCTAGTGCGACGAAGCCCGCGCGCACCGCTTCGCGTACGCGCGAGATGAACATTGCTGCACCAAACTTATCGATCGCGCTCAGCAGCAGTTCACCGATCCGGAAGCTAACGTGCTTCGCCCCGCCGACAGCCTCGACGACTTCCATCGGGATGCGCGTAAGAGCGATCGCTTTTGAAATGTTCGACTTGGAAATCTCGAGCGATCTCGCCAAATCACTTTGCGACGACCACAGGCGCCTTGTGAGCATGTCTTTATAGAAGCAGCCTAGCGCGTAGTGCGAAGCGCCTTCAGCACGCATTCTTTTGTGGACAGCTCTGGCAGTTACCTTGTTGGGTATTGCCTTGGAGGTGGTTTTCGGTTCCGCGCTCATGAAACTTAGTTGCCTCGAATTAGTGTCAGCCGGAGCATGCTGGGAATCGTTTTTTTGGCGTATTTTCGATAGAAAAATGAATAATCATATAAATATATTCCATCACCACGCCGAATTGATCCATTTTCAGCAACTATCTCGTTTAGGCGCCTAAACGATAACGCCCCCCGAGTGCTAATAAGTCCTTGTTCTTAATGGGATAGTCTCACGCATCAAGGTGTGAAACGCTTGAAACGAAGGATAGCACCGCTGGCGAACGGAAATTCGGGCAAAAGCTACACAGAAACAGCGCCATTCCGGGTTTAGCCGTTTAGGCGCCTAAACCACCGGTGTGCCGAGGCTCCTACCGGAGCAGTACGCCACCAGCGCCGAAAATTTTCTACATCCACCGCAGCAGGACCGGCAGCAATACAGGCACGACGAACGCGGTGAACACACCGTTGAGACCCATGCCTAGCCCGGAAAATGCCCCCATCTCCTCGCTCACCTGAAACGCACGTGCGGTGCCGATACCGTGCGAGGCCACGCCGATCGCGAAGCCACGCACCTCGGTCTCACGCACGCGAATCACGTTGAGAATCCAGCGCGCGGTCACCGCGCCGAACACGCCCGTCGAGATCACGAGGACAGCAGTAAGCGACGGGATGCCGCCGATCTTGTCGGCGACGGCCATCGCGATAGGAGTGGTAACGGACTTCGGCGCGAGCGAAGCAATAGTCTGATGCGAGGCGCCGAAGAGCTTCGCGACGCCGACCGCCGACACGATCGCTGTGAGCGAGCCTGCAACGAGCCCGCCGAGCAATGGCAGTGCACCGCGCTTGAGCTTATCCCACTGACGATAAAGCGGCAGGGCGAGCGCGACAGTCGCGGGGCCAAGCAGGAAGTGCACGAACTGGGCGCCCTCGAAATACGTGCGATACGGCGTATCGGTGATTTTGAGCGCTGCAACGACGAGCGCCACAGCAATGAGCACCGGATTCGCGAGCGGATTGTGCTTTGCGCGCGCGTAGATATTGATGGCGATGAGATAGGCGACGAGCGTCACCGTCAAGCCGAGCAGCGGCGTGGCGGCGAGATAGACCCAGATGGCGTCGAGTTTCGTGATGGGCAGGTGGCTATTCACGATGCGCCCTCCCCGGCCGTTTGGTTGCGCCGCTGGCGACGCAGCAGTGCGCGCGTGACGAGCGCCGTCACCGCGATGCCAAGTGTGGTGCTCACGACGAGGCTCGCGATCACAGCGAGCGCCTCGCCGCGCACCGCCTGCGCGGACACCATGATGCCCACGCCTGCCGGAATGAAGAGCAGCGAGAGATGGCGCAGCAATTCGAGCGCGGTCGGCTCGATGGCCTCGGCGGCGGCGGGCCGCATCAACGCGAAGGCGAACAGGAGCAGCATGCCGATCACGGGACCGGGCACGGGCAGCGAGAACACGTAGGACACGCTCTCGCCGAGACACTGGAAGATCAGGAGGGCGGCAAGGGAACGAAGCATGGCTAAGGGCAAGGCGGGGCTGGGAACATGCGCGGCGCGCGCAGTGTAGCCCAATGGGGTGCGAGGCGCAGCAAATCGTCATACCAGAGGGCTATGCGCGCCATCCTCCTGCGTGCCGGGGCAATTACCGGCACTATGTTTGATCCCTATTTTCTCTGCCCGGTAGCAATCCCCAAAGTAGTGCAGAGATTTTTAGGCGCAGTGTCGGGCCAGGATAACGAATGCGTACAATACTGCTTTTCTCGTCTGCTTCGCACCCACAAGGCTGCGTAGTGAGGACGTAACACGGGGACGTATGCAAACCCGCCCTTACAGAGAACAGCAGTTTAGCGATGCCGACCGCAGTTACGATTGATTCCCGACGCACCGCGCCCAGCGACTGGCTGACCGCGGCTTTCCTACTCGCCTTTCCCTCGATCGCCATGCTCGTGCAAGGCGCTTCGAGCGCCGTATCGATTGGTGCGGGCGTCATTTCGCTGGTAGCACTATGCTCGCGGCCCGCAGGCGCACCCTATGGTTACGCGCCGCTTGAGCGTTACGAACTCGTGTTATGCATCGCGCTGTGCGGCCCCGTTGCTGCCGTCGCGCTCAGCACGCTCTCGCATGGGCATCCGATGTTGCGGACCTGGGACTCGCCGTCGCGGTTCCTGCTTGCGATCCCAATCTTTCTCGCGTTGCGGCGCGCGCCGCAGCGAATCTTCGTCTGGGCGGACCTGTCCTTTACGCTAGGCGCCTTGTCAGCACTCGCACTTGCCCTCTTCATGCCGCGCGATTGGGGGGAAGGCCGCATCGGAAGCGCGTTCCTGAACCCGATCCATTTTGGTGATCTCGCGCTTGCGCTCGGCGTGCTGTCGGCGATCGCGCTCAACTGGTGGCGTAAGGATTCGGCGCTCTGGCGCGCGCTCAAGGTTGCGGGCCTGTTTGCAGGCGTCGCTGCTTCGCTGTTGTCTGGCGCCCGCGGAGGCTGGGCGGCGATCCCGCTCGTTGCCTTGCTGATCGTCTGGGAACTCGGCCGCAACAAGCCTTTTCAGTGGAAGGTGCTAATGCCGGTGACGGTTGCGGTGCTGCTCGCGCTCGTGTACGGGCTCTCGGGGACGGTGCGCGATCGAGTGAACGGGGTGTCGTCAGACCTGACCCAGTACACGCAAGGCCACCGCGACACGTCGGTCGGCATTCGCCTGCAGCTCTATGAAGCGGCTGCGACCCTGATTGCCGAAAATCCGGTGCTTGGCCTCGGTGGCGACGGGTTTCGCGACAAGATGACCTCGATGGCGAAGCAAGGCGCGCTCACCCCTACGGCGGCGGCGTTCGGCGAGGGCGAAGTGCACAATCAGCTGCTAGCCTACATGGCAAACTACGGCATTGTGGGCGGTCTCGCGCTGCTCGCGATCTACATCGTGCCCGCAATATTTTTTGCCGCGAAACTGAAATCCATATCGAGGACGGCGCGGCGTACGGCGCTGATGGGCTTGTGCTTCGTATTGATGTTTTTCATTTTCGGCCTGACGGTCGAAACCTTCGACCTGAAGAGTACCGTGTCTTTCTACGCGACTGTACTGGTGGTTCTCGCGGCGATCGCGCAACGCACGGAAGTCAAATCCGACTCTTTATAGGGGCGTCCGCCAGCCACGGCGGCGAGCTTGGGAACGCCATGCACTTTGCCGGCGACGCCCACCGCCGCGACGATCGCCGTGTGCATAATGCGCATCAAGCCCGTCGAGCAGCGGTAGCACGACACGCTTCAGCTTCCTCAACAGACGATAGAATAGTGCGTAAACGCAAGCGCAACAGCTATTGGATCGAGCAAGAAGTGCGCGAACTGTGCGCGCTCGAAATACATGCGGCGCAGCGTGTCTGTGACCTTGAGCACGGCGACGACGGCTCGCGCGTCAGCTCGCTTAGCCGCCAGTTCAACATTCAATGATGTTTCGCATAGCTGTGGCGCTCACTGTGAACTACTATCTCGCGCATTGTCCGGCCACCTGAAGCTTCGACCTGTTACCTCTCCCGACGGAGCGCATCTAGTGCACGAACTCGCCGGAGCTTGATAACCATTACAAACTGAATAAACGTGGAACCTCGACAAAGCGGTGGCGTTAGATCGTCTCGTCGATGCACCTGCAACTGCAACTGCGATATTTGAACGCGATGAGCTGGCGCGGCTGGACAGATATGGCGAAGAGCGTGCTGCACTTTGTGACGCCGCATCGCACGTTGCAAAGAATGAAGCGGGCGCTGTTCGCGCGGAGCTCAGAGTTGTGCACTGCTATGGCGCCTATGCCGTCCCGTGCCAAACTTCGTCGTGCAACGATCGCAGTTTCAGCTTCGACGTGGCCCGGCTCACCGCAAACCACTTGCAGCCATACGTCGACAGCACCAGTTGGTGGCCGCGGACTGCCGTCACTTTTATCAACGCAGCACACGTTCCGCGTAATCGACAAGCGCCCGTAACTCGTCATTACTTCCGCGCGTCGAGCCTCGCGATCTACGTGAAATAGTGCTCGCTGTCCGTTTCCTCGGACACGGAATCGAACCACTCGCCAGGAACGAGCAGCGTGAACACCCCATAACCTGCTGGCATGCCGCGGGAAATAACAATTCGGCCCACGCCGTTGTATGTGAAATAGCTCGCCGCTTTCATCAATTAGCGACCTCATCACTTGACGCGTGAACAATCTCAGCGTTGAGGTCCTCGTCTCCTTTGTCGGCAATCTGGTACCACCGCGTAGCGCGCGGCGGAATGTCTATTGTGTGGCTCGGCCGAGCCATACCGTCATACGTAGGATATGAGCTCGGCAAACCGGCGCGCAAGACGCCTCCTCGGCGGTCTGCTGAAGCGAGAGGTCTGCTGCTTCAATTGGCGGGTGTTTCGGAGTCGACTGAAATCTCGATACGGTGATAGCGCTCGCAGCACAAGCGAAAGCGCCGGGGTTGCGAGCCCTCGGCGCTCTTGCTCTTAGGGACCGCCACTTCCCCGTAGAACGGACGGCTTCGCCAAGGAACAGAAGTCATTGGATTACGCGAAAAACATTCGACCCCAAATTTTCAAACCAAAACTGGAACTCGCTAACCAGATCGAAGACTACCTCTATGTCGCGATTCGGCAACCCGGTCAGGTTAATATTGATGCGAAGGTTAACCGATTGCGATGGTGCAACAGTTCCTACGTTGTCACCGCGAAATTCGCGGATCACGTCGCCCTGACGGTTAATCACCCTAGCGCCGAGCTTAAGATTCTGGAATTCCCATCGCTCTGTCCCAACGTTAGCTACAACGAAATTCACATCAACGCTGCCGATCAATTCTCCCGGCAACTCGTCGCGAAGGCGCAGGTCAGCGCTAAGTGAAGCGATCTTATCGCTTTGTGTACTGGCGACTCTCGACGAAGGAACGCTCCTATAGAGCCAGCTAGGAAGTTTCTGTCCTTCCGCATCCGATTTGCGAGCTCGTACAAAAATATACTGTCCAAGATCATCTGCTCTCCTAGACAATATCTCACGAAGCACCGAAATGTCGCCCTTATATTGGTAAAGATAAGGGTTAACGTCTGCAGTGAAAATCGACTCCACCTCGAATCCGACATAGCGCAGCAGTTGACGAAGTTCATCGCAGGTATATTCTCGATTGTGACGACCGTATGGGCCGTAACCGCTATATGGGTCATAAAGATTGGCACCGTCGATCAGACGCATGACGTTTTCAATACGCGCGACATTTGGTGTGGTGAGGATGAACTCGCCATCCGGCTTGAGAACTCGCCGTATATTGCGTAATACCTTGCACGGATCATTTGTCAAATGCTCGAGTATTTCGCAATAGAGCACAAGATCGAATGTGCCATCTGAAAATGGGAAATGATCGGACTCTGAATTAAAATGATGATATTCCATTTCAGCGACCCTATCCTCGCCGTCTTCCAGGCTTCGGTAGGATACTTTCTGACGGTGCACGCCTTGCGTAAGGTGTGGCCCAAAATAGTTGGAATAAGACCAATCGAAGGCTGTAAATTGCCTCACCAACATCGTTGTAAAATATGGATTTGATCCAAATTCAAGCGCTTGCCCTCCCTGACCGCTGACCTGATCCACTAGGCCAAGTGTGTACACAAATCGCTTGAAGTCTGATTTCAGATAATTCTCAATTTCCTGGTCACTACCCTCGACCCGAACGTGGCGAAGCCATTCAAAAAGATTTGCCTCAGAAACGCCGCCCGGCAACGGCAGGGACGGTGACGTAAAAAAGTCGATCGATTTTGTGTTCATCCAGAACTAATCCATGAAAGATGCTGGTTTGAACGTACGGCAGCGAGACCATTGGCGACCCATCTCTCCGGCCTGAAAAAAAGGGCCGTCAATCAGTCGCGAGGAAAGTCCTCACTCCGCGTTTGGGTAATCCGAGTCTGGCGCAAAGTATAATGCACGAAAATGATCGGCTGTTGTGGGATGTGCTCACGAATGCGAATCGGCTGCTGTGAGCAGTTGCCCCAGGGACCAAGCGGAGGAAAACACGTAGGACACCTTCTCGCCGAGGCATTGGAAGATCAGGAGGGCGGCAAGAGAGCGAAGCATGGCTAAGAGTCGCTAACACAAGTCGTCCACGAAGCGCGAACAGATAACGGCAGCAGCAAGGGACAGCAACGCAACATGAATGTCGAGACGGCGCTCAAAGCGAATGCGCAGTTTGCCGAAGCCGGCGAACCATGCATGCGTGCGCTCGACCACCCAGCGATGCCGTCCGAGCCGCTCCTTGCTTTCCACTCCGCGACGGGCGATACGGGCTGTGATGCCGCGCTGCTTCAGGTAACGCCGACAGCGTGCGAAGTCATAGCCCTTGTCTGCATGCAACTTGCCCGGTCGTTTGCGCGGCTGACCATTCAGGCCCGACACCGCAGGAATTGCATCGATCGTGGACTCGAATGCCATCGAATCGTGCCGGTTGGCGCCCGTGACTGTGATGGCCAGCGGAATGCCGCGCGCATCTACGACGATGTGCCGTTTCGAGCGTCGTCTCGACATTCGTGTCGCGTTGCTCTCCCTGGCTTCTGCCGTTATCTGCTCGCGCTTCGCGGATGACTTGTGTTGGCCGTTCTAAGGGCAACGCGGTACTGGAAACATGCGGGGCGCGCAGTGTAGCCCAACGGGGCGCGCAGCGCAGCGAATCATCATACTAGCGTGCAGCGCGCGCCGCTTCGGTCGGACGGGTCCCGGCGCCCGTCGGCTAAAATGTGCGCCCCGGCCGCTGCCGCCATTGCCTGCCAATAACGCCCCGTGAACTCCGCACCCGCCCGAACCGCCACCGCCAGCGCGCCCCAGTCTGCCGCGCATCGGCATCCGCTGCACGTCGCCCTCGTCTGCAACACGGCCTGGGCGATCTATACCTATCGGCGGGGCCTGTTGCGTGCACTCACGGAAGCAGGCGCTCAAGTCACCGTGATCGCGCCGCGCGACCGCACCTTCGAACCGCTCGCCGCCATGGGCTGCCGCTGCGTCGAGTTGCCGGTCGCCTCGAAAGGCACGAATCCGCTCGATGACCTGCGCACGCTCCTGGCGCTTTATCGCCACTATCGCGCACTCAAGCCGGGCGTCGTGTTCCACTACACGATCAAGCCGAATATCTACGGATCGATTGCCGCCTGGCTCGCGCGCACGCCTTCGGTGGCGGTTACCACGGGCCTCGGTTACGTGTTCATCCGGAAGAGCCGCGCCGCGCAGGTCGCCAAGCGTTTGTATCGTTTCGCGTTCCGCTTCCCTCGCGAGGTGTGGTTCCTCAATCGAGACGACGAAGCCGCCTTCAAGGATGGCAATCTTCTCGCGCACCCCGAACGCGCGAGGCTGCTGCACGGCGAGGGCGTCGATCTCGACGATTTCCCTTTCACGCCGCCGCCCGAACGCGCAGAGTTCGCGTTCGTTCTTATTGGCCGGCTACTCTGGGACAAGGGCGTGGGCGAGTACGTCGAGGCCGCGCGCACGCTGCGCACGCGCTATCCGCACGCGCGCTTCGAGCTGCTCGGCCCGGTGGGCGTGGACAATCCGAGCGCGATCTCGCGCGAAGAAGTCGCTGCCTGGGAACGCGAAGGTGTGATCGAATATCTGGGCGAGACGACCGATGTGCGCCCTTTTATCGCCAATGCGGACTGCGTCGTGCTGCCCTCGTACCGCGAAGGCGTGCCGCGCACGCTGATGGAAGCGAGCGCGATGGGACGTCCGATCGTGGCCACCAACGTGCCCGGCTGCCGCGAAGTGGTTGCTGACGGCGTGAACGGCCTGCTGTGCGAAGCGCGCGACACCGGCTCGCTCTCCGCCAGCCTCGCGCGGATGCTAGAGCTCGACGGGCCGGCGCGCGCCGCCATGGCCGGGCGCGGCCGGAAAAAAATCGAGAAAGAATTCGATGAGCGCGTTGTGGTACAACGCTACCGGGAACTGATCCGGGAAATCACCGGGTCGACTTTTTGATCGAGTCTGGATTTCACGGGAACGAACACGGTATGACTGCGACGAACTCAAAGGGCACCATCCTCGTCACCGGTGGCGCGGGTTACATCGGCTCGCATACCTGCGTCGAGCTGCTCAATGGCGGCTACGAGGTGGTCGCCATCGACAATCTCGTGAACAGCAGCAGTGAGTCGCTCAAGCGCGTCGAGCAGATCACCGGCAAGCCCGTGGCGTTCTACGAAGCCGACGTGCGCGACGCCGCCGCCGTTACGCGCGTCTTCGAAGCGCATCGCATCACCGGCGTGATTCATTTCGCGGCGCTGAAGGCCGTTGGCGAGTCGGTGGCGAAGCCCATCGAGTACTACCGCAACAACGTCGACGGCCTGCTCGTGGTGCTCGACGTGATGCGCCAGCACGACGTGAAGCTGTTCGTGTTCAGCTCTTCGGCCACGGTGTACGGCATGCCCGAACGCTCGCCGATCGACGAAACGTTTCCGCTCTCGGCAACGAATCCCTACGGCCAGTCGAAGCTCATCGCCGAGCAGATCCTGCGCGACGTCGAGATCTCCGACCCGGCGTGGCGCATTGCCGTGCTGCGCTATTTCAACCCGGTGGGTGCGCATGAAAGCGGGCTGATCGGCGAAGACCCGGCGGGCATTCCGAACAACCTCATGCCTTATGTCGCGCAAGTGGCCGTGGGCAAGCTCGAAAAGCTGCGCGTGTTCGGCGGCGACTATCCGACCCCGGACGGCACGGGCGTGCGCGACTATATTCACGTGGTCGATCTCGCGAAGGGACACCTGAAGGCGCTCGATGCGCTTGCCTCGCGTGGCGAAGGCCTGGTCGTGAATCTCGGCACCGGACGCGGCTACAGCGTGCAGGAAGTCGTCAAGGCGTTTGAACAGGCCTCAGGGCGCCCCGTGCCCTATGAGATCGTGGCGCGCCGGCCTGGCGACATCGCCGAGTGTTATGCGAACCCGGTCGCGGCGGAGAACGTCATCGGCTGGAAGGCGGAGTTCGGGATCGAGCGCATGTGCGTGGATCACTGGCGCTGGCAGGAGAAGAATCCGCGCGGGTTTGAGTAAGGGCGAATGCAGCCGCGCTGGTTTATCGGGCAGGCGCGGCTGCAAAGAATGACGCGAGCGCGGCGCGACGCGTCGACAGCAGGCAGAATGTGCGCTGCCCGCCACCTTCACGCGGCGTCGCTATCGGTCAACATCCAGTGCAAGGTGTCGTAGAGTGTCGGCGCATCGAACTGGCCGATGGCGCTCAAAAGCTTGTGGTTATCGCCGCACTGCGATTTCACCTCGTGCTCACGCACAAAGTTGGGATTGGTCCGCGCTTCGATATCGTGACCAGTGATCGTGGACATTGTCTGCAGCACGTGCGTAAGCGTGACCGCATGACCCGAACACACGTTGAACACTTCACCGACTGGCGCCTTTTCGAGCAGCCTGCAATACACGTCGGCCACCCAGCGCACATCGGAGAAGTCGCGAGCCACGTCGCGATTGCCAAGCTCGATGACCGGCGCACGCCGACGGAAGTGATCCGCCATCTTCGCAACGAGAAAGCTCAACGATTGGCCAACGCCGATGCAATTGAACGGGCGCACCGTGATGATCGGCAACCGGTCCGTCCAGAGTTGCGCCATGTATTCGAGCGCGACCTTGCTCACGGCGTAGTCGTTCGCGGGGTGATATGGCGCCGTCTCCGGAATCGGCAGGCCTAGCGGGCCCGCACCATAAATGTTCGCGCTGCTTGCAAGCAGCACCGCCGAAGGTTTCTTTTCACCCGCGGCGAGCGCCTCGAGCAGATTGCGCGAACCCACGACGTTGGTCGCGTAAATTTCCCCCGGATTGCCGTGCCCAACGAACGAGATGGCGGCCAGATGCACGACCCAGTCGGGTCGCACACGCGCCACCACCTCTGCAAGCCCCGCGCGATCCTGAAGATCGCACGCGTACACGTCAGGTTTGGGCTCATCACAGCGCCGCACGAGACTCGAAATCTGATGGCCGCGCGCGCGCAATGCCTGAGCAACATAACGCCCCGTGAAGCCCTCGGCTCCTGTAATCAGCACTGAAGCCATCAGAACGACGTCCCCTTCTTGTTACGCGCGACATCCGCTTCGACCATCATCTGGCACAGTGTTTCAAGTGACGTTTTCGGCGCCCAGCCAAGCTCGTCGTGCGCCTTTTGTGCATCGCCAATGAGCAGATCGACTTCGGCCGGACGATAGAACGTAGGATTCACGCGCACGATCGTCTTGCCGCTCTTGCCATCACGTCCGAGTTCGTTCTCCGCAGTGCCCTGCCATTCGATCTCGATGCCAAGGCACTTCGCCGCCGCGTTGACGAAATCGCGCACGCTTACCGTGCGATTGGTTGCGAGCACATAAGTATCGGGCTGATCGGCCTGCAGCATGCGCCACATGCCTTCCACGTATTCCTTCGCGTAGCCCCAGTCGCGCTGTGCGTCGAGGTTGCCGAGTTCGAGTACGTCGAGCTGGCCGAGGCTGATTTTCGCGAGCGAATCGGTGATCTTGCGCGTCACGAACTCGCGGCCGCGCAGCGGCGACTCGTGATTGAAGAGAATGCCGCTCGACGCAAACATGTCGTAGCTTTCACGGTAGTTCACCGTGATCCAGTGCGCGTAGAGCTTGGCGACACCGTACGGGCTGCGCGGGTAGAACGGCGTCGATTCCGTCTGAGGAATAGCCTGCACCTTGCCGAACATCTCCGACGTGCTGGCTTGATAGAACCGCGCCTCCGGATTGATGATGCGCAGCGCCTCGAGCAGATTCAGGGCGCCGACTCCGGTCACCTGCGCGGTGAGCGCCGGCTGCTCGAACGACACGCCGACGAAGCTTTGCGCGGCAAGGTTGTAGACCTCGTCGGGCTGGGCGCGCTCCATCAGGCGAATACAGCTGCCCGCATCCAGCAGATCGTGCTCGACGAGGCGCAGATTTTGATGATGCGCGACGCCAAGCTCTTCGAGACGCCAAAAGTTGACGGAACTCGTCCGGCGGTACGTGCCATAGACGATATAGCCTTTCTCTAGAAGCTGCTCCGCCAGATAGGCGCCGTCCTGGCCCGTAATGCCAGTAATGATTGCTGATTTCACGAAACTCTATTCCTCAAGTGCATGAGTGCCGCCATGCGGAGCATTCTGCGCAAGCTGTGTTTGCCGCCGGCCGTTATATCACATTCCTGTACAACGACATCCGACGTTCTTGACCGTTTCTAGTGCCGTTGGACTCAGGGGAATTTTCAAAGGTTCTCATAAAGTGACGGATGCCGTTCGACGGCGTCAGAAACCTCTCCTGCATCACAGAAAGTTACAAGCCTGCAAATTTGTTGCAGTTTATTACTACGGTATTACAATTGCTGCTTAACCAGCTAGAATGGTGTGTCGCATGAATCGCATTCACTTTCATTGGGACAGCAAAAAGGTGGAAACAGCAACATCGACGGGCATAGTGATATGGCTCACCGGCATGTCCGGGGCGGGCAAATCAACCATTGCGCGTGCCTTAGTCGATCAATTGCATACGCTCTCCCTTCACGCCACGATGCTCGATGGGGACGTACTTCGCACGGGCCTCAACTCGGATCTCGGCTTTAGCGAAGCCGAGCGTACCGAAAACCTTCGGCGCGTCGCCCATGTAGCGGCGCTTTTTTGCAGCGAAGGATTTGTCGCCGTCGCGGCGACCATCTCGCCCGAGCCCGAGCACCGCGAAAATGCGCGGCGCATCGTAGGTGAGGCCTCGTTCGTGGAAGTGTTTGTTGACACGCCACTCGAGATCTGCGAAAGACGCGACCCCAAGGGGCTTTATCAGCGCGCCCGCCGCGGCGAAATCAAACAGTTCACGGGCTTGGGTTCGCCGTACTACCCTCCAGTCAATCCCGACGTCGTATTGCGCACACAAGAGTCCGACGTGGACGTTTGTGTCGCGCAACTCATCGATCATTTGCATCGTAACGGCCATATCACGGCGCCGCGAAGGGTCAACACCCACTCCTTTCCAGGCAGTGCGCGATCCGTCGCAAGCGGCGCGAAACTGCGCTGACTCGCGCGATTTCGACGCCGAGCGTCGAAATCGCGAGCAAGCTCCCGCCTGCGGTCTTACTCGATGTGTTCGAGATAGTGCAGCAGTGGCGCGACTGAATCGTTCATCGACAACGAGGTAAATCCCGCCGCCGAGCGCGAACTGTCTTCCAATGTTGCTTCGACCGCACGACGAATCTGCCCGATATCGTCCGCGTCCACCTGGGTACACGCGTCGGCCAGAAACTCTGCCGTCCAGGCGGACTTCGAAAGCAGGAGCTCGCACCCCATCGTCGCCGCCTCCAGTGCCGACGTACCTGGAAAATCCCGCGACAGCTCGATGAACAAATGGCTGTACGCCAGCGCGGACAAATGCAGTTCGGAGCCAAACGGCATCACAGGAATGAACGTCACATTCGGTCCAGCGGCGCGGCGGCATTCGGCGGCGTAGGCCTCATCGCGAATCGCGCCCGAAATCACGAGATTCAGATCGAGCCCCTTGAAGGCTTCGACGGCTGCAAGCTGATTCTTCTGCGGTTCGATGATGCCAGGCCAGATCGCGTAGCGATCGAGACCATACGATTCCTGAAAGACTCTCGAAACTTTCCCTTTGCGGCGGAATTTTGGCGAGATCAAAGGTGCAATACGAATCACCTGTTTGCCTTCGAGACTCAAATAGCGCGCGAAGTGCGCTTCCTCGGCGTGTGACTTGAAGACGATGGCGTCAAAACGCGCAAGCAGCCGGGACAGACGTTCCAGCTGCTGCTCACCCGGCTCGTCGACGAACCAGAGATTCGGCCACAGGATCAGATGACGCCCAGCACCGGCCAATTCATCGACGATCAACTCGGATCCGCCTTGCATGGAGAAGTGGATCACGGAATCGTAAGCACCCAGCGACCGTGAAGTCGGGCCGTAAATGTCCGACATCACTCCCGATGCATTCAGGAATTCGTTGAGCAACAGGATTTCCTGCTCTCCGCCGCCGCGGTGCAGAAAGGCGCTCGGCCAGGTCGTCAGCAAGATACGTTTCATGATGGGTCGGCCAGACTCGTCAATGGGATGTGCCGGTACGTTGTCGCGCGACCCGGCACAATGGTCGCGTTCAGCAGGTCGCAATTGCCGATGGGGAAATCCGGGTAGTCGCTCAATTCCAGTCCGAGAAGCCGGAGGAGGATCGAGCGCAATGTCCCTTCATGCCCGACGATCAGAACCGTCTCGTCTCGCTCCCAGACCCGCGATTCGCGGTCAAACCAACCCGTGATGCGCGAGACCATCTCGCGAAAACACTCCCCTTGCGGATAACGCAGATCGGGCGTGAGCCACGGTCGTTGATAGCGGGCGTCCATCGCCCAGAGCTCGTCGAGCGTCCAATGGCTATACGCTCCCGTATTCAGCTCGACAATCTCCTGTTCGACGTGAACCGGGCAGCGTGGGTTCACGAGCGACGCGATCGTGCTTCGTGCTCTCGTGAGCGACGACGTATAGATGCGCGTGAACGCAATGCTTTCCAGATAGCGGCAAACCTCGCCGGCCTGTGCGACACCCGTTTGCGATAGCGGGAAATCCTCAGCGCCGCAGACGAGGCGCTGCTCGTTGGCCGTGCTTGCTCCATGCCGTAGTAGATACAGTTCCACTCTAGAACCCGTACGTATTGACAATGCCGACGTCGACATCGATCGATCGATCGGTCATGTCATCGGCAAACTCGAAGTTTTGATTGATGAGCTCGATGCGTTCGTGCATCAGCTTTCCGATCGCGCCAACGGAAAAATCGTGGTCCACGCGACTGCGTGCATGCTCCGCTTTCGTCAGCCACTGCCCGTAGTTCGCCACCATGTCCGCGAAGGCGCGAGTGGCATCCTCCATGCTGGGCTCTGCCCACAGATCGTCGCTTCGATAACGCGGCCGGTTGTGGCCGACCGGCCGCAGATCGTAGGCCACGAGGCGCGTATCGGAGACGTCGCAGAACTCCATGTTTCCCGAGTAGCCGGTCACCATGACGGGGATGCCGCGGCTCATCGCGTCGGAGATCGTCAATCCGAAGCCTTCCGCCCGATGCAGCGAGACATAGACATCCACGTCGTCGTACAGAGCGGCCATTTCCGAGTCCTCGAGATGGCGGTCCATCAGCTCGATATTCGAATGACGTTCGACGATCTCGGTCAGCTTCTTCGAAAGCAGCGGGTCGTATTTCAGGTTCTTGACCTTGATCGTCAGCCGAACCGAATTGTCATGGGCAAATTGTTCGAGGAAGGCTCGAATGGTGAATAGCGGATTCTTTCTCTCCGCGTCGCTGTACACATCGAAGATCGTCAGGAAATGGAACGTGTCGAAGTGCTGGCCGGCGCGCCTCGCCTGAATTCTCGGCGTGATGTCGCGACTTTCGATCGGATAGGGAATCTTGACGATGGGAATATTGGCGGAGCGGGCAATCGCCGCCTGGCAAAGTGCCGATGGCGTCCAGATCTCGTCAAAGAATTCGAGTTGCCGCGCCCAATGCGCGGGAATGGTCTGCATTTCGTGAACCCAGTAGCCGATGTTGTAAAAACCATTCAGCGAGCCCTCGCCGAGGCGGGAGAAATATAGCGGAACCCGCCGTGCGTTGAAATGAAAGAGGTTGACCTTGTGTTTCAGGGACGCCAGCAGACGTTCGTCGATCGTGGCGTACTCGACGACTTGCGACGGCGACGGCCGGGAAAGCAGATAGACGTCGAAAGGCAGCGTGGACGCACCCAGACAGTCGATACTGAGCGAGGCGACACGCCCAATGCTGTCCTTCGCTTCATACGGCCCAAAAAAATTGACGCCCTTTTTCATAAATCCGTTCTGGAATTCAATTCGTCATGCTGGATGACCGCTGGCTCGTTGACGAGATTCCAGCGACCTGAAGTCGTGCCATGACGCCCTCGCCCGTACTTTCGAGCCCGACGGCAGCGTCAGCTTCGGACGTCGAATCGACGCTAGAGCGCGTCGAAGTTCGCCTTGTCCACCCGGTAGAAATGTCGGTCAAGCGAGCAATCAACGGCGTCTCGCATTTCCTTCGCAATAGCGTCGCGCCTGGACATATGGGCATTCCTGGCAATCGGCACGAAGATCAGTTTCACCACTTCCAGAAAGCAAGTTTTCCGCGCCGCCGGCATGTCGCGAATGCCGAGCAGCCAGTCGCTTCTTCTGAACTGGTCGGAATCGACAGTCGCGTGCCTCTCATTGGCCGCCGAGTCGAAAGCCTCGAAATGTTGCAATCTCTGCGCAACCGGCGCACGACCCAAGTACCGTTTGTAAGAGCTTCCTCTGACTGCTGTATCGACGATCATCAACTGTACCTGCTGCTTGTCGAGTGCGAGGAGGACGCCTCTCCCGCTTTGGATAAGCATCCCGGCGTAGACTGTCGGCCGCGACAGCACACACTGCTTTATGAAACGTTAGTTTTGGGTGCGATACTGCGTAGCGCCATCGTCGCGGGCATCTGGTATTCCGGCACCCAGCGATGCAAGTCGCGGCGAACCTGGTCGTCACCAACTACGCGAAGCTGCATCAGCCAAGGCAGAAGTTGCTCCAGCAGATCTGCGGGCACGTCGCGAGCCCGCGCAATGCGAAGCTTCGGGTGCGGTGTGCGCGTAGTCGTCTCGTCGTCGGCGAGGAGTTCCTCATAGAGCTTCTCGCCGGGGCGCAAGCCCGTGAACACTACGTGAATCTGTTCTTGCGTGAAGCCGTACAAACGAATGAGGTCGTGCGCCAGATCCGCAATCCGCACGGGCTGGCCCATGTCGAGGATGAAAATCTCACCGCCCTGGCCCATGCTCGATGCCTGCAGGACCAGTTGTGAGGCCTCGGGGATCGTCATGAAAAAGCGCGTGATCTCCGGGTGTGTCACCGTCACGGGGCCGCCGCGCGCGATCTGCTCCTGAAACTTCGGAATCACGCTCCCCGCACTGCCAAGCACATTTCCAAACCGCACGATTTCAAAGCGCGTCCGATGACCCGCGCTTTGCTGGAGCGACGAACAAACCATCTCCGCGAGCCGCTTGCTGGCACCCATCACATTGGTCGGGTTGACTGCCTTGTCGGTTGAAATCAGCACGAATCGCGAAACGTCGTGACGAATCGCCGCCCGCGCTACGCGATACGTACCCAGCACGTTGTTGCGCACGGCTTGCCAGGTGTTGAGCTCCTCCATCAGCGGCACGTGCTTATAGGCCGCGGCGTGGAAGACGATGTGTGGACGATACGTCTCCATGATCCGATCAAGCACGAGCGAATCTTTGACGTCGCCAATTGCGGGCAGCACCTCGACTTCGGGGTAGCTCTCACGCAGTTCCTCGTTCAGCCGATAGAGCGCAAACTCCGAACTGTCGAGCGCCACGAGTTGCGCCGGACCGAAGCCCATGATCTGACGGCACAGTTCGGAGCCGATCGAGCCGCCTGCTCCCGTCACCATCACCACGCGAGCCTTCAGCAACGCCTCGACGTGCGCC
Source organism: Paraburkholderia sp. CNPSo 3076 (assembly GCF_026343935.1). Lineage (NCBI taxonomy): Bacteria > Pseudomonadati > Pseudomonadota > Betaproteobacteria > Burkholderiales > Burkholderiaceae > Paraburkholderia > Paraburkholderia sp. CNPSo 3076. The sequence goes on along the minus strand of NZ_JAPMAL010000026.1, from coordinate 12,818 downwards.
GTCTCGATATGCACAGGCTCGCGGCCCAGCAAATCCTCGAGATCGATCCGGCGGACACGCGCAAGCGACGCCTGTTCTTCGCCAAGTGCCGTAAGCGCGGGCAACGTGAGCGCTTTAACGCAGGCGCGCACGCACAGCGTCGCAATCCGCCGATGCACTTCGGGCGAAGCCGAAGGTACGGCGATAATCACATGTTCGACCTTCATTTGGGCGCTCAAGCGTTGCAGATCGTTGATTGCGCCCAGTACGCGGTAGCCGTAAAGTTCGCGGCCCAGTTTGACGGGATCATCATCGAGAAGGCCGACGAGACGCCATTCGCCCGAGCGTTTCAGTTCCCGAACGAGATTGGCGCCGGCCGTGCCTGCGCCGATCACGAAAACCGGCTTGCCCTGCCCGACTAGGCCGCCATAGCGGTAAAACTCCTTGGCGCTTCGGTACAGCGCACGTGAACCGCCCATGATCAGGAAAAGCAGCATGGGTGAGACGAGCCAAACAGAACGGGGCACGATGGGCTGCGGTTGAAGCAACGCCGTACCAATTACGACGGCGAGCCCTCCCATGCCGACAGCCTTGGCGATACGGACAAGATCGGGCAGGCTGGCGAATACCCACATGCCGCGATACAGGCCGTAGGTCCGGAACATCACCGCATACGCGATCAAAACTAGGACGAGCGCATGGAGGCCGCTGTGGAAATAGGCGGACGGTACCGGACCGTTGAACCGGATTACATATGCCATCAGCCATGCGGCAATGACGGCGCAGAGATCGAACGCAAACGCGCCAAGCGAAAGCCAGCGGGCTTTGAATTTTTTCATCGACGCAACATAACTGTCAGGTTTGCACAAGGCGGGACTGGTGCCTTCGCCAGCGCCGGTCGACATACATCCCCGCCGCCCCAAGTAACGTCGCCCATGTGACAACGGCCAGCCATTGCTGGACGGGTGCAAGTGTCCTTGCTGCGATAGCCAGCATTATGCCCGCGGCCATGAATGAATACCAAATGCGCGCCGTGAGGGCATGGCCGTACCCCATCTGCACCATGCGCTGGTAGTAGTGCTCGCGATGCGCCTGCCAAACTTTTTCTCCACGAAGTAACCGCCGCGCCAGCGTGACGGACGCGTCGGCAATGAAAGGAGAAAAAATGAGTGCCGGAAACCAGATCGGCCACGCGCCGCCCCGCCAGCCCCAATAGCCAAGCGCACCGGCAAGGAAGCCAAGCGGAATTGATCCGGCATCGCCGAGGAAAATCCGTGCCGGATGAAAATTGAACAGCAGAAACCCGCCCGCGGCACCAGCTGCGAGTGCGCTTGCGACTGCAAGCTGCAAGTCCGGTCGCGCAGCCGTAAGCGCGGCGATCGCGTATCCGCCGAAGCCAAAGAGGGCCATACCACCCGCGAGGCCATCGGAGCCGTCCATGAAGTTGTAGAGGTTGACGAGCCAGGTCATCAAGAAGGCGATAACGGCAAGCGCCGGCCAGGGCACCTGCGCCGGGTAGAGCGCGACGAGCGCGGCGACCGCAAACACATGAGCGCCAAAGCGCACCGAAACCGGCAATCCGCGACGATCGTCGATCTGGGATACCGCGGCCAATACTGCGAAGGCAAATGCGATTAACCAGAGTGACGGAGACTCGAACATCATCAGAACCGCCACAACGGGCACGATCCCCCAGCCGCCGGCACGCGGAATTGGCACGACATGAAGGGAGCGATCGTTTGGAACATCAGTTGCGAGACGCCAAGCTATTCCAGTCTTTAGCAGCCCCCAAAGTGCGAGTGCACAAAGGCAAAACGCAAACAAAGCGCTATAAAGCACGTCCAGATTCGTTAAAGGCATGCTGTTCAAAATGGATATCAGTGAGTAGCGCGATACCACGCAGCAGTTTCGAGCAAGCCTTGCTCCACGGTATAAGGCGGTTGCCAGCCCAGCACGCTGGTGATGCGCCTGCTGTCCACTCTCAACTCGTCGAGCAGTCGCCCAATCTGCGCGGACCGACCGGTTAAATGTCCGGCAACCCGCAACAGCACAGGCGGAACCGCGAGCGCACGGCTCGGTGCATGGAGTTGCCACGCGAGCATGCGCACCAATTCGGCAACGGAAAGATCATGACCGTCGCTCACGTGAAAAAGCTCGCCGGCAGCACGTCGATCCATTACGCAATGCACAATCGCGTCGGCCAGATTGTCCACGAATACCATGCTCCGGCGTGCTTCGACCCCACCCAGCGGGAGCGGCACGCCTTTCGCGATCGCATCCATTAGCTGAAGAAAGTTCGCCCGCACACCGGGACCATACACTAGAGGCGGGCGGACGATCACTACCTCGAGACCAGACTGCCCGCCGTACTCCCTTAGCGCACGCTCCGCCTCGAGCTTCGACACCCCATAGTGATCCAAAGGCCGGGGGGGCACCAGTTCGCTGAGCGCCTCACGCCCCGCGCTCGACTCAGCGACCGCCTTGATGCTGCTGACAAAAACGAAACGGCGGGCACCGGCTTGATGAGCAGCGCGCGCGACGCGCAATGTGCCGGCCACATTGGTCTCGCGGTACGCTGCAAGTGGATCCGCCGAGCGATCTCGCATCACGTGGACACGCGCGGCGAGGTGAATGACCGCCTGACATTCCAGATCAGCAGGCCAGTGAGATTCGATATCGTGGAAGTCATCCGTATCCAGTAGCCACGTGGCCGCGCCCTCAACCGCGGGGGTTGGCCGACGAACAACCCTCGTAACCTGATCGCCTTTAGCGAGTAGTTGGCGGGCAACCCCCTGGCCGACAAAGCCGCTCGCGCCGGTCAGCACTATATGTTTGGTCATCGGTAAGCGTCAAAAAAATGGCCGATGAGGCACCGCGACCAGCAATCACGCTGACCGCTCCTGCGCCTACACTCGGGCTCCCTGCGGGCTTTGCCAACATGAATGTGACTCTATCCATCCGCTATTGTATAACCCAGCCACCAGGCGAAGCAGATTACGCAGGCAGTCATAGCGTGAAATGCACTGAACTCGGGGATTCGCGGTCCCCGTTGCTGCGTTTGGCGCGGCAGACATGAGACAGATTGACGATAATGGAGGCCCGAAAGCCATTGCGCGCTGAAGTGCCATGCGAAATACAACGCCAGCCATACCAGCTGAAGTGAGGTTGGCCCTGTGGAATACTTCGCTCCCGGTTGCCTCCGAACCGCAATCCCGGGTTGATCGCTCACGACATCCGATTTAAATTACAAATCCATCAAATCGCCAAAAAGGGAATTTTTAATTGACATGGATAGCAATACGCCGATTTTTTTTCTACATATTCCCAAAACAGCCGGCACATCCGTAACCGCGCTCATAGAGGATAACCTTTCGTTATCAGAGGCGCTCCAAATGAGGCAGATCCGCGATTCGTACTATGGAAATACACTAGATTACCGGTTGCTAAAGAGCGCAAAAGCAATCTGCGGACACATCCCGCTCAGCGTTTCTCGATTGATGTCTCAGCCGGTAAGGACCCTGGTGTTTTTGCGCTCGCCTGTAGACCTCTCAATCAGTATGTTCAATCACCTCAAGCGCATCGGAGAAGTGAGTGAAAGCAGAACTCTGGCTGAATTTCTGCACTCGCCATACGCAGAGGTCATTTTTAACATGCAAACAAAGTGGCTATCCGGAGATCAACTCAACAATGTGTCAATTCCAATGGATAGACACGCCCTGAGTTTTGAATTCAGTGCGGGCACGAAGATTTTCGACCTCATTAAGCCTGTCGACGAAAATTCCCTTAAAAAAGCAAAATCAAATCTTGAACAAATTTCCTTTATTGGTATCTTCGAAAAAATGAAGGAATCCATTTCGCTACTAAAAAGTCATTTCAATTTTAATTCAAATCTGAACGCTTTCGCGGAGAACATCGGAAGCTACGACAGAACAATCGACCCTGGTCTCAGGCGCTTGCTCCTCGAAAAAAATTCGCTTGACCAGCGACTCTATGAGTTCGGGCTCGAGCTTTACCTACTGCAAACCACGGAGCAAGCCACAAGGAATCGCGCCGGCAGCAGCACCCAAACCTCCTGGGTCGAACTCGACATGAACGATTCGATCAGCCACGAAGGTTTCCACCAAAGAGAACTCTGGCCGCACTGGCACGGTGTCCGATGGACATCGGATGCCGCAAGGCTCTTCCTGCCTTGCATGCTGGATCCCTCCGTTGAATACAGTTACGAAATGACGGCGCTTGCCACTATCTCTGAGCCCGAGATTCATACAACCAGATTGATGCTCGGTGGAATGGATCTGGACTATCATTTGCAATCCGATAGCGGAATTCACCTATTCCGAGGAACAATTACCACGACATCTGCAGTAGAACATCCAACATTGGAAATTACCGCACCCTATGCACGGCATCCTTCGGAATTCACAGGCTCCGCAGACACCCGCTTACTCGGACTCGCAATCAAATCATTTCGACTCAAGCCAGTTCGATGCTGCGCAATAAACACAGCCTAACAATTCAAAAATTTGTCGATGCGTCGTGATGCCGTTGGTGAGTTGCGCAACGAATCTCGTAACGTGGAGGCATGCACGTAAAGTTTCGCTCTCTCCGAAGAGAACCGCTGCGTGCAGCTCGCTGAATCTGTCGGGACTTCGCTGGCGGAGCGGCACCTCCGGCTAAGATTTGATGGCGCGAGCAATGGCCCTCAATGGCGCCGTTATTCTCCATGAGGTCGATTTCTCAAATGCCTCGATTTGTATTCTTGCAAAATGAAGGGCTTGCTTGGTTTTTTCGAGATCAAGATTTATAGCACTGGGACTTGAAGCCTCTGACTTAACGGAATCCAGGGGAGCAGCCGCGCGCCCCTGTATGGATGTAGCTTCCCACAAATGGGCCACATGGGTAAAAGAGGCGTGCTTCACGACTTCCCAATCTGTGCGATGAAGCGCTTTCCGAAAATATTCTTCCTGGAATCCCAATTCAAGCCAGCCATGCTGCCGTATTGCCCATAACGACTCTCCATCAAGCCTTAGACCCCATGGCATTGGCTGCCTATCTTCAATAGGTTCACCCACAAAGTAGACGCGGCCTTCTGGTTTAATAATGCGATGCAACGCACAAAGCAATCGTAGATGATCGGCGCAATGGTGAAAGCATTCGAAAAATATCGCCGCATCAAATTTTTCATCTAGCGTTTCCGCCACCATGAAATCGGCATTTATTGATCTGATCGATATATCGAGTTTCTTCGCGCGCTGTTGAATGAGTCTACAAAAGCCCTCATCGACATCGACGGTTGTCACGTCGTAGCCAGATTGAGCAAGGGCAACCGACATATTCCCCCAACCCGCACCAAACTCAATCAGCCTCGCAGGTGGCCGAATACAGAGTCGATTCAACAGAGCCCCGATCGCGATGTATTGCGCACCTATAATATTTGGAGAGCGTGTACTATAAGGGAAGATGCTTTCGAGTGATGTTACATCTACTGGGTACCCCTCGTTTTTGGTCTGATATGGTTTACCGGCGACACGCGTATACAGCGCCATCTGTGCACGCAGATATTCCTCGCTAAAAGGATCTTCCGGGAGTGGCGGCGGATCCATCCTGAAAGTATCAAAGGTATTTCGCAGGGCTGCATCGGAGACAGCGGCCGCCGCGTGGCATTCCGCAATTTTTCTGTCAAGATCTTCGATGTTTCGTAAGACTTGCATGCTCTCCCTCCCGCTGAAGAATTGCCAGATATTACTCCAGTGGCAGATTCTGGGACCGAAATTGCGCAGTTGAGACGCACAATCCACGCGCCCCGTACCCGCCCCTCCAGCGACGTTTTGACTGGGGATCATGGTCGTCAGACTGCGGTGCGGAACTGATCGGCGTCGGGCCACGATGCGAAATCGATGGGACGGTCAATCGCACGGTCGACTATGCGAGCGAGCACGAAGCGCAGATACGCCTCAGGAGCGATGCTGATGGATTTTGGGGTGCTAACAATATTGTAAATCACGGCGACACGTTCGCCGCCGGAATTTGCTCCGCCGAACAGATTGCTACGCCGACCACTGCCCACCTCTCGTACGCTGGGTGCAGTCCGTGGAACTGTCGCCGAGTGTGCGTCCAACAAACCGCCTTCGTGTGGTGCCCGGTTTCGCAGATGGCCTGGTAGCCACCGTCAGCGTCGGTTTGCTGCGTACCGTGGAATGGCTCTAAGTAAGTACTGGTGTAGATGGATGCCCAGACCACAGTGCCGGTGTCATGCCTCTGCGACAACCAATGTGCAAGACTCATTCGGATAATTTCTCCAAACTCGCCTGGAACCACGCGCAGTAAATGTCCATTTCCTCTGATTCCCACCACGTTCTGGTAAAAATCAGATTGCCGTCTATGGATGCAAACAGTGCTAAGGCGACCGTTACGATTTTTGATTGGGCTGTTGTTGCCAATCAGTGCCAAGACTGGGCGATGCCGTCAAGCGTTTGGGCGGCCTTTATTGTGCTGTCGGATAAGAGTGCCAGGTCCTTATCTGTGGCCGGTTGCAGCGCAGTATCTTTTTCCAGTTCCCTCAGTACTTGACGCTCCAACTCGCTTGCTGACGTTGCAACCGGCCCGACTCTTTCTAACGGGCGAAAATGAGAGTCAAACGCATCAAGTGCCGTCTCGGCCGATCGTTGCCAAGAGAATTTTTTCGCGTGGGCTATGCCGTGGGCTCGGAGCGACGCCCTGAAGTCCGCATCTGACAATGCTCGCTCTATCTTTTCGGCAATGTCAACTGCGGACGTCGGGTCAAAGAGTGCATCGGTGCGCCCGATAACTTCTGGCAGGCTGGTGCTATTTGAAGCGATAGATGGCGCTCCGCACGCGAGCGCTTCAAGCACGGGAAGGCCGAATCCCTCATGAAGCGACGGAAATACATGTAGCTCGCAAATACTATACATACATACCAGATCATCGTCCGGTATGTAGCCGGTAACTATGACTTCATCATCTCTCAAGCTAAATGAAGATATTTCAGCTTTGAGCGCGCCCTTCTCGTGTGGACGGATACTGCTCCCAATGACGAGTTGGTGAGCGCTGCGCATGTCGTCTGGCAGTCGAGAAAATGCGTCTATGAGAGTACCGAAATTCTTCCGTGGGTCAAATCCACCGGGAACGTAAAAAATGAAAGGACGACTAATCCCATATCTATCTAAAAGTGCTTTGGCCTCGGCTGCCGACTGAGGGCGGGGCCAAAATCCGTCGTCGATGGACGTAGAGATGTTGACTATCTGGTCAGCCTCTATGCCGAGTAACTCGATGGCTTCGCGACGCGAGCTTTCGGAGATTGCTAACAGTAAATCGGCGCGCCTAAGCGAGGCGAGCTTTCGAACGTAATAGTCCTTTATGTACTGCTCAGTCAGATAAATATCTTTGAGGGCAAGCGGAATCAAGTCGTACAGCGTCACGGACGTCGGAATTTTTTTGCCATTTGCGCCGATCGTCACTGCCGCATCGTCAACCGTCCCTTCGAACAGACTTGAGACATGAACGACATCTGGTTGCATGTGAGCTAAGAATAGCTCCCTCAAATGCTCAGCCGCGCGGAGACGCCATTCGTTCCCAGAGACAAATTCGGCGACATTCCCCATTCCTGGGAACGTAACGATTTGGGCGGCCGGAATCAGCCCATCAAAATCTTGCTTGATTGGATCGATTGTGCCTGGAAAATTATCGTTCAGTAGCAACCAAACTTCGTGCCCTCGCGGAATGGATTGACGCGCTATCTCTTTAGCAAGTGATTTTGAGTAGCGGCCAAGCCCGCGGAACCGGCTATCATCCTGACACGGTTGAAGGTCGATAACGATGCGCATGACATCTCCAATCTGAGGTGACAGACAACTATTATAGCGAGGCGCCCCAGTGTCATTGTTCGCTGTCTATAACTCGCCGACGGCGTCCACTACCCACCGGGCCCCTTCCATCAGGCTCAGTGCCGTATGTCAGGCGGCGATCGTGCTCTGTACTCATGATCTGCACCCGGAGCGTCATATACGCACCCGTCTAATGTGGCGAGCCAGAGCAATCGATCTCAAACACAGCAGTTTTGAGTTGATTTCGTGATGTCGCTCAACGCCTGCCAGACACAGCTTGGTACGCTGCTTGCACAGATCTGCGCCCCGGGCAGCAACGATTGCGAGTTTGCATCCCACCGGGTGGAGAAATTCCCTAGGTCCCACTGGACCACGGCGAATGAATACGGAGGAGCATCGATCGATTTGCGCAGCAAGCCTTCGTGATGAGAGAGGAGAACGAGAATTGTCCGATCGCCTCTCACCACAAAGGTTTATGCTGGCAAGGATTTCAAGAAAATATGCAGGTCATCGCCATCAACATAGCGGTCGGCCGTGTAGTTCGAGAACTCTACATTGCGCGCACGAAGGGATCGGGGTGCAATTCTGAGCAGTGCATCGCGGTAGAAGTCGATAAACGGTGCAAATGTGCACAACAGCTTATTCGCAATGAATGCCACAGGGCGCAGGTTTGTATCGCCATCGAAGTACTGGACAGTCCCGGTTATGACCCCAGGCCAATCTTCGCTCATGATGTCATCGATGGAGACAATGCCATGCGGCGCGAGGGTATCCTCGGCAAGCCGAAGGTCGTTGAGGAGGACCTCTCTTGTATGACCTCCATCGACTGAGAAGAATCGAGCTTTCTGCCCATCAGGCATAAGATCATCCGCATGGACTTCTAGGGAAGATCGTTTGAAAATCAATACGTCGCCCCCCGGGCAGTAGGCCGACATGTTTTTTATGAACGCATCTTGAGTGAGATTGCGAAGAGAAGAATCAAAGCCACCGTCGGCATAGGTAGCCATGTCCTTATTCAGCTCTTGATCTTCGAAGATGTCAACTGCGATGGCCTTCTCGTTGGGGCGCAATGAAGTTGCCAGACCTGCGAGATGCTTGCCGTGGTAAACACCAATCTCAATGATGTTTCCACCATATCCGTTGCGAGCCTGAATCTGCGTTAGAACAGAGGAAATATATGCGCTGCTCGGCAAGAGCATCCCTTCGATGTCGGGTAAGTTTCTTAGCCAATTCACCAAGAGAGGCTCAGGATAAACGCCGAACTTACTAATAATTTCTTCTGCGGACAACGGCGCTTGTGACGGCTGCAAAGCACGCTTGAAGATGCCGCGCTTAAACTCACTCGATCCAAGTATACCTTTGACCAGGTCCTCAGGATCCGCGCAACGCTTCAACCAGCTATTAATAGCCTCATCGCTCTCCGGCTCACGTCGAAGTAGCAAGTTATATGCTGAGACGACATCCTCTTTAGTGATCATCGCGTTGCTCATGGTCGATTGGTCCGACGGACATTGTAATCAACATGGTACCGCTCTTGACGGTCAAAATGCGTAGGGAGCATGTGCGAACGGCAAGTGTGCCTAGCAGGTTGCTGAAATACCTTCCGGGAGGGCTTCACAAAAAATTCCCGACCTCATAGGAAGTCCTGCATGCCGCTCGCGCGACTCCGGTAAGGGGTAGGTCACCCCTGAAAACTGCTTCTAAGCACCCTGCAAAACGGTATTTCAGCAACCTGCTAGGCGCTGGCGCGGCATACGTAAACCGATGCGCAGACCGTCGCGGTAAGTTTCACTGCGTGAGCGAGTGCGTGCCAGCAGCAACTCGCAACGCCCCGGGCGAACGTGAATGCGGCAACGAGTGCCGCCGCTGCACAGACAATCGCGTGGTAGTTCCGTTGAATTGATGGGGCGCGTGGAGCTTATGGTCGGATTTGCACCTTCACCGCGCCCGATTGCTTATCATCCGCGATTTGAAATGCACGAGCCGCATCCGCCATCGAGAATTCGTGAGTGATCAATTTCCGAAGTTGATCAGCCTTGCGCGCGAGAAGATCAATTGCAATCTCGAAGTCGTGCTTCCCGTCCAGATACCCATAGCAGTTGGAGAATTGGAATGTCAATTCTTTTACCAACGGAGGGAACACGTCGACTCCTTTGAATCCTGGGTCGAAGGCGCCGACGATACCAACCGACCCGAGAGGTCGAACGAGGCGGCACGCCAGATCAAGCGTCGACTGCGAGCCGCCTACTGCCTCGACTGCAAAGTCGACGCCATGAGAATTGGCTTCCAAAACCCGCTTTAGAGCTGTCTCGGTATCCGGGAAAAAGTCCTCGGCACCAATGGATCTGGCGAGTTCACCTTGAAACGCGTGTTTCGCAACGACAAACACCTTTGTGGCGCCCGCATCGAGCGCCGCCGCCACGGCGCCGAGTCCGATGGATCCTGCACCAATTACTACACCAGTCATTCCTGGCTTGACACCCACACGGCGCATGGCGTGCACGCCAACCGCAAGTGGTTCTACAAGTGCGCCTAGCGAATCATCGACTGAATCTGGAAGGTCAAACGTGGCGGAGTCCTTGACTCGCACATATTGAGCGAAACCTCCGGTACGCAGCGGAGCCTCCTTATCGATACAATGAAATGCTAGGCCGCGGACGCAGAACTCACACTTCCCGCACATCGCATTTAGAAATACATCAGCAGTAACCCTTTGCCCGACGCGCGCCGGGGAAACACCTTCGCCTACCGCGACGATTACGCCTGCGTATTCGTGGCCTTGCGGGACGGAGTGACGGCTCGAATCCTTTCTGTAAGAAGACAAATCGGTGCCACATATACCGACTGCACCAACCTTGATGACCACCGTTCCAGGACGTGCATCTGGACTGTTGACTGTCGAGACATCGATTTGGCGTAGTCCGGTATGGATAGCTGCCTGCATCGGCTCACCAGAGTCAGGCTGCTCCATCGGAGTAAGCGACGAGAAAGAAAATCCTGCCTTGATCAACTTTGGAATTCGATTGGCCCGAAATTCGTCAGACCCCATAAGCCCTCGAATCAGGTCAAGAGAGCTCTCGGCATTCTGCATCCAGTACTCAATCGCGTCCGGTTCGGCGGGGCGCGCAAGGAGCAGCGAATAAGCCGACTCCACGTCCTGTCTTGTTAGCATCGGAATTCCTTGTCTCTCGATTGCTGCAGCGAATGGGCGAGTATATCTGGTAAATAACGGAAATTCTTCCATTGTGGTCCGTCGAGTACTTGGCCAATCAGACTGGAGCTGCGCAAGCGAGCATCAAAAGGCGCAGTTTGCGCTCGGCTCCCACTAGCTTGTCGGGTGCACTCGGAACCCGGTTGACCATGACCGAGAAGGCGAGCAAAGCCGGGTCGGCTGGAAACGTCGCGGACAAGTACCTCAGATACGCGAATGACAATGGTGCTTGTGCGCTGGAGCAACACACACGTTCTCAGATACGGGCTGTTTTCGCTAGCTTTGCCGCATGACTGAATGCCTGCCTCAGACGACCGCCTGAAAGTTCAAGCGCCTGCCGTAACTTTACTTCCCCGAGACCCTGCGTCACAATCAGCGCAACCCACTTCCCTTGGAACTGTCCGTCCCGTTCAAACCGTCCCTGACCTCCCCGATGGGCAGTTCAAACTCCTCCACTTATGGGCGGCTAAATTCCCCCAGGCAGGACGAGCGGATTATGCGTCGGATTCCTCAGTGACGGCAAGTCTGGTGGCAGCTTCACGCAGGCGATAGCTCTTGCCTTCAAACTCGAGGAGTTTGGAGCGATGAAGCAGTCGGTCAAGGATCGTCGAAGCCATGGTGTTGTCGCGAAGGTAGCGCCCCCAGTCCTGGACGACGCGGTTGGACGTGACGAGGATGCTGCGGCGTTGCTTGTAGCGTTGATGGACGATGGTCTGCAGCAGTTCGGCCGCGGCATCGGGGATGCGTTTGGCGAGGAACAGATCGTCAAGCACGAGGAGTTCGGGCTCGACGAGAGCTTTGAGCAACCGGTCCTGATCAGCGCGCGTTTCCACGGCATAGCCGGCGAACACGGTGTCGGACTCGACGTAGCGCACCTTCATCCCCTGCAGGGTGGCGTTGTAGGCGATGGCCTTCGCAACGTGGCTTTTGCCGGTGCCGGGTTTGCCGATCAGCAGCGCGTTGTCGCTATCGGCGACGAACTTCAGGGTGTGTAGCTCAAAGCAGGCTTGACGGCGTACTTTCGGATTGAAGGACCAGTCGAAGTCGGTCAGGGTTTTACGCTCGTCCAGTCCGGACTGCTGGAAACGTCGTTCGAGCAGTCGGGATTGCCGGCGGTCGAGCTCGTCCTGCAGAATCATGGAGAAGGTTTCGAGGAACGACTGCTGGCTGGCCTGGGCCTGCAGTACCCGGGTTTCGAGTGTCGCGCTGATGCCGGATAGGCGCAGTTCGCGCAGGGCGCGGTCGATTTCGGCAAGGCTCATGCTCAAGAGAGATCTCCATGGGTTGATGGCATGGCGGCGCTATGTTTGGCGCCGAGGGTGAACAGGTCGGCATAGTCGTCGCCGTCCCGGATGAGGTGATGTTCCTGAGTCAAGGGCAGTTCGCCCTGGACGGGCGCGTCCAGTTCAGCTAGCGCCTGCTCCAGCAGACGCTCGGTCAGCGCCTTGACGTGCTTGTAGCTGGGCACGCCTTCTCTCATGGCGATCTCGCAGGCCGATTCGATCAGGCGGCGGGGGTAGCGCCGGACCAGGCCAACGATGCCCCAGAGCTTGCGCTGACCGACCCGGCCTTCGGTGTCGAACAGATGCTGGCACAGGCGCTCGGCCGATGGCCCGATCGTCCTGGCCTGCGCGAGGATGCGGCGCGTTTCCCGGGAGGGATTGAACGGCCGCTCGTCCTGCGGCAGTACCACCGTGCCCGGCCTGTCGGCCAGCATGTGGGTGCGCAGCAATGCCTGTGTCTGGAGGTTGCGGATTTCCAGGTGACGGGCAAACTTACGCACC